>AQSD01000026.1 GCA_000402755.1 Fidelibacterota bacterium SCGC AAA160-B08 | reverse complement strand
GGCGCAAAGGACATTGCAAAGAAGTTCAAAATTTCTGATCTTGTAATTGGGTTAACAATTGTTTCTATAGGAACATCTTTTCCTGAGTTAGTGGTTGGTATTATCTCTTCTTTAGAAGGGCATGCTGATTTTGTTATTGGGAATGTACTGGGGTCAAATATTGCTAATATTGGCTTAGCCTTAGGATTGCCTGCGCTGTTCTATAAGATGGATTTTGAATACAAGAATGTAATATCAGCTTTTATGTATAATCTATTGGCATGCGGAGTTCTTTATTACATCATACTAGATAATCAGATTAGTTCCAGCGATTCTCAAATATTTTTATTTTTATTTGTTATTTATATCATTGCTAGTTTTTTAAGACCTAATATCACATCTTGCGATAATGAGCTTGCAAACGAAGAAGAAGTTTGTTTAAACAAGGCATTTGGCAGGTTAATTGCCGGATCCTTAATCTTGTATGCTGGTTCTGAGTTGTTTGTTTTAAATGGTGCAGCGCCTTTAGTGCGCGAGTTTGGATTTTCTGAAAAAGCAGTTGGTATGACTGTTGTTGCTATGGGAACGTCATTACCTGAGCTATTTGTCACCATGACAGCGCTTTCGAGGAAAGAGGTGGGTATATCCCTAGGAAATATCATTGGATCGAATATTTTCAATATATTATTTGTTTTAGGTATAATAGGTTTAATAGGACCTTTAGAGGTTAGCGATGTTTCTTTTGAATTATTCTTTGGAGTTGGATTGCTATTTTTATTAGCTTTTTTAAGTTTCTTTTACAAGGGTCTTAACAAATTATCTGGCTTTTTATTGGTGCTAATATATATCTTATTTCTTTACCTTCAGTTCTATGGTTGAGTTTAAAAATATTACATACAACTACTCTTCAAAATCTGGAATTTATAACATTGATTTAAATATTCAAGATGATGAATTCTGTTTTTTGGTAGGTCCTACAGGGTCTGGAAAAAGCACCTTATTAAAACTCTTATACTTTGATCTTTTACCAGACAAAGGGAGTGTGAAAGTATTAGGATATTCATCTAAAAAGATAAAAAAGAAAGACGTTTATAGAATAAGAAAAAAAATTGGAGTTATTTTTCAGGACTATAAACTCTTAAAACAAAGAACGGTTTATGAGAATATAGCGTTGCCTTTACATATCAATGGGTTTGGAAGAAAAAAAATAGCTAATCTCGTAAGCGAGGCATTAGAATTAACTGAATTATCTCGATATGCTAAGAAATTTCCTCATCAATTGTCTGGAGGAGAACAGCAGAGAGTGTGTATTGCACGTGCAATTGTAAAGAATCCAGATATAATACTAGCAGACGAACCTACTGGAAACCTTGACCCAACAGCAGGTCACAGAATTTTAAGAATATTAGAGCAAATCAATAAAGAGGGCACATGTGTAATAATGGCTACTCATAATTATAAGTTAATAGCAGAAAAGCCATATAGAGTTATAGAGTTAGATCAAGGAAGAGTGGTAAGCGAATGATTGATAAGATTGCTTTCCTTTTTTCTGAAGGATTAAAGAATTTTTTAAGAAATAAATTGACCAATTTCTTATGTATAATAACCATTTTAATTAATTTTACCATTCTTGGAACTTTCTTTGTGGTTGGATTTAATACAGATAGTCTTGTTAATTTTTTTCGCTCAAAGTATACCTTTGAAATTTTTTTAAATGACGACGTGAGCTTGGAGCAGTCAACCGTCATAACTCGGGATCTACAGTCAAATACAGCTATATACTCTGTTGTATTAATTGATAAAGAAAAATCTGCAGATATTTTTTTAGAAGAATTTGGAGAAAATGTTGTAGATATGTTGGGATATAATCCTCTCCCAATGTCACTAAAGGTCTCACTGGAAAAGAATAATTTTGATTTGAATAGGATAGAGGGATTAATTAATGATATAGAAAATTATAATTTTGTAGATAGCGTAGAATATAGAGGAGCTTATATCGACAATATTGAGGATAAAATTAATTTATTTATATTCTTTTTTCTAATATTGGTTATTGGAATCGTCTTTATTTCAATTCAGATGATTTCAAATACAGTCAAATTATCAATGTCAAATCGAAGCGATTTTATTGAGATACTACAATATAACGGAGCTTCAGATATATTTATTAAAATCCCATTTTTTATTGAATCTATACTACAATCTATTATTGGATCATTTATTGCATTTTTATTAGTGAATTATAGTTTCATTGTAATAAATTCCTACTTCAATTTAAATATAGGAATTGATAATTTTTTATGGGCATGGATGATTGGGTTGTCGTTGATAATAGGTCTTTATGCATCGAATAAAGCGATGAAGAAAATATTGATATGAATAAAAAAATAAAAAACGGATCAGATAGTTCTGCTAGTAGTGTAAAAGCTGTCTCAAAGAAAAGAACAACAAAAAAAGACTTAGAAGATATTATTAAGTCTCTTCAGGACAAACAGTGTAAGACTAAA
>AQSD01000025.1 GCA_000402755.1 Fidelibacterota bacterium SCGC AAA160-B08 | reverse complement strand
CACCTGGAGCAGACAATCCAAAATCATCAATTCCAATCTTCAATCCATTTTGACCAACAAATTTTTCCCATCCTAATGTTACTCCAGCTTCAATTTCAACAATACTATCAGCAATTTCAGGAATTAGTTCTGCTGTATAGGTAAACATTGGAGCATTGACTTCCCATAAAAATTTTGCTCCAATATCATCTAAATATGTAATTGCAGCTAATCTCTTTTTAAGGTCTTTGATAGGTCTTCCAACTCTAATAGTATCAAACATTCTTTTCTTAGTTGGAGTATATTCCATTGTATCCAAGTCAAGTGATAAAATTTTCTTACCTTCTTTTTTATACCAACCAGATCCGCTTTTTTGACCAAGCCTACCTTCTTCTACAAGCTTAACAAGCATGTCAGGAGCTTTAAACTTTTGTCTTTCTTCTTCTGATTCGGTAGTAACTCTATCAAACATATTATTTTGGACATTCAGTGCCGTATCCAAGCCAACGATGTCTTGAGTTCTAAAATATGCACTTTTTGCATTTCCAACAAGAGCACCTGAAAGTGCATCCACGTCTTCAACGGTAAGGCCCATTTCTATAGCTTTATGATATGTTAAAGGTCCTCCAGCATTCACTAATCTATTACCAATAAATCCAGGTGTATCTTTTGCATGCACAATACCTTTACCTAATGTAGTTTCACCAAATTCAGTAACTGTATCATAAACATCATCTGATGTTTTTTTCCCTTTTACCAACTCTAATAATTTCAAATATCTTGGAGGGTTAAAAAAGTGTGCAATTAAGAAACTTTTTTGAACATCCTCAGGAAGAACTTCTACTAAATTTGCTAAAGGAATTCCTGATGTATTTGATGCGAGAATAGCGCCTTTTTTTAAATGTGGTAGTAAATTTTTATATACTGCATGTTTGATTTCAATCTTTTCGGCAACTGCCTCAATAATTAAATCACAATCTTTTAACTTTTCCATATCATTTTCATATGTACATGGCGTCACAAGAGAAGCATTACTACGAGAAAAAAGAGGTGCAGGCTTTAATTTGGTTAATCCGTCTACTCCTTTTTGTGCAAGATCTTCATTCATATCAAACAATAAAGATGGTATCCCTGCATTCGCTATATGCCCTGCAATTTGTGCTCCCATTACTCCTGCGCCTAATACTGCACATTTTTTAATTTCAATACTCATTGGTTTTATCCTCTTTTAATAATTGTTGTGATTCCCTGTCCTGTACCTACACACATAGTTGCAAGTCCAACAGATTTATCTTGTTGTTCAAGTACATTCAGAAGTGTAGTGATAATTCTTGTACCTGAGATTCCAAGAGGATGACCTAAAGCAATAGCGCCACCATTCATATTCACTTTATCTAAATCCCAATTTGCTTCCTTGACACAATAAAGAGCTTGTGCGGCGAATGCTTCATTAATTTCCATAACATCAATATCATCTATTGATAATCCTGTATTTTTTAAAGCCTTAGCTGTAGCTGGAACTGGACCTGATCCAAACATTCTCCAATTAACTCCCGCTACCGCTCTACCTTCAATATAAGCTCTAATCTTAAGTCCATGCTCTTTTGCGTATGCTTCGCTAGTTATAAGCATAGCAGATGCACCAATAGAAAATGGACTACTTGTAGCAGCAGTAACAGTTCCATCGACTTTAAATGCAGCATTTAAAGATTCAATTTTTTCTTTATTAGGTATCCTAGGTCCACTATCCTTATCAAAAACTGATCCATCTTCAAGTGTAATTGGAATAATTTCATTATCAAATTTTCCATCTTTTTGAGCAGCAATTGCTTTATTGTGTGAACTATAAGCAAACTCTTCTTGTTCTTGTCTTGAGATATCTAGTTTATCAGCTAACAACTCAGCTCCTTCTCCCATAGAAATATAATAGTCATCTTCTGCTAGCTGGACATTAAAATCGGGAGCAAAACCTCCCTGAGGAATACTAAACATGTCTTCTACGCCACCTGCAATACCTACTTGGATATCGCCTGATTCAATTGCAGTACTTATAAGATGTAGTGATGTCATCGCAGATCCACAATATCTATTAATAACATTGGCAGCAGCAGTATCTGGAATACCAGCTAAGATTGCAGCTCCTCTTGCTACCAACATTCCAGTAGGACCTTCAGGAAATGCACATCCCAATGAAACATCTTCAATATGGTTAACATCTAAATTTTTATTACGATCCAAAAGGCCTTTAATAACCTGCCCAGCAATTTCATCTGGTCGCATTCCAACTAATGCACTTCCTTTTGTACCAATAGGCGATCTTACGCCATCAACAATCACTGCTTTATTACTCATCATTTCCTCCTTAGAAACTTTTCACAGGATAGCCACCTGCTTCAACAACTTTTTCACCTATTATCTTCTTTAAACCAATTGTATCAGTTTTTAAAGATAATCTCTTTTTTAACACATCTAGCTTTTGTTCAATATCAGCAGGAATTTCACTATCAAATATGCTATTAAAAATCTTGTTCGCATATTCCATAACTCTTATACCTTGTTCAGCTGTATAAACCTTAGCACAAAGCTCTGGCACTACTTGACTCTTACTATCGTAAAAATCTTTATTTTGTATCACTCTTGAAACAGTAGAATCAGATACGTAGCAGTAGATTAGGATATTAGCTAAGTTTTCTATTATCACTTGTTCTGTTCCAATATCTTGACCATATCTACTTAAAGATTCATTCAAAGCTAGCGCATAAACAGCCTTAGCCGCTTCGATACATTCAACCTCGTCCTTGTAATGACCTTCATAGCCACTATCAAGTCCTTCATTGCAATATCCATTAACCTTTTCAAGATATTCTCTAAATCCAAGCTCGCCACTTAATGTTTTTGTAATCATCGATC
>AQSD01000024.1 GCA_000402755.1 Fidelibacterota bacterium SCGC AAA160-B08 | reverse complement strand
TAGTAGATTAAACTATCGCCTCTTATTGGTGTTAGGATCTTTTTTCATGACCATAATTCTTTATTACTGGCAATTCCCATTTTCCAATGAAATGTTATTAATAACGAAGGTTTTAGGGGTTATTGGACTGGTAGCTTTTGGATTACCTATTTTTATTGTTTTAGCTGCACTGTCAATACTTTTCTTTTTATCAGAACCCACAGAATGGGCTACAAATTTTGATTTAATATCGACCATCAGTGACAGCGCATACCGTATTGTAGTTTCTCCTACCTTAGCCGCTATACCTATCTTCACATTGGCTGGATATATACTTGCTGAGAGTAATATTTCTAAGCGATTACTCAATTTTTTTAAAGCATCACTAGGTTGGCTTCCGGGCTCAACAGTGCTCATTGTTGTTTTATTATGCGCTTTCTTTACAGCGCTTACAGGTGGGTCTGGCGTAACAATCTTAGCATTAGGAGCCATTCTATATCCCATACTAATTGAAGATGGATATTCTGAGATCTTTTCTTTGGGGCTGATTACAACTGCTGGATCACTTGGATTGCTATTTCCACCAAGTTTGCCAGCAATTATCTATTCTGTTACAGCTGGTATCAATCCGATTGAATTATTTAAAAGTGGACTTATTCCGGGCTTATTTTTGTTATTTATTATTGTTTGTTATGGGATATATCACAAGCCAAAGACACAAAAAAAGGTACAGTTTAATATAAAAGATTTAAGAGAATCTTTTCTTCATGCAAAATGGGAAGTAGCTATACCAATACTAATTATTTATGGTTTATTTAGTGGACTAGCAACATTAGTGGAATGTGCTGCTTTGCTCGTATGGTATGTTTTATTTGTTGAAGTTTATATTTATAGAGATATCCAATTTAAAGATATTCCTAAAATTATTATTGATTGTGCGACCTTAGTAGGAGGAGTATTAATTATTCTTGGATTTGCTATGGGATTTACAGGATATCTTGTAGATGCTCAAATTCCTCTAAAAATCTTACAGTTTGCAAAGACGTCTATTGATTCTCCTATAATGTTTTTACTCGCTTTGAATATTTTATTGCTAATTGCTGGATGTATTATGGATATTTTTTCAGCTATTATTGTGATAGTTCCTTTGATTGCTCCTCTAGCAATACATTTTGGGATTGATCCAATACATTTGGGTATTATTTTTATAGCTAACCTAGAGTTGGGTTATATTACACCTCCAGTAGGCATGAATCTTTTCTTGTCCTCATATCGTTTTAAAAAAGATATGCCCACTATTTATGCGGCTACAATGCCTTATTTTTTCATAAGATTAATAGGAGTTCTAATCATCACATATATTCCTTTGTTCTTTTACTGATTTTTATTTATCTTTGTCTATCATGAAAAACAAAAACTTAATTACCACAATTATTTTATTATCACAACTTGTTATGGCTCAAGGTCAAGCAGGTTCATTATTTTTAGCTATAAATCCAGGTGCGAGAGCTAATGGTATGGGAGAGGCTCAAATTGGAGTGGCAGATGATGCTTATGCTACATATTATAATCCAGCCGGTCTGATGAATCTTTCTAATACTCAAGCTTCTTTTATGCACACCAGCTATCTGCCAAATCTAGTAGATGACATGGCATATGATTTTATTACATTTGCTACGCCATTTAAAGAGGATGCAGCAATTGGTGGTCATTTTACTTATTTAAATTTAGGAGACCAGGTTAGTACTGATGCAAATGGCGCTGAATTAGGTTCATTTTCTAGTTATATGTATGCGTTGAATGTATCATACGCTAAAAAAATTGACGAAGATTCATCTTGGGGTGTAAATGGAAAATATTTTTATCAAGAACTTGCGGTTATAAGCAGTCTTGATGCTTCTAGCAGTAGTGTTGCTGTTGATGTTGGTTATTTCAAGCATAATGCAATGGATAATCCTAACTTAACAATGGGTGCTGTATTAACAAATCTAGGTCCAGGTGTTAGTTTTGGAGATGGAGAAGAAGATCCGCTGCCTACTAAGCTTGGTTTAGGTTTAGGTTATTTAGCTCTTGAAGGTAAAGCAAATATAGCGTTTGATTTAAACTATGAGATCAATGACCAATCAATGGTTACCAATCTTGGTTTTGAATATTATCTTGTAGAAGACTTTGCATTAAGAGCAGGTTTTATGAATGATCCATCCGGTGAATTAAGCTACACAACTTTAGGTTTAGGTGCTCGTATAGATGCTCTTGGATTTGATGTGAGCTATATCATGGGTGGAGAGCTTGACCCACACTCAAATATGGTGAGATTCTCTTTAAGCGGCTCTTTCTAATTCTGCGCTGAGATATCAAAATAATACCTAATATGAAATTTATATTCCTTTCAATGCTTTTCTTTATGGTCGGTTGTGGCTGGTCAAATCCCTTTGATGATAATATTCCCTATAAAACTAGATTTGAAGATGGATTAGAATTTTTTGAAGAGGAAAAATATCCAAAAGCAGCTCAACAATTTAATATTATCGTTGAAAGAGCTTCCCATACTGATTTGGGAGATGACGCATTATTCTTTTTAGCTGAATCTTATTTTTTAGATGAAGACTACGCCTTTGCATTAATCGAATATGAAAAATTAGTATCTCGAATGGGATTTAGTCCTTACATCGAAAAAACTCGATGGAGAATATGCGAAACTCTAATGGCTTTATCTCCAAACTATTATCATGATCAAGAGTCTAGTAAAAAAGCTATAACAGAAATACAGCAATTCTTGGACGATTATCCTTCTTCGGACTATTCTTTTGGTGCTGATAACCTGATTAAAGACCTTAGATTAAGGTTAGCTGAAAAGAGTATGGAAACAGGCGAGTTATACTTCAAGTTAAAGGCTTATGATTCAGCAATCGTTTCTTATAAAATTGTAATTAATGAATATTATGATACACAATATTATAGGAATGCAAATCTAGAGGTAATACGATGTTTAGTTCTTCTGGATAAAGAAGAAGAGGCTAAAGAATTTTTAGATGGTTTAGATGTAAGCGATGAGTCGCTAGCTAACGACAGCTTTAAAGAAGCAGCTTCCCAGATCTTAAATAACAATTCTTAAGGTAGGTAGACTATGAAAACCTGTATATTTGGTGGAACTTTTGACCCTCCTCACATTGGGCATCTTCTAATTGCTCAAACTATTATTGAATCTGAAAATTTCGAAAGATTAATATTCGTACCTGCTAATATATCTCCCGCAAAACAAGGGAAGGTTATATCCTCTACAAAAAAAAGATTAGATATGTTAAATATGGCGCTTATTGGTAATGATAATTTTGAAATATCTGATTTTGAAATTAATAAGGGAGATATTAGCTATACTATCGATACAGTTACTGAATTTGCTGAAAACCGCAATTTAGAAAAAAAAGATTTATACTTTCTCATGGGTAGTGACACTCTACGAGAGTTTCATAAATGGAAAGATCCCAAGAAAATAATGAGTTTATGCAATATTATCGTTGCAATTAGGCCCGGATTTACCCCTAGTGATATACCGCAATGGATATTAGATGGAGTACATTTTGCTAATATTCCTCAATTTGAAATTTCTTCGACCAATATAAGAGCACGTTGGAGAGATGGAAAAACAATTAGATATATGGTGCCAAAAGATGTTTGGAAGTATATCAATAAGAATGGATTGTACTAATGCTATCTAGCATATTTTTTCTTATAATAGGTTCCATAGGTCTATTTTATGGTTCAGAGTGGTTAGTTGACGGCGCAAAGGACATTGCAAAGAAGTTCAAAATTTCTGATCTTGTAATTGGGTTAACAATTGTTTCTATAGGAACATCTTTTCCTGAGTTAGTGGT
>AQSD01000023.1 GCA_000402755.1 Fidelibacterota bacterium SCGC AAA160-B08 | reverse complement strand
CTCATTATGCTGAATTTGGTAATGCGCATAATATTTTTATTAATGAAGATACAGGTTTTGCTTATGCTATAGGTACCAGTACTTGTGGTCCTGGCGGATTACATATTGTTGATATCAATAATCCTACCTTACCGTCGAAATCGGCTTGCGTATCTGATCCTTCTACAGGAAGAAGTAATACTGGGTATGTTCATGATGTGCAATGTGTTGTATATAATGGACCAGATTCTCAATATGTTGGACAGGAAATCTGTTTTGGCTCTAATGAGACCAAGGTTTGGATTGCAGATTTAAGTGTTAAATCGGATGATTCTAGTGGTGCTAAGACAATTGGATTAGGGAGTTATGATAATTATTATACCCACCAAGGATGGCTGACAGAAGATCATAAATATTTTATCGTTAACGATGAGCTTGATGAATACAACGGAGGATTTGGAAATACCAGAACATTAATTTGGAATGTAGAAGATTTAAGTAATCCAACGCTCCAAACAACATATACTGGTCCAACATCATCTATCGACCATAATAACTATGTTATTGGAAACTATGTTTATATGTCTCATTATACTAGTGGATTGCGTATTCTTGATATTTCTGATATAAACAATCCTAGTGAAGCGGCATATTTTGACGTATATCCATCAAATAATAATGCATCTTTTGATGGAACGTGGAGCAATTATCCTTATTATGATAGTGGAATAGTTGTCGTTACAGGTATTGATGAAGGATTGTATATATTAAAGCCTACACATGATGATACTGCACCTGATGCACCTGCTAATATTTCATATGCAATTCCACAAGATGGAAGTATTACGTTCTCTTGGAGTCTTGGAGATGATTCTAATGCTAGCGTTAGACTATATCGATCAGAAGAAGCCTTATTTACTCCTTCTTCTAATAATTTAATTATAGAGGTAGGTTATCCGAATTCAGTATTTACGGATGAAAACCTAGATACAAGTAAAACATACTACTATAAATTATCTACCGTTGATAGAGAAGGACAGGAAAGTCAATACTCTTCTGAATATCAAATTAGACCGGTAGAATTTGTTAACTCTCCTCCAAATATTGATACAGTGTCAGATGTACAAATCAACGAAGATACTAATTTAGGAATTCAGCTTACTGGAGTGAATTATGGGGCTGACGTTAACGCTCAAAATCTTACTGTTACGGCATATGCTGAGAATACAGCTATATTCCCATCATTAGTCGTAAATAATCCTTCTACTGGCCAATTTATACTCGATTTATCTCCAAGCGCAGATAGTAATGGATCTTCTGTGGTTTATGTGACAGTGCGAGATGACGGCGGTACAGCAGATGGTGGAATTGATTCTACTAGAGTATCATTTAATGCGACAGTATTGCCAGTAAACGATGCACCGGGAGCCTTTACTACGACAGGAGAATATATATTTAATGCACTAGATGGTTCAGGTTCATATCTGTCAAATGAATACTTATTTATTACGCCAGAAAACCAAAATGACTCGTTAAGATTTGTTTGGGAAGAATCTGCTGATGTAGATGGAGATAATATTGAATATCGAATGATTGGCTATAATGATTTACAGTTTTTAAGCATGAATACATGGACGCAAGATAATTCAATGGTATGGGCGTTAAAAGATTTAGTAGCACAAACTGATACTGTTAATGTAGCTGAAGGTTCATGGTCTGTGATATCTACAGATGGACAGTCTTTTCAAACTGCGGTATCTGGTTTTGTCGGCAATTTAAAGATTGATGGAAGAGCATTAATACCTGACATCTTAGAATTAAAGCAAAATTATCCAAATCCATTTACATCATTTACGACACTAGAGTATGATGTTCCGTCTACGCAGTATGTCGTTATGAGAGTATTTAATGTTAAAGGTCAACTTGTTGCTACTTTAGTAGATGAAGAGCAGGGAGCTGGTTATAAATCAGTAATATGGGATGGAACCAACGACAATGGAGATCCTGTAAGTTCAGGTGTCTATTTCTGTCAAATGTATACTCCAGCTAATCCAAATGGTGGTCAGTTTATCAAAGCAATAAAAATGCTAAGATTAAGATAGTCTTGAATCCGCTAAAAAATTTATATCAATGGGTATTATCTTGGGCGGAAAGCGCTTACGGAACATTGGTTTTGTTCTCAGTCGCTTTCGCTGAATCTTCGTTCTTTCCTGTTCCTGCAGATCCTTTATTGATGGCTCTATGTTTAGGAAAGGTTAAGCGTTCTATGTATTACGTGTTTATATGTACGCTAGGATCAGTATTGGGAGGTGTATTTGGATTTATAATAGGTTATTTCCTCTGGTATGCACCATCAGGTGAGCTGACAGGAGTTGCAAACTTCTTTTTTAAGATAATCCCAGGATTTACACAACAAGTTTTTGATAATGTGGGTGCCAAATATGATGCACACAATTTTTTAGTAATTTTTACAGCAGCATTTACTCCAATTCCATATAAGGTTTTTTCAATAACAGCTGGTGTTTTTCAGATAAATCTACCTACATTTATTTTAGCATCAATTCTTGGTAGAGGGGGACGTTTTGTAATTATTGGATTATTAATTAGATCTTTCGGTGACCCAATTAAACAAATGATGGATAAACATTTTAATGCGTTTATCATCATCTTAACTATCATATTCGGCTTAAGTTACCTTTTGATTGGATATCTATTTTAATTTGTTATAGGTTTCAATCATGAAATATACATTATATCTATCTATTTTATTTTTAGCATCATGCGCTAGTAACATGCCTAATTTTACTATTCCAGAGGTGAAAGCTACACAAAGCGATATCACAATCGATGATTTCAAATCACATATTACTTATTTGTCATCGGATGGATTAAGAGGAAGAGGTTCTGGTACACCAGGAGATAGGGCCGCTAAAGATTATATTGTTAACCATTTTACTAACGTTGAATCATCAACAAAAAGAATGGTCGAAGTTCAAGAGCATTATGTTTCAAAAAGTAGACTTACGCCTAAGAATAAAGTTAAAACATATAATATTATCGCAACCCTACCAGGAAATGACGAACAATTAAAAGATGAATATGTTGTTATTGGGGCTCATTATGACAGCGTAAAAAATACACTTGGATTGATTCATAATGGTGCAGATGATAATGCATCAGGAACAGCAATGGTCTTAGAATTGTTTGAACATTTTGCTTCAATTAATACACACAAAAGAACGTTAGTCTTTATAGCTTTTGGTGGAGAAGAATTAGGTCTTTTAGGCTCAAAGCACTATGTAAATAATCCAACAATAGATTTAAGTAAAGTGCAATTAATGGTGAACTTAGATATGGTTGGAAGAATGGACGAAGAAGGTAATGTACAGTTGGGAGGATCTCCATCTGCGCAAAATTTCTCATCGAAGCTTCATCCCTTTTTTGTTAATTCTAAAATCAATATAATAGATTTAGGAAAAGGCATATTTAGTCGATCAGATCATTATAATTTTTACAAAAAAGATATTCCTGTTCTTTTCTTTTTTACAGGTATTCTTACCGTCATAATCCATTTCGTATAGATCTATATCTCCTTCACGCATTGATGTAAAAATAACTTTTCTTTCCGTCGGATGCGTTGTGGTTTCAGCATTATAACCCGGAGCATTTGTTAACTGGGTTGCGGTGTTGCCATCCCACTTATAAATCTCATAATTTCTTAAAGGCCAAATATATTTACGTGGATTGGGATGCTTATAGATTTCTGGACATTCGGGTCCATCTTTCATCGTAGATGAAAAGAAAATGAATTCATTGTCAAGTGCATAGTGAGCACAGGTAAATGCTCCATCTCTTAATGGAAATTCTTTTAGATTTTTACCGTCTATATCAACCAAATAAAGCTTATCACAATC
>AQSD01000022.1 GCA_000402755.1 Fidelibacterota bacterium SCGC AAA160-B08 | reverse complement strand
TGCTTGGCGCCTATATAGAAAATACAGATATAAGAACCTCCTCTTTTTATTTATCAGAGCCGCTATATAATACAAATCAACCTGCTTTTATAAATATTATTGTGGAATTAAATACATTATTTACACCATTTCAATTTCTAGATAAAATTCATGATATAGAAAAAATGTTAGGACGTAGGATTGATAGAAAAAAAAATTCTCCAAGAACAATTGATATAGATATAGTTCTTTTTGGAGATGCTTTTATTCAGACAGCTGAACTTACTATTCCACATTCTCACGCTTTATTGCGTAAATTCGTATTAGTTCCATTAGCGGAGCTTGTTCCTGAGAAGATTTTTCCAGGTACAAAACATAAGATGATTGATTTATTAGAAAAATGTCCTGATACTTCAACAGTAGATAAATATTTAATCGATAAGAAAGCATGAGCCAACTAGAGTCATATATTGCAATAGAAGGCCCTATAGGGGTAGGAAAAACAAGTTTAGCAAAAATGATTGCTGACAAGTTAAATGCTAGGAAGGTATTTGAAGATTTTAAAGGCAATCCATTTTTAGAAGATTTTTATGAAGATCCAGACAGCAATGCTCTTCAAACTCAAATATGGTTTTTATTACAAAGGTATCAACAACAGCAAAAAAAGATTAGACAATTAGACGCATTTCAAAAGGGAGTAATTACAGATTATATGTTTGAAAAAGACAGATTATTTGCTGAATTTACTCTCAGATCTCAAGCTGAATTTGAATTATATTCTAGCGTTGCAGATATTTTAGAGAAAGATATTATAAAGCCAGACATGGTAGTTTATTTACAAGCAGATACCTCACGTTTAATGAAAAATATTAAACAAAGAGGCAGAAATTTTGAAAAAGGTGTTACAACTGAATATATCAATCAGGTGAATGAAAAATACCAAGAGTTTTTTGTTAATTACGATGAAAGACCTCTTCTTGTTATTAATGCTAACAATATCGATTTTGTCAACAATCCTGACGATTTTGAGAATTTACTAGAAGTAATACAACAGCCTGCAAAAGGAAGAAGATATTTTAATCCGTCATAAATTATGTTAAAATGGATAATAGCAGCTGGTGTACTTTTTATGGTATATAGATTCTTCAATAAAGAAGAAAAGACTTCTATTGTGAAAAAAGATACAAAAATAGATTATAAAAAAGTTAAAGATGCGGAATTTGAGGACCATGAATAGATATAAGCATATACTATCGATATTTTTAGTTAAAACTGGGATAAAGTTAATTATTATAGCGATGATTTCTTCGTCATTGTATAGTCAACAAAACTCTCATAATCTTAATTTTATGTTTACAAGTAATGGATATGGATTTGGATATGAATCGGATAAATTTCTTAAAAAAAATCTATCTATTGGTGCTGATCTAAGATTTTATGATATAAGAAGTGATGAGTATCCAGTATATGACCCATTTATTAATCAATATAAGATTATAGGAGAAAAAAATATTACGATGCTACCTCTTTATCTTAGATTCAACTATTATCCTTTTCAAGGTAAAATTGCAAATAACTTTGAACCATATGTACTATTTGCTGTAGGACCAATGCTATCAATTGATGGCGATGAAAATATAAGAAGCTTTTCAAAAAGATGGTCAAATGCAGAAACTCAAATTAATCCAGGAGGATCCATAGGTATTGGAATTAATTTTAATACTGGTACTTCGGCCACTATCGCATTTGGATTAGGATATGATTATTTAAAAGTAGAAGAACCTATTCACGATAAAAGGGATTATGGTGGAGCTTTTTTATACTTAAAATATAAGATAAATCGTGAGTAAATTTTCTTTTGTAGATAAAAAGAATATTCAAAATAATAGCTTCTTTTTGGATAGAAATGAATCCCATCATTTAATCAACGTATTACGTCTTAAAATAAATTCTAATATATGGTTGACAGATGGTGAGGGTGGAACTTATTATTGTAAGGTCGATACTTTTACAAGTAAAAATATAGTAGAAGGTTCGATATTAGAATCTCATATCAATCAAAATGAATTAAACTATCACATCCATATCGGATTGCCAATTATCAAAAATTCAAGAATGAAAATTGCAGTAGAAAAATCTATAGAATCAGGAGTTAAAGAATTAACTCCATTATATTTAGATAGATCAATAAAATCAAATATCTCATTAGATAAGATGACCTCTACTATGCGTTCAGCAACAAAACAATCTATGAGGAGCATATTGCCAAATATTAACCCTGTAGCTCAACTAGAAGATTGGTACGATCCAGAAGCATTAAATATTGTCGCCTTGATTGAATCAAAAGAAACTTTAACCCTTTTTAAAGAAACAGTATTCGATGCTGTTAATAATAAGAAGAAAATTTTAATCTTAATTGGACCTGAAGGCGGATTTTCTTCAAAAGAAAAAGAGTTTATTTATGAGAATAAATTCCTTAAAGTTAGTATTGCTAAGGCAGTATTAAGAGCAGAGACTGCCGTAGTATCAATTTTATCGATTTTAAATGAGCTGATGGCACAATATGAATAAAACAATTTTTGAACAAATTATAGACAGAGAGATTCCTGCCAATATTCTTTATGAAGATGAAAATATCATTGCAATTGAAGATATTAATCCTGTTGCACCGGTACATGCTCTGATTATACCTAAAAAATGTATTGAGACACTGAACGATTTAAAACCATCAGATGCTGATATTGTAGGTAGAATGGTGTTGGTAGCAAACAAGCTTGCTAAAGAACTCAAGATTGATCAATCTGGTTATAGAACGATATTTAATTGTAATGACGATGGAGGCCAGACCGTTTATCATATTCACCTTCACTTGATTGGGGGAAGAAAAATGAATTGGCCACCAGGATAGACTCATGCATATTTCAAAATTAGAATTATTTGGATTTAAATCCTTCGCAAAGAAGCAAACAATACTACTAGATAGTGGTGTAACAGGTATAGTTGGCCCTAACGGTTGTGGTAAAACTAATATTGTAGACGCAATTAGGTGGGTATTAGGAGAGCAAAAGACATCTAGGCTGAGAAGTTCTAAGATGGAAGATGTAATATTTAATGGAGCTTCAAATATTAAACCCTTAGGTCTATGTGAGGTTTATTTAACCGTACAAAATGATAAAGGCTTACTGCCTATCGAATACAGTGAAGTTGAAATTGGTCGCAGATTATATCGTAATGGTGATAGTGAATATTTTATCAACAAAACTGCTTGTAGGCTAAAAGATATTTATAATTTATTTGTTGATACAGGTATGAGCTCGGATGCTTACTCTGTTATTGAGCTTAATATGATTGAACAGATTCTATCCGATAAAGATGATAGTAGACGTTCCATGTTTGAAGAGGCAGCTGGTGTAAATAAATATAAATCACAAAGACGTTCCGCTTTAAGAAAATTTGAATTAAACAATAGAGACCTAGAAAGAATTGACGACATCATTCTTGAAATCGAAATGCAAGTAAAGAGTCTTGAATTGCAGCTGAAAAGATTTAAGAGGCATGAAAAATTAAGCTTACAATTAAAAGAAGAAGAAATCAATTTAGCTTCAGCCAAAATTATTGAACTAGAAAAAGGAATTAAACCTCTTGAAGGTTTGCTTAAAAAGAAAAACACTCTATTAAAGAAAAATAGCTCTAAAAAAGAGTCAGAAAGTGTAGAGCTTACAGATGCTAGAAATTTTTATTTAGCAGAAAAAGAAATTTTAGAAAAAATGAAAATTGCTGTTGACGCTCTTACTGAAGATTTATTAAAAGAAGTTCAGACTAAAAATCGTGAATCTTCTAAGGGAATGCAAGTTCTTGAAGGAGAATTACAAAATAAGATCAGTCAGCTCAATCAATTTGATAAAGACTACATTAAAATAGTTTCAGATTGTAATGATTGTGGTAAACCTGTTACCATTATCTCAGAATGTGATCATTGTGGTAAGGTAGAAAGTGATAAAAAATATACAGTCATTGAGACTGATCAAAAGTATGAGAAATTAAAATCAAGTATTGAAGACTATAAAGATAAAATTCAATTATATAACAAAGAGAAAGAATTTGATTTCAATAAAATAGATGATGCAATCA
>AQSD01000021.1 GCA_000402755.1 Fidelibacterota bacterium SCGC AAA160-B08 | reverse complement strand
AGATAAATGGGTATTTATCATCATTATAAATATTGTTGGATTTTTTGGCGATATCTTTGAATCATCTTTGAAACGTAGAGTAAAAATCAAGGATTCTTCTCGTCTATTAATGGGGCATGGAGGGATGTTAGATAGGTTAGACTCTTTAATATTGACAACTCCAGTAACATTGTTTTATGTTATTGCGTATTATTTATGAGTAAAAAAATTAAATCCATATTGGCAACAGATTGTGGAAGTACAACCACCAAAGCTATTCTAATTGAATGGAAAGAAGACCGTTACAGGTTAACTTTTAGAGGTGAAGCTCCCACAACAGTTGAAGCTCCTTTTGAAGATGTTACTAAAGGAGTATTGAATGCTGTAATGGAAGTAGAAGAGCTATCTGGAAGAACTATTCTAGATGGAGATCAAATTATAACACCAGAGAATGGAAAGTCGGGAGTAGATATTTATGTTTCTACAAGCTCTGCTGGTGGTGGACTACAAATGATGGTAGCTGGTGTAGTAAAATCTATGTCGGGAGAAAGCGCAGAAAGAGCTGCTTTGGGTGCAGGGTCGATTGTAATGGACGTTTTAGCATCAAATGATGGTAGGTTACCGCATGAAAAAATTACACGTATCAGACAGCTAAGACCTGATATGATATTGTTATCGGGTGGAACTGACGGTGGAACTACTACGCATGTAATGGAATTAGCTGAAATTCTAGCAGCTGCAAATCCACGACCTCGTTTAGGTCAAAATTATAAATTGCCAGTGATTTATGCTGGAAATAATAAAGCTCAAGAATCTATCAAATCGACGCTTGGTGAAATTTCAGATCTAGATATTGTTGATAATATTAGACCAGTACTTGAGAGAGAAAATTTAGAACCTTCACGTGATAAAATTCATGATCTATTTATGGAGCACGTTATGGCGCAGGCGCCTGGATATAAGAAGCTGATGTCTTGGACTGATGCTCCTATTATGCCGACACCTGGAGCGGTAGGTTCATTGATTGAAATGATTGCGAAGAAAGAAGGTATCTCTGTTGTAGGAGTAGATATCGGCGGCGCAACAACAGATATTTTTTCTGTATTTGAAGAGAAATTTAATCGTACAGTAAGCGCTAATCTTGGAATGAGTTACTCTATTTGTAATGTATTAGCTGAGGCAGGACTAGATAATGTATTAAGATGGGTTCCTTTTGATATTGATCGTAGCGAGCTAACAAATCGTATTGGTAATAAGATGATACGTCCAACTACAGTGCCGCAATCATTAGAGGAATTAGTAATTGAGCAAGCAATTGCTAGAGAAGCTTTGAGATTATCTTTTATTCAACATAAAGCATTTGCTACTAGTCTTAAAGGGGTTCAATCAGAACGTACTATATCTGATGCATTCGAGCAATCTTCTAGTGGTCAGTCTCTAGTAAATATGATGGATTTAGATTTATTGGTAGGATCGGGTGGTGTATTATCGCATGCTCCACGTCGTCAACAATCTGCCAGAATGCTGATCGATGCTTTCATGCCTGAAGGTATTACGCAGTTAGCAGTAGATTCTATTTTTATGATGCCTCAATTGGGTGTGCTTGCAAATATTGATAAAGAGGAATTAAAAGATGATGCAAGTCAAGCAGCATTAGAAGTGTTTGATAATGATTGTCTAATTAGACTTGGAACATGTGTTAGTCCAGTTGGAAAAGCAAAGCCAAAGTCTAAAATGGCTGATGTAACAATGTCATTTAAGGACGGATCAACAAAGACAATAGAGATCAAAGAAGGTTCTCTCGAAATGATTGAAGTTCCTTATGAAGAAGTGAAGGTTCATATAGAGCCATCAAGAGGAATAGACGTTGGCGCCGGAAAAGGAGAGCCACTTGATTCTATTATATATGGAGGTGTAGTTGGATTAATCTTTGATGGACGTAACAGACCAATTACGTTGTCGACTGATCCATCCCAAAGAATTGATAGTTTATTAAATTGGTCTAGCGCAGTAGATGAATATCCTAAAGGAGATTTATTTTAAATGGCACATTCCTATACTCCCGGATTAAAAGTATTAAAAAAGACGCTTTTTAGAAAAGAGCGTATCTTACCTCTAAAAGGTAAAGTTCTTGTAAAGAAAGGCGATAAGTTATCTCCAGATACTGTCGTTGCCTCTACCAATCTTCCCGGCAATGTGCAGATGTTAAAAGTAAATAACATCTTAAATATTGAACCTAGAGACGTAGTTGATTGTTTAGTAGTTAAAGAAGGTGATATCGTAAAAAAAGGTGATATGATTGCTGAAACAGCAGGAATTTTTGGTATGTTTAAATCTTTTGTCGACTGTCCTGTAGATGGAACAATTGAGTCTATATCTGAAAGTACAGGACGTGTTATAGTGAGAGAAGTTCCTATACCAGTAGAAGTAGATGCTTATGTAAGCGGTACGGTAGATGAAGTAATTGAAAAAGAAGGAATTATTTTAAAGTGTGATGCAGCATTTATCCAAGGCATTTTCGGAATTGCAGGCGAAAAAAGGGGAGAGTTAGTATTAGTGTCTAATAATTCTTCTGACGAGTTAACATCTGATCAAATTACAGAAGAAATGGCAGGAAAAATTTTAATAGGCGGATCATTCTTAAGTCTTGATGCTTATAAAAAAGCAATGAGTTGTAATGTTGCTGCGGTGGTAGTAGGTGGATTTAATTACTATGACCTAAAAGCAGTATTGGGATATGATTTGGGGGTAGCTATTACAGGTACAGAACAACTACCTACAGCATTGATTGTGACAGAAGGATATGGATCTATTCCAATGAGTGATGCTACGTTTGATTTATTAAAAAATAATCATGGAAATGAAGCATCTGTCAATGGTGCAACGCAAATAAGAGCAGGTGTAATTCGTCCTGAGATTGTAATCCCTATGCTGAGTGAGTCTGAAGCAGAAGACTCTTTATCTAAAGAGCCAGAAGGTATTCAAGAAGGTAGTACAGTTAGAGTGATTCGTTCACCAAATTTTGGAAAGATTGGAACAGTAAGTTCTTTGCCATCAGAATTAAAGAAGATGGAATCAGAGACTATGGTTAGAGTAGCTGAAATTTCTATCGATGGAGTAGATACTCTTATACTCCCGAAGAACATAAAAAGACGTTAGACAATTCTTAGTGAAAATCGGCTATCCATGTATGAATTACACCATCGAGTGTAAAGTAAAGACATTTAAACTTGCATCGTATTCAGAGGAGCGTGTCATTGATACGGTACAAACTAATCTAAATAATCTAGAAAAAATTCTGCATTTTAACAAAGAACATGGTTTGGGATTTTTGAGAATTTCTTCCGACCTAGTTCCTTTTGCTTCTCACCCTATTATGACATTTAATTGGCAAGATTATTTCAAGGATCAATTCAGTCAATTGGGAAAGGTTATCAAATCAAATGGATTTAGAATAGCATTTCATCCCGGACAATTTGTTTTAATCAATTCCCCAAAAGAAGAATTGTTTATGAAAAGCTCTGAAGAATTAACTTATCACGTTGATATGATTAAACTTTTTGGGCTTGATTCTGATACAAAAATTCAAATTCATGTAGGCGGCGTATATGGGGATAAAGAAACTGCAATTAGTCGATTTATTAATCGATATCATAGACTAAGTAATGATATTAAAAGACATCTTGTTATAGAAAATGATGAGAAATCATTTGATTTACAAGATTGTTTGAAAATTCATAAAGGAACTGACGTTCCTATCATTTTCGATAACCTACATCACGACATAAAAAATAATGATGAAGCTTTATTGGATGCGTTAGATCTTTCTAGCAAAACATGGAAAGCTAAAGACGGTATTCCTATGGTAGATTATTCTACACAACAAGAAAATGCTATAGTTGGAAAACATTGTGATACAATTAACGAGAATCATTTCTCTGACTATATGAAAACAATTAAAGATAAGTTTGATTTAGATATTATGCTTGAGATTAAAGATAAAGAATTAAGTGCGCTCAAAGCACAAAAAATCTTTGCTCAGCGTAATTCGGTATAGGAGAAATTCTTAAAGTAATAATAAATTTATTTTGATAGTGTCTTGTAAATATGAACACAAATGATAGCTACATTTACAAATAATAAGCTCATAGTTCCTTGTACAATTGCGTAAAACGCCCAGGCCAAACAACCCAACCCATTTATAGCTCTCATTTTCCAGCCATCCCAGAAAAAAGAAAGAATGACAAGAGTGGAGCCTATCCAGCCAATTAATTCAATATTTTCAAACATTACTTATATTCTCCAATACTGTAATTCGGTGTAGGAGCAATTCCTAGCGTAATTTCAAATAAGTCGCTTTCAAGCGTCGCTGTTTCAGATGAAGGTGATTCTACAATACGCCCTATTTCTTGATTATCTTTACTAACAATTAAAGTTGGAACATAGCGAATATCTTTACCTTCTTCCTCTCCATTCGGACTAACTTTATCACGATCTACGGTGATGATTGACACCATAGCTATATCTACACCCATCTCACTTAATATCTTCTCCATTCTCGGCACTTCTCTTCTACTATCACCGCACCATGTTCCAAGGAAAACTTCATAAGAATATTGGCTAGGATTAT
>AQSD01000020.1 GCA_000402755.1 Fidelibacterota bacterium SCGC AAA160-B08 | reverse complement strand
TATTAGGAGCACTTGAACAATTAAACTCAAAGAAAGGTAGTTAAAATGAGCACTAAAAGAGAAGATGTTTTACAGTATTTAGAAGAAGCTAACATGATAGAGATATCTGAGCTTGTAAAAGATATTGAAGAGAAGTTTGGCGTA
The DNA here is from genome assembly GCA_000402755.1 of Fidelibacterota bacterium SCGC AAA160-B08. Taxonomy (GTDB): domain Bacteria; phylum Fidelibacterota; class Marinisomatia; order Marinisomatales; family Marinisomataceae; genus Marinisoma. Next base: position 4,550 of record AQSD01000020.1, on the reverse strand, counting down.
ACAGCTGCTGTACCTGTTGCCGCAGTCGCAGGAGCGGCCGGTGGAGATACTGCTGAAGCTGCTGAAAAAAGTGATTTTAATGTAGTCGTAACGGCTGCTGGTCAATCAAAAATTGCTGTCATTAAAGTTGTTAGAGAGATAACTAGTTTGGGACTTAAGGAAGCTAAAGAGTTGGTTGATTCTGCTCCTAAGGCTGTGAAAGAAGGCGTTTCTAAAGATGAGGCAGAAGGTTTGAAGTCTCAACTTGAAGAAGCCGGAGCTACAGTAGAATTACAATAATATAATTAAATATATTAATTAACCAATTTTTTGGAGGAATAGCTATCTTGAATTTAGATAAGTTGAATACTAGACATAGTTTTGAGAAAATAATAACAGACGTAGAGCTACCAAATCTTCTCGATTTACAGGTAGGTTCTTTTCACGACTTCTTACAGGAAGATGTGAAGCCAAAAGACAGAGTAATGTTTGGCTTGCATGAAGCATTTGCTTCAATTTTTCCTTTACAGGATAATCATGAAAATTATATACTTGAATACAAGAGCTATACGATTGGAAAACCTAGGTACACTCCAAGAGAATGTTCAGATCGTGGCATTACTTATAATGTCCCTCTCAGTGTAAAATTACGTCTAAAAATTACAGACGAAAAAGATAAAAAGAAGTTTGCTCAAGTCATAGATCAAGATGTTTACTTTGGTAACATGCCATATATGACAGGTAAAGGTACTTTTATCATTAATGGAGCAGAGAGAACAGTTGTAACTCAATTACAAAGATCTCCAGGTGCTTTCTTTGATCAAAAATTTCATCCAAATGGTGCGAAGCTTTTTAATGCTAGAATTATCCCAATTAGAGGATCTTGGATTGATTTTACAACAGATATCAATGATGTTTTATTTACTATCATCGACAGAAAGAGAAAGTTTCCAGCAACCTTACTATTAAGATCTTTAGGGTTTAGTTCAGATGAAGATATTTATAATGCATTTGACCTAGTCCTTGAAATGGACCCATCTAAGATTAAAACAGATGATTTGACTGACTATATTACTGTTGAAGATACAATAGATATGGAAACAGGTGAATTAGTAGTTGAGGGTGGAAAAGAGTTAAATGAAACTATCGTTAGTGCTTTAAAAAATAATAAGACAAAGAAAGTCAAACTTGTTGATGTAAGAAATAATATCGATAGCATGATGATATATAATACTATCAAAAAAGATCCCACAAAATCTACAGAAGAAGCTTTGTTAAAGGTTTACTATCTGTTAAGAGGTAGTGATGCGCCTAGCCCTGAATCTGCTCAAAAATTTATCGATAGAATGTTCTTTTCTCCTAAAAAATATGATTTAGGACTAGTAGGAAGATATCGTTTAGATAAGCAGTTTAATTTAGATAATAAGGGAAAAGATGCTGTTTTAACGCATGACGACTTCCTTATTACTGTGAAGTACTTAATTTTAATGAGAAAAGGCATGAAGTCTCCTGATGATATTGATCATCTAGGAAATAGAAGGGTAAGAACTGTAGGTGAACAGCTTAAGGTTCAGTTTAATTCAGCTTTAGCTAGAATGCAAAGAACTGTATACGAGAGAATGAATTTGAGAGAACAAGAGACAATTACTCCTCAAGATTTAATCAATTCAAGACTAGTAACTACCGTGATTAATACATTCTTTGGAACTAGTCAATTATCTCAATTCGGAGACCAAACAAATCCTTTAGCAGAAATTACTCATAAAAGAAGAATTTCTTCTCTTGGGCCCGGTGGTCTTTCAAGAGAAAGAGCTGGTTTTGAAGTTAGAGACGTTCACTATACTCACTACGGAAGACTATGTCCAATCGAAACTCCTGAAGGTCCAAACATTGGTTTGATATCATCACTTGCTTTGATGGCAAAAATTAATAGACATGGATTTATTGAAGCTCCTTATAGAGTTGTAGATAATCTAGTTGTAACAGAAAAAACCAAATATCTATCAGCTGACGATGAAGATAGAGCCAATATTGCTCAATCAGGATTAAGTGTTGATAGTGCAAATAAAATAAGTGAATCAAAAGTAAGAGTGAGATCTAAGGGAGATTTTCCTATCGTAGATCCAGAGCATGTTGCATTTACTGATATTGTACCAAATCAAATTTTAAGTGTTGCAGCTGCTTTAATCCCATTTGTTGAACACGATGATGCCAATAGAGCATTAATGGGTTCAAATATGCAGCGTCAATCTGTGCCACTGCTGAAAACAGAAGCACCTATTGTAGCTACCGGTATGGAAAGAAAGGTTGCGAGAGATTCTCAATCAGTACTTCTTTCACCTGTATCAGGAACCGTTATGCATGTTGATTCAAATAAAATTATTGTCAAAGACAACAATTATCCTGATAGTACAGTGTTAAAGAAAAATGCAAATCTTCGTACTATAGACCTAATTGTTGAATTGATTTTTGAAAGCGATATTTCTGTAAACTTTCTCTATTGTCAGTTAAGCGTGACAATAAATCTTTATCAGACAATTTTCTTAAGTCATTAACCTTCATCTAATCCTCTTTTTGAAACTAATTTTGTTTTGATTGCTAGCTTATTTCCAGCAATTCTAAATGCTTCCTGAGCTACTTCCTTAGGAATACCTTCTACTTCAAATAAAACTCTACCGGGCTTTACATTGGCTACCCAATATTCTGGAGATCCTTTTCCTTTACCCATTCTTGTTTCCATTGGCTTTTTTGTAATTGGCTTATCTGGAAAAATTCTAATCCACATTCTACCCAATTTTCTTACTCGCCTAGATATTGAAATTCTAGTAGCTTCAATTTGTCTGGCTGTAACCCAACCTGATTCCATTGCTTTCAAGCCATAACTACCAAAGCTTACTTCAGTACCACCTTTTGCCATACCTTTTCGATTGCCTCTGTGGACTTTTCTATATTTAATTTTTTTAGGTTCTAACATTATTTTTTAGCCTTTGAAAATCCATTACAAATCCAAACTTTAATTCCTATGATACCATATGTTGTATGGGCTTCTACTAGCGCATAATCAATATCTGCTCTAAGAGTATGTAATGGAACTCTACCATCCATAAATCTTTCAGATCTAGCAATTTCACTTCCACCCAATCTTCCAGCGACATTAACTCTAATGCCTTCGGCTCCCATTCTCATAGTAGATTGCATAGTTTTATTCATCACTCTTCTATAAGCCATTTTCTTTATTAATTGATTAGCAATATTTTGACCTACTAATTCTGCATTTAATTCAGGTCTTTTTACTTCGCTTATATTCAAATGAATATCATCTGTGTTACACAGCTTTGAAACTTCTTTTTTAAGCCTTGAAACTTCTTCTCCGCCTCTACCAATAACAATACCAGGTCTAGCCGTATGGATAGTAACCGTAATTGCTTGCGAAGTTCTTTCAATATTAATTCCTGCAACTGAAGCGTCTTGCAATCTCTTTTTTAAATATTTTCTTAATTTAATGTCTTGTGCAAGATCAGTCGCATAAGCACCTTTCTTTGGAAACCAATTAGAGCTCCAATTCTTAGTGAGCTGTAATCTTAAACCTACTGGATGTGTTTTCTGTCCCATTAATTATCCTATAACTATTTTTAAGTGACTTGTTCTCTTTATAATCTTATTTGCTCTACCTTGAGCTCTCGCTCTAAATCTTTTTTGTGACGGACCTTCATCTACAGTGATAATTTTTATTGTAACCTCATTCATATCTTTATCAAAATTATCTGTATTTCCAGCGTTTGCAATAGCAGAACATAGCGTTTTTTCAATAATTTGCGCACCTTTTTCGTCCATATGCTTTAAAGAAGATAGCGCCTTATTTACATTCAATCCACGCACGCAATTGGCTACTTTTCTTAGCTTTTTTGGTGAATGCTTTATAGTGTTAGTTCTTGAAGTAATATCCATAATTATTTTTTCTTTCTATCTCCTGAATGCATTCTAAATGTTCTTGTAGGAGAAAATTCTCCTAGTTTATGACCAACCATATTTTCTGTTATAAAAACAGGTATAAATTTATTACCATTATGTATAGCAAAAGTATGTCCTACAAAATCTGGTACAATTACAGAGTTTCTTGCCCATGTTTTGATAGCGCCCTTCTTTGCTGAGTCATTCATTTTATCGACTTTTTTTAATAATTTGACATCAATATGAGGTCCTTTTCTAATAGATCTAGACATTAATCATTTCTCCTTTTTACTATTAGAGCATTTGACTTTTTCTTTTTCTTTCTAGTCTTGAAACCCTTGGTAGGTTGACCCCAAGGAGACACTGGATGTCTTCCACCTGAACTCTTACCTTCTCCACCACCATGAGGGTGATCAACAGGATTCATAGCTACACCTCTAACTTTAGGACGTTTCCCAAGCCATCTTGATCGACCTGCTTTACCTGAACGTACTAATTCATGTTGCTTGTTACCAACTACACCAATTGTAGCTAAACATTTATCTGGAACCATTCTAACTTCTCCAGATGGCATTTTTAATGTTACATAATTATTGTCATGAGCCATTATTTGAACATAT
>AQSD01000019.1 GCA_000402755.1 Fidelibacterota bacterium SCGC AAA160-B08 | reverse complement strand
TCTATATGACATTTTTTTCTTTATCATGTTTAATGCTCTCAGTTTTTTCATTTCCACCATCAGAATTAAATGAAATTATTATCTTATCTGGATTTTTTTGGATTATTATTGCTTTGGTATCTATTAAGCTCATTGAAAACTCTTTTGTGCGTGAAAAAGAAATGGGTATATATGATCTAATCTATACGTCTCCGACAGAAAATTATTTAATATTTTTAGCAAAATTAGTAACATTTTCCTCAATTTTGCTTGGGGTTCAGCTATTTATTTTTATGATATATAGCTTGATATCTACTGCAATAGAAATTGATTTGATTTTCAAAATTTTAATGCTTTGTCTTTTATCTAATATGGGATTAATTGGCTTAGGCATCATTATCTATTTAATGACCTCTCTTAACAGCACAAGAAGTTTTTTATTTCCACTCATTTTATTTCCTATAATTGTTCCGCTTTTAATTCAGTCTTCAAACATATTTATTGCTTTATGCTTAGGTAAAGAGATATCTTTCTATGCAGAATCACTGTTATTATTGTCAACTTTTGGACTGATGGCAGTTATTTTAGGAATTAATTTTTTTGAAAGGCTAATAAAGTACTAATGAATTTATCTTTATTTATACTAGTAATGATTGTGATGATATCTAATTTGATATCAATTATATTCTTTACTCCAATGGTACCCGATCAAGAATGGGCACAAAAAATATTTTATCTTCATGTGCCTATAGCATGGTCAGGTTTTCTAGCTTATTTTTTTGTAATGATTTCAGGCATCGCCTATCTTATTTCTAGAAATCTTAAATATGATAGATTCGGACATGCAGCAGCAGAAGTTGGTACAATATTTACAGGGCTTGTATTATTGACAGGACCTATTTGGGCTACTCCGATATGGGGAAAGCCATGGATTTGGGAGCCAAGGTTAATTACTACATTGGTTCTATTTGTTATTTATGCAGGCTACTTTATTTTAAGAAATGTTGGAATTTATAGACAAAGAGTAGCATTAATTTCAGCGATGATTGGAATTATCGCATTTTTGGATATTCCAATTATATTTGCATCAGTAACTTTTTGGGCAGCTGAAATTCAATCTCATCCTCAGGTAGAAATGTCAAAACAACCTTCAGGAATATTATCACCATTTTTATTTTCTTTATTTGCTTTTACCAATCTTATGTTCACGATGTTATTTTTGAAAATCAAAGTTTTATACTTACAAGATAAAGAGAAAAATTATGTATAATTATTTAGAATATTTTTTAGCAGCACTGCTTACTGTGCTTATGGTATTATTAGTTTGGTTTTTAATAAACATTAACAAAATCAAAAAATTATAAATAAGCATTTTTTAATATCATTATTTACTATATTTTTTGACATAGATTTTAATTATTCTAGGGGGAGTTGAATAAAATGGAAAGAAAAATTGTACATGTCGTTGGTACCGGAACAATCGGTGAACCATTAATTGGAATTCTTTGTGAACAAAAAAGTAATTTAGGTATTGACGAAGTCACCTTCCATAAGCATTCAGCTTCAACTATAGATAAGCCAAAAATTGATAATTTAATGAAAAAAGGCGCAAGACTATCTGTTCTTGAAGATAGGATGGATGATTTTAAAGCGATTGGCCTTGAACCAGAGTTTACATTAGAAGAGGCTATTGCTAGAAGCTCAGTTATAATTGATTGTACTCCAGGCGGGTCTGGTATTGCAAATAAAGCACAATACTATGAGAAATATACTGACAAAGTAAAAGGATTTTTAGCTCAAGGTAGCGAAAATGGATTTGGTAAAAAATATGCACGAGGAATTAATGATCATGTTATTAATTCTGATGATCAATTTTTACAGATTGTATCATGTAACACCCATAATATTGCATGTTTAGTCAATACATTAGGATTAAGTATCGCACCGGACAATCTTGTAGATGGAAGATTTGTATGTATACGTAGAAGTAATGATATTAGTCAGACAGGAGGCTATGTACCTGCTCCAACAGTGAATGTACATGCACACCAAGATTATGGAACGCATCATGCTGAAGATGCTGTCGGACTGTTTAAAACAATGAATCTTGATTTAAATCTTTTTTCTTCAGCTTTAAAAATTAATACACAATATATGCATACGGTATGGTTTAATCTTAAGGTCAAAGAGACTACTTCTAAAGAAAAAGTATTAGAGCTATTAAATCATAACGATAGAATTGCATTAACTGAGCATAGATCATCTAATGCCGTTTTCTCTTTTGGGAGAGATCAAGGGCAATATGGAAGACTTCTAAATCAAACTGTAGTTGTTGAAGATTCTATTAATGTTAAAGGCGGGCATGAAATATCTGGATTTTGTTTTACACCTCAAGATGGAAATTCTATTTTGTCAAGCATTGCTGCAACGGTTAGATTTTTAAATCCACATTCTTATCAAGATAAGATTAGCTCTTTGAATCCATTTTTCTTTCAAAGAATTTAATGGCACAATATCAGAGAATTGTTACCAAGCTTCTTGAAGAAAATACATATGTTATCTTTAATGAAAAAAATGATTGTGTAATTATAGATCCAGGATTTGGTTCTGAATTAATTGATTCATTTATCCAATCAAAGAATTTATCTCCCATAGCTATATTGGCAACTCATGGACATTTTGATCATCTTGCCGGGGCTGCAGATCTCATAGATAAATACAATCTCCCTCTTTATATTTGTGATAAAGACAAATTGGTAGTAGATAATTTTGATAGGGCAGCAGGATATTGGGGAGTCGAAGCAAGAAAGCCTACAGTTTCTCATTGGATTGATTCAACTGATAAAGAACTAACAGTAGGAGATTTTTCTTTTTCTGTTATATTTAATCCCGGACATTCACCCGGCTGTATAAGTTTTATTATCGATAATCTAATATTTTGTGGAGATTTGATATTCAAAGGATCTATTGGAAGAACAGATCTTCCTTTAAGTAGCCCAAGAGATATGGCAACATCATTGAAATTTTTTGTAAATTCTTTTACAAGTGATCACGCTTTATTAACAGGACATGGAGAAGAAACCACTCTTTATGAAGAGTTGAAAACCAATCCTTATTTGATGAGATATGAAAAATAAAATTATTCAAAATATTCAAAGTCTAAAAAGTCAAAAAAAACAACATTTTCTATTAGCAGTATCTGGCGGCATGGACTCGATGGTAATGTTAGATTTTTTTAACAAAAATTCCAATCTAGCTGACATTTCTGTGTGCTATGTGAATCATCATTATCATTCTCATAGCAAAAAAATGGGAAAGTTAGTGTCAAATTATTGTGCCGATAATAGTATTTCCTATTTCGAATCTTCAATCAATTCATCTGATATAAAAAATAATATAGAAGCTCAATTTCGAAAAAAAAGATATTTTGAACTCAAAAAAGTTTGTAAAAAAATTAATGCAGACTATGTTGTTACCGCTCATCATGCTTCTGATCAAATTGAGACTATTTTAATGAAAATTTTAAACTCTTCTAGCTTTAATTCTATGAGAGGTATTCAATCATTAAATAGTAATATTTTTAGACCAATGCTTAATATTACAAAAGATGAAATTCTTGTATATGCTAAGAAGAATAAAGTGATGCATATTTCAGATCCAACAAATGAAGATACTGGATTAACCCGAAATTTCCTTAGAAAGAAGGTAGTTCCATTATTAGAGAAGATTAAACCTAATCTCTACAAGCCATTCGAAGATTTTCAAAATAAGACCAGTGATGTGGAAGATTTATTAAAGTTTACAACCAATGAGTTTGTTAAATCTAAAAATATGTCATTTTCTCAAGATATTTATTATATAAATAAAGAGAATTTTTTGGCACTACCATTTCTCTTGAGAATTAGTATCATAAAAAAAATATTATCAGAAGAAAATGAATTTTATTTTTCTAAAAATTTATTAGCAGAACTAAGTGCATTTCTAGATAAAGAAGTTATTGGTAGTGAGAAGATAATTAATAGCACCAAAATTTTAATGGATAGAGATTGTATCTTAGTAACGAAGAAATTAGATATAATGCCTATCTATCGCGAGGTAAAGGCAGGAGAAATGATGGAAAATGATGAATTCTCATTTTCTTGGAACTATGATAAAAAGCCAGGTAATTTTTTAAAAGATCCAACCTTTGAATATGTTGATGCAGAGCACTTTAATAATAAATTAATTGTTAGAAATATTAGCAATAATGATACATTCAGTCCATTAGGGCTCTCTGGAACAAAAAAAGTAAATCAATATTTAACTGACCAAAAAGTATCTGCTTTTGAAAAAATCAAAACCATTGCAATTTGTAATGAAAAAGATATTGTATGGGTTGCAGGAAAACAAATTAGTAATAATTATAAACTAACCAAAAACAGCAAGTTGATTGCAAAACTAAATTTCTTTAAGAAATAGTTTTTTTAATAACCATTTTTATTAAATTCTTTTCCAAATGAAAAAGCCAACAAAAAAAACAAAAAAACAATTAAAACAAAAATCTAAAGCAAAAAATTCAAGTTCTTTCATATGGCTTGCAGTATTGTTTTTTGTAGTGATGTCTTTGTCTTTGTTACCAAATGAATCAGCAAACGAAGTAGAAATCTCTTATAATACATATAAAGAGCTTCTATCAGACAACAAAATAAAAGAAGCATCTATTGAAAATGATAATTCATTTCATGGAGAATTATTAGTTCCTGCAACATTAATTAATAAGAATGGAGCAGAATTTACGGAGAGAGCTTTTTTTGTTGTCTACCTACCATCAGATTATACAGATCAGATTAAAATTTGGGATGAAAAAAGTATTGAATATAATTTTGAAGGAGATAAGATAGATTGGACAAGAACCTTAATTGGTTTTGCTCCATGGTTACTACTAATCGCATTTTGGATATTTATGATTAGGAGAATGCAAGGTTCCAATAGTGGAATGAATAATGTATTTAGCTTTGGAAAAAGTAAAGCAAAAATGTTTTCTGCAAATCAAAAGAAGGTAAAGTTTGGTGATGTCGCTGGATGTATAGAAGCAAAAGAAGAGCTAGAAGAAGTTATTGCTTACTTAAAAAGTCCAAAGAAGTTTGAAAAATTATGAGTAAGTACCATTCCAATCCTAAGATGCACAACTCTC
>AQSD01000018.1 GCA_000402755.1 Fidelibacterota bacterium SCGC AAA160-B08 | reverse complement strand
ATAATTTAGACTTTTAGGATGAAGTAATATAACTTTAGGCCTTCGATGGCGGAGTAGCTCAGTTGGTTAGAGCAGCGGAATCATAATCCGAAGGTCGGGAGTTCAAATCTCTCCTCCGCTACAAATCATTATCTCACATTCTTTCACATATTCAATTTCATTATTTGTTAATATTGAATTAAAATAGTCATTAGCATGTTGCTTATCATATAGCTGATCATGCTGTACGCCTTCTTTGGGAAATTTATTCTTTTTAGATGAACCTGAAATATTTATTACTATTTTATCTATATCATTTTTTGAATAATCTATATTTAGCCAATCAAATAATGACATAATTGATTGATTGGGATTAACAGATAATTCATTTTGATCAAACATATAGATATTATCATCATTTAAAAGATTCTTCTTAAATAAAGAGTAAAGGTAAAAAAACTGTACCGCTCCCACTACAAAAGGTGAAATAGTACTATTATTAAACTGATTAGGTTTTTGAATATCGATATCAATAATATTGAAATCTTTTAGCAATCGACTATATTCATCAAATGACCATGACATCCTTTTAAAGCTGCCCGCTAAAGGAAGTAGTGGTCTTTCACAAACAACCACCTTATGATTCTTAGCTATATGCTTAGAGGCAAATAGTAAAAATGGATCTTTTAGGATTAACCCTCTTTTTCTAGAAACATATTTTGCCTTCTTGAAAGAAATAGATGATTCATTTCCAATAATATATTTGATTATTTTTTTTAATGATGAGTCATTAGGTCTCACACCCAATCTAAATTGTCCATCTAAATTTAATAGACCGTTAAAAATTTTATCAAAATTATAATCACTGATATTAGAATTTGGGATAAGATAATTAATATCTACTGACTTTAAGCCTTGAGATGTATTAAATGGCTCATAAATGGTACTATAAGGCATTTTATACGATATAAGCCTACCAACTATCGTCGTAGCGGTTCTAGGCATCCCAGAAACTATTATTGTATCTTTAGAATATTTGTTATTTTTAATCATGAATATCACTCAATCTAATGTAAAAGAAAAAAAATACCAAAAATCAATTCAATTCATTAATTCTTTAAATAAAAAAAATAAAGTCGATAATATTATTAAATACCTATACAATGAATTTGAAGATTGGATTTTTTGTGGTCTTTATATAAGAAAAGAAACTCAATTAGAGATATCAGAATATTATTCAGACAACATACCTTGCAGTCCAATTGACATGAATGGTGTATGTGGGGAATCTCTAACAAAAAAAAGTGTTTTAATTGTAGGTGATGTAACCAAGTTTAAAAATCATATCATATGTGATATGAATAGTAAATCTGAGATTGCTATACCATTCACTAAAAACAACAAAGAGTATGTTCTTGATGTTGATTCAAAAGAATTAAATGATTTTGATCAAATAGATGAAAAGTACTTAAAAAAGATAATAAGAGAAATTTAACTATCTTCTTTTGGTGCTTCTTCTATCTGAACAGGAACTACTTCATCAACTTTGAATTGAGCCTTGTCTACAAATTCAATTAAAGAGATTTTAGCTGCATCGTTTGTTCTAGTACCAAGCTTAATAATGCGAGTATATCCGCCCGGTCTATCTGTATAAACCGGAGCAATAACATCAAATAAAGTTTTTACGGCATCTGAGTTATGAATTTTCTTCAGCACTGCTCTTCTATTGTGAACAGTTTTTTCTTTAGCTTTAGTGATCATCGGTTCAATAAACTTTCTCAACTCTAACGCTTTTTGATGTGTAGTTTTAATACGTTTATGCTCAATTAATGAGCTTGCCATATTAGACATCATTGCTTTTCTATGAGCAGTAGACTTACCAAACTTTCTAGCTGATATTCTTTTTCTCATTTATACTTCATCTTCCACGTAAGGGCTAGTATCCATTCCGAATTTTAGACCCATAGTTTCAAGCTTTTCAATCAACTCATTAAGTGATTTACGGCCAAAGTTTTTATACTCAAGCATCTCTGCTTCGTCTTTGTCTACCAATTCACCAATTAGGGTGATTCCAGCAGCTTCTAAACAGTTGTGACTTCTTACTGATAATTCCATTTCATCAATTGAAGATCCAAGAAGTTTGCGAATCTGTAGAATTTCCTCACTAACAGGTTTATCAATTTCCAATACAGAAGGATTGCTAATAGAGTTAATAATATTATAATGCTCAGAAAGAACAGAAGAACAATAACTTACTGCATCAATAGGACTGATAGATCCATCTGTTTTAACATCTAAAGACAGCATTTCTAAATCTTCTTTTGCTCCAGGTAATGGAGAAACATTGAATGCTACCTGTGTAACAGGATTAAAAATACTATCAATTGGTATCATTCCAACAGGTGAATTATTTAGCTTATTTTCTTCGCTAGATTTATAGCCCTTACCAATTCCTAGTCTTAACTCTAATTCAAAGGTGGTTCCCTTTGAGATATCTGTAATATAGTGATCAGGATTCAAGATAGTGAAATCGTCACTTACAGCTTGAATATCTGCTGCTGTAAATGTTTTTTTACCTTTAATTTTTATAAAAATGGGCTCGACTGAACTTTCAAATAAGTGAAACCTTACTCCTTTTAAATTCATAATTACATCTGCAATATCTTCTTTTATTCCATCAAGGCTTGAAAATTCATGTAAAGCACCTTCAATCTTAACATTTGTAATAGCTGCGCCAGGCACTGCAGTTAATAAAGCTCTTCTTAAAGAGTTTCCAACAGTTATTCCATAGCCTCTTTGAAGTGGCTTGATAAGGAAGTTGCTTGAACTGTCCTCAATTATTTTATGTGAAATCTTAAATTTTAAATCATTGCTCATTTTTTTTCCTTTATCTTGAATAGTATTCAACAACTAATTGTTCATTCATAGTTAAGTCAATTTCATCTCTCTCGGGATAATTAACAAATGTTCCTTCCATTTTAGCTTTATCAACAGAAAGCCAAGAAACACTTAAATCGCCCTTAATCATTTTCATAGAATTTAATATAATATCTAATTTCTTACTTTTAGCTCTGACTTGTACAACATCACCAGGCTTTAAACGATAAGATGCAATATTAACCTTACCACCATTAACCATAAAATGCGCATGACTAACAAGCTGTCTTGCTGCTGATCTTGTAGGACCAAAGCCAAGCTTGTAAACCACATTATCTAATCTAGATTCAAGTAAGACCAATAGATTAAATCCAGCTTCACCTTTCATTTGTGAGGCTTTTTTGAAATAAGTTCTAAATTGTTTTTCTAGCATACCATATGTGAATTTAATTTTTTGTTTTTCTTGCAATTGCAGAGAGTAAGTTGAAGGACGTTTACCCATTTTTCCATGCTGGCCAGGTCTATATCCTTTTTTTGATAATAATCTATCGAACTTAGGATTACCAAAAATATTAACTCCAAGCTTTCTAACTAATTTGCCTTTAGGTGTATTTAATTTTGCCATACTTTTTAAACTCTTCTTTGTTTTTTAGGTCGACATCCATTATGAGGCAATGGTGTCACATCTGCTATTGACGTTACTTGTAAGCCAGCACCAGATAATGCTCTGATAGCTGATTCTCTACCTGCTCCAGGACCCTTAACTCTAACGGATACTCTTGCCATACCCATGCTTACTACTTCACTAGCTACTTTCTCTGAAGCTATAGTAGCTGCATATGCTGTATTTTTTCTAGAACCCTTAAACCCTGCTTTACCTGCAGTAGCCCAAGCAATAACATTTCCACTTTCATCAGATACAGTGATATTCGTATTATTGAACGTCGCCTTGATGTGGACAATACCGTTTGGGTTTATCTTTTTCTTATTCTTTTTTGATCTAGTTCTTGTTTCCATATATTATGCTGCCTTCTTAAGTGACATTGTTTGTTTTCTTCCACTTCTTTTTGTTCTAGAATTAGTCTTTGTTCTTTGACCTCTTACTGGAAGAGATTTTCTATGTCTTACTCCTCTATAACTACCAATATCTTGTAGTCTTTTAACATTTCTTAAATTTTCACTTCTTAATTCACCTTCAATCAATAATTTCAAGTCTACAATTACTTTTCTAATTGCATCTTCATCTTTAGAGCTTAAATCCGTGACTCTTACATCTGGATCTACTTTTGCTAATTCACATACTTTCATTGCAGTGTTAAGTCCAATACCATGAACATAACGCAACGAATATGAAACTTTCTTATCTTTGGGTATATCTACACCTGCTATTCTAGCCATTATCCTTGCCTCTGCTTAAATCTAGGGTTCTTTTTATTGATAACGTAAACACGTCCTTTTCGACGTACAATAACGCAATCACGTGTTCTCTTCTTTACTGATGCTCTAACTTTCATAATTATTGCCTAAAGGTAATTCTTCCTCTGTTTAAATCATAGGGAGATAATTGTAAATCAACCTTATCTCCAGGTAGCATTTTAATAAAATGCATACGCATTTTTCCGCTTACGTGAGCAAGTACTTCATGATCTTTACCGCCTAAGTTAATAATCACTCTGAACCTAGCGCCGGGTAAAGCCTCTTTAATTACTCCCTCTACTTCTATTGATTCTTGTTTTGCCATTATGTTAAAATTCTGGGTTGCAACTTAGTAATAAGAATTGAATGTTCAAAGTGCGCACTTGGCTGTCCATCTTGCGTCCTAATTGTCCATCCATCTGAGTCGGTTTTAATATACCTTGATCCTAAGTTTACCATAGGCTCAATTGCTAAACACATACCTTCTTTTAACTCGATATCATGATCGGCGCTTCTAGGAATAGAAAAATTAGGAACTTGTGGCTCAAGATGTAACTGAGTGCCAATTCCATGCCCTACTAGCTCTCTGACTATTGAATAACCTTTTGACTCAACATGCTTTTGTATTGCGTCGCTAATATCAAATATACGATTTCCTACCACTGCTTTGCTGATTCCTATATCTAATGCTTCTTTTGTAATACTTAATAATAATTGTTTTTCTTCTGAAATTTTTCCAACAGCTAGCGTTCTTGCTGAATCGCTATAATAGTTATTCTTTAATACTCCACAATCTATACCTACAATCTGACCCTCTTCTAAAACGACATCTTTTGGTATACCATGCACTACTTCATCATCAATTGACACTGTTAAAGTTGAAGGGAAGTTATTATAGCCCTTAAATGCAGGTTTAGCATCTCTAGATAGAATATACTCTTCTGCCAATCTATCTAGCTCGACAACGGATTGACCTGGCTTAACATGACTTTCAATCATATTGAGTGTATCAGATAAAATCTGACAACTCTCAGTCATTTGAGATACTTGGTTTGTATTATTTAAATCAACCACTATCTTCTTCCTCTAACTTTACCTTTTGAAAGAAATCCATCATAATGTCTAGATAATAAGTGTGTTTCCACCTGACTTAAAGTATCTAATCCAACACCAACAATAATCAATAGACTAGTTCCTCCAAAAAATGAAGCATAACTATAATCTAAACCAACTAATTGTTGCAAGAAGTATGGCATTAAAGCAATAAATCCAAGAAAACATGCGCCTGGAAGTGTCACTCTAGTAAGAATATTTTCTATAAATTGTGCTGTCTTTTTCCCTGGCTTCACTCCAGGAATAAATCCTCCCTGTTGCTTCAAAGTAGAAGCTACTTGATTTGGATCAAATTGTAATGCCGTGTAGAAATAAGTAAAAAATACAATCAACAATG
>AQSD01000017.1 GCA_000402755.1 Fidelibacterota bacterium SCGC AAA160-B08 | reverse complement strand
TAAATACACTCACGCTTCCATTAGATCAAAATAAAATATTTCAAATCAGTCCAACAATAGGATCAAATACAAAATTTTTCTTTGGAGATGTCAAAGGTTCTGAAAATTTATTTTCCCTATTTAGTCTTACACTATTTTCAGGTTCACTACCACCAACTGCTTTATTTGACCTATTAGCAGATTCAATACAGGTTGACAGTGCATTGGTTTATATGCAGACTCAGGATACTATAAATTCAACATCAAATCTATACTTATATTCAGTTTTAGCAACTGAAGATAGTATTTTTTCTGAAGACTCTACTAGCTATTATTCATTAGATAATTATATGGATTTTGAAAATAATGCTACATTATTACATCAGATTCCATTAGCTAATATTGAGCCTGACAGCGTAGGATATGATACATTAAATTTTTTATTTAAAGACGATAATCTTGAATTATTAAAAGAGTTCTATTTTGATGCATTTACATATCCAGCAAGAACTTTCATGCTTAAGGTCGACGATGGTTTAGACGAGTTATTTACAATCGAAAGTGACGAAAGTAATAATCAACCAAGAATGAGAGTGTGGTATAAAGCGACAGTAAACGATACCACTACTATAGATACTTCAATTCTTTTCTTTGGAGATAAAGGTATTAGTATTTTTTCTCCACCAATCATAGAAGAAGAAGACTCTAACTATATTACGCTTAATTCTGGATCAGGAGTTCGATCAATCTTACGATACGATTTAGATATTATTAATGAGTTAGAGAGAAATTCTATAGTAAAAAATGCAAATCTCGTACTAAATATAGAATCGTCAAATCTTGAAGATGACGATGAGTTTTATGTTGTTGTTGCGGCGCTTTCAGATTCTGTAAAAAATTGGGATTTCACTACATTCCTATCTGACGATGAATCTCTCAGTGATTCAGCTTACGTTTCAGACCAAAATTTTATTATATCAAGAAAAATAGAAGATGGAAAGATAGAAATTCCTATTCAATCTTTTCTTCAAGGATATAAAAATGAGTTGATTGAGAATCATGGTTTAATACTGTATAGTCCTCCAGCAAATAGTCCTTTTGATAAAGTCAGATTAACTACAGAATCCGTAGAGGTTTTATATGTTAAGCCGTAGTTTTGCTCTATTACTATTTATGACAATGTTATTTAGTCAATCAACGATGAACGGATATGGCTATGGAATGTTTGCCCAAAATGACGATGCATCTACATTAGGTTCTGGATCCATAGGACTGCTACCTAGCTTTAAGACGAATGTTTCTCTAGGAAATCCTTCAACATGGCACAACTTATCATTTACATATTTAAGCACTTCTTTCGAAAGTCAAATCAATGAATTTGGTTCAAGCTCTGTTACAAATTCAGGATTAGCGTCAGCAAAATTAATTATTCCATCTAAGAAGAAAATTTCATTTGGATTGGCATTTAAGCCATTATTTTCAAGAGAAATAACTGTTGTAGATAGCACCTTCAGTGAGTTTATCTTTGTTGAGTCTGATACGTTGCAGTATTCTCGATCTAACAGAGCAGGTGGAGGTTCTTCTATGGCTCAGTTTGCTGTAGGTTATAAGCTTACAGAAACAGACAATATTGGATTAGGTATAGATGTTGTATTCGGATCATCTAGATCTTCTCAGAACTTAATTATTGATTCAGATAATCATTTATTACAATCTAGAGATTATTTTTCAGGCTCATTGATAGAGCTTTACTATACTACAAAACGTTTTTCATTTAAGGATAAACCGTTGTCTCTATCCTTCAATTATAATTTCTCGTTAAATGATATTGATGTAGAAAATGAGTCCTACCAGGCATTTCTAGACTTAAACTCAAATAATTATCACGATTCACAAGATTATCCAAATGTTGCTGCTGCATTAATGCCAACTAAGGCTGTATTTAAAGATGAAATAGCAATAAGCGATTTTAAAGCAGGTATTGATTATGAGTTTGCTGAAAGATATCACGCTCAAATAGAAGTGCAATCATGGAATAATGATGGAAATAATACTTTATCTGACTCACTTTATCCTGGATATATTAAAGGAAAAAGTAAAGTTAATATTGGATTTTTAAAATTTGCAAAACCTTACTCAAAAGATAAATTTCATTTTAGGGCAGGATTATCTTTTAGCGATTACGATGTCAAGAATCTTGACAATGTTAAAGAAGTTGGTTTAGGTTTGGGAGTAGGTATTGAATTTGGTTTAATGAGAAACCAAATTGATATTAGTTATAATTTAGTAGATAGAGATAATATATATAATATAGGAAGTGAAACTGTACAATCGTTCAATGTTGGAGTAAGTATTGGAGATTTATGGTTTGTTAAAAGAAGAAAAATATAATAATTAGGTGACAAGATGAGAAATTATTTATGGGCTATAATTGGTTTAATTATTCTATTCTCCGCATCCCTCGATGCTCAATGTAAAAGAGGAGAAAAGTTAAGAATTACAAATGATGTCGAAATCAAAGTAGTAGATTGTAGAGAAGCTACCAGGTTAATCTATAACGATGGTTGGTATCCATATTCTATCGAAGACGAAAGAGAAGATAGATGTCCTCAATTAGCAAGTAGTTCTGCTGAATATTATAGAAGTAGTAATTGGGAGTTAAGTGCAAACGCTTATTCTGAAATGATGAGCTTAAGATGCGATCAATGGGACTCAGATTGGGTCAATCCAAATGAGGTTTATAAGTATTGGGCAGTTGCATTAGAGTATTTAGGAAAATTTGATGAATCTGAAAAAGTTCTAATACAGGGCCTAGAAGAATTACCAGACGACACAGATTTGATGATAAGATTAGCATTTTCTTTCAAAAAACAAGGCAAAATGGATGAAATGATAATTGAATATGAGAGAATATTAGATGCTGGCTTAGAAGATACAGATACATTGCGAGATTTAGCTTCTGCATATGGAGAGCAAGGAAGAATAGATGAGCAGGTATCAATTCTAAAGAAAATTTTATCTTTTGATCCAAATAATTCTTCTATCCAGTCTGAATTAGCTAGAGTATATGAGGATTCTGGAGAAGACCCACTTGAAATTTTTAAAGCAAGATTTGAAGACAATCCAGAAAATGCTGCTTACGCTATAGAATACGCAGATAAGTTAATGAGCAATGGAGATGTCGATAGTGCAATAGAAGCATTAGAGAATACTTTAAGCTATAATGACAGTAATAATATGGTCTACCTTACTTTGGGTAATGCTTATAACGAAAACTCAGATTTTGAGGAAGCTGTTAAAGTTTTAGAAGATTTATTTGATTTAGATCGTAATAATTATAGAGTTGCAATGTTGATTTCCGATAATAATATGGAATTAGATGAATTCGATGACGCTTATGAATGGGCATCAAAAGCATTAAAAGTGTCTAAAAATAACGCTGAAAGCCTTGCTCATATGGGTAATCTATATTACAAGGCTATGAATGCATGTAGAGGTGATACTTTTTCACGCAATGATAAGGCTATAGCTTCACTAGCATATAATTATTTTGAACAAGCACAGAAGAAGGGTAATTCTAAGTACTTTAAACAAAAAAAATGGCTTGAAGAAAACGATGTTCTATTTGGGCGCGCAGACTGGTTTATGCTTGATAAAGATATTCAAACTGCAGGGAAGGTATCTCCAGCAGGCAGGTGTTATGATTGGGTGAGTGAATCCCTTACAAAGAAAAGCGATTGGTAATTTTATGTCTCATTTAAAAAATGAAGACAATCAAATTTTTACAATAATTAATTCTGAATTCAATCGTCAAACTGATTTTCTTGAATTAATTGCGTCAGAAAATTTTACAAGTAAAGCAGTTCTAGAGGCTGCAGGCTCTGTTTTAACCAATAAATATGCAGAAGGATATCCTGGAAAAAGATACTATGGTGGATGTATTCATGTTGATGAAGCAGAAAATTTAGCAATTGATCGCGCTAAAACGTTGTTTAAAGCTGAATATGCCAATGTACAGCCACATTCAGGTTCTTCGGCTAATATGGGTGTATTTTTAGCAATGCTTAACCCAGGAGACTGTATTATGGGCCTTGACTTAAGTCACGGTGGACATTTAACTCATGGGTCTAAAGTTAGTTTTTCTGGAAAATTATATAACGCAATAACATTTCATGTTAAAAAAGAAGATGGTCTAATTGATTTTGATGACTTACTTATAAAAGCAAGAGAGCATAAACCTAAAATAATAATTTGTGGAGCTAGCGCTTATCCAAGAACGGTAGAATTTGAAAAATTTAGAGAAATTGCAGATGAAGTTGGAGCTTTCTTACATGGAGATATTTGTCATAATTCAGGATTAATTGCCGCTGAAATGCATCCTTCGCCATTCCCATATTGCCACGTTGTATCTACTAGTACTCATAAAACCTTAAGAGGACCAAGAGGTGGTATTATATTAATGGGTAAAGACTTTGAAAATCCATATGGTATTGTAGCGCCAAAATCAGGAAGAACAAAAATGATGTCTGAATTGTTGGATAGTGCAGTAATGCCCGGAATACAGGGAGGTCCATTAATGCATATTATTGCTGGAAAAGCAGTAGCCTTTAAAGAGGCTTTATCTCCTAAGTTTAAGGAATATATACAACAAGTTCTCAGTAATGCTCAGTGTTTTTCAGAAGAATTTACAAGAAGGGGATATGATTTAATATCAGGCGGTACAGATACACATTTAGTACTATTAGATTTACAAAACAAATCTGTTTCAGGAAAACAAGCTGAAAATGCTTTAGATGAAGCTGGTATTACAGTTAATAAAAATATGATTCCTTTTGATCCTAAAAGCCCATTTGTTACTAGCGGTATTAGAGTGGGGTCACCAGCAATAACTACTAGAGGTATGGGTAAAGATGAAGTGAAGATAGTAGTAGATTTGATGGACAGAGTTATTACAAATAGTGAAGATAAAGATGTTATTAGTTCTGTTAAGTCAGAAGTAAAAAAATTATGTAAATCATTTCCAATATATGATTAATCTCAAAATAAGAAATATATATATAGCTATTTTTATAGGCTTGTTTTTTAATTCCTGTTCATCTAATAAAGACCTAATGTTCGGAGCTAGTATAGCGGAATACGCTATACCAATTTCGTTTAAATCTCATCAAAAGAAGATTAAAAATGACGCATTGAATCCAGCTGTCTACTTAAGTGCTTCTAAGAGCTTAACTCAATATTCCTATGGTATTCTTATGGAGAAGGCCGATAGGCTGATGTATGCAGATTATTATACAGCAAGAGAGTATTATAGCGAATCATTAGACTTCTTTATTACTGCAAGAGAATATACAATTAAAGCTTTGTCATTAAAGCATGCTGATTTTGAGTCAAAAATGATGACAAAAGGCGATATAGATTTTAATATAGATGATGTTCCTTATTTATATTGGCTTAGCGGTTCGATGGCAGGATCAATACAGGCCAGTCAAGGAGATCCAGAATATTTAATTGATTTAAGTAATATCAGATGGTTGCTTGAAAACGCTATTATACTTGATCCAAGCTGGGAAAAAGGGTCATTATATGCTGCAATGATGAGCGTATATCTGAATGATTTAAGTGGAGATAAAGACTCCGAAAGAAAAGCTCTAGAATATTTTGAGTTAGCTGATCGCGCAGCAAATGGATATAATATCGGTATATATGTTACATTGGCTGAGAGTTTTGCTGTTTCGAAGCAAGATAAAGCATATTTTTTAGAGCTGATTAATAAAGCTTTGACAATCGATATTAGTAAAGATAGGGATATGAAGCAGGCAAATACGCTATCTAAATTAAGAGCAAAATGGCTGTTAACTAGGGTTGATGAACTTTTTTATATGTAAGTTTATGTAATGAAATTTCTAAAAAATATTATTGCAGTAGTTTTTTTATCTGGACTTCTAATTTCAAAGCCAATCATTATTAAACTTGCAACAGTGGCACCTGAAGGAACAGAGTATTACAATCTGCTATTAGAGATGGGTCAAAGATGGCAAGAAGAGACTAATGGTCAGGTACAACTACGTATTTATCCCAATGGTGTTGTAGGTGGAGAAATAGATACAATTCGTAAGATGCGTATTGGTCAAATTCAAGCATCTGCGATGTCTTCAATTGGATTAGCCCGCCTAACAGATAGTATTCAAGCTTTTACATTGCCTATGGGCTTTAAAGACTACAATGAAGTAGATCGGGTTAAAGATGCCATGTTTGATGATATTCATAGCGAATTATCTGATAGCGGATTTGAATTGTTATTTTTAGTGGATATTGGTTGGGTGTATTGGTTTTCTTCAGATGAGATTACCGTACCACAAGACTTAAAAGATTCAAAAATTTTTACATCAGCAGGTGACTATATTACAGTAGAATTATTTAAAAAATTTGGGTTTAATGCTATACCTATTGCAGAAACTGATATTCTTACAGGATTACAAACTGGTATGATTAATTCAATGCAAACAGTACCTATTTTAGCTGCTAGCTCCGGCTGGTCAGCATTGATGCCAAATATGCTAGACTTGAAGTGGGGTGCGTTTATTGGAGCTGTAATAATTGATAATAAAGTTTGGTCAAGAATAAAACCTGAACATCAAAAAGCAATGATGGTTGTAGCAGAGGACATTGGAAGAAAGTATCAAAAGAATGGCAGAGAAATGGAAATTAAAGCTATTGATGCAATGGAAGAATATGGTATGAAGGTTAAGACTCCTAACAATGAAGAGTTGGAAGTTTGGAAATCGTTTAAAAATGAAATTACTCCTGATGTAATTGATACATTCTTATCTGAAGAAATTTATAATAAAGTCACTTCAGCTATTGATGAACAATAGTCTTCTTAGTAAAGCAGAAAATTTTCTTTGTTATGTATGTTTTGCTATTATCGTTTCTTTTCCAGTTTTCCAAATTTTATCTAGGTTTATAGGATTTTTTTCAATCCCTGCTTCTCAAGAAATTGTACAACATATGACTCTATGGATTGCTTTTATTGGAGCAGTATTAGCTGCAAGATCTAATAGGCTGTTAGCTATTGTTAGAGAGCCAGTATTCAATAAGTCTTCAGAATTTAGAATTAGTCATTTTTTAGTACATATGTGTTCGGCTGGAGTCGTCTTTGTTCTTGCTATTTCTTATTTAAAAATGATACAAATCGGGATAGAGTATCCAGAATTTATTGCTCCATTTATAACAGTATGGTTTGCTCAGAGTATTATTCCAGTTGGATTGCTATTAATCTGGTATCACATGATAATGACAAGTAGTAGTAGATTAAACTATCGCCTCTTATTGGTGTTAGGATCTTTTTTCATGACCA
Source organism: Fidelibacterota bacterium SCGC AAA160-B08 (assembly GCA_000402755.1). Classification (GTDB taxonomy): domain Bacteria; phylum Fidelibacterota; class Marinisomatia; order Marinisomatales; family Marinisomataceae; genus Marinisoma. The sequence continues at coordinate 42 of AQSD01000017.1, read as the reverse complement.
TAATTCTTTATTACTGGCAATTCCCATTTTCCAATGAAATGT
>AQSD01000016.1 GCA_000402755.1 Fidelibacterota bacterium SCGC AAA160-B08 | reverse complement strand
TTAATCCTTTTCCATGCGATTCTCCCGCAGTCATATATGATATTTTTTTTAACATAATACTTTCTCCAATTGTTTTTTAATGGAATCCAATTTTTGGTCCACATTATAGGTAGTTTCTGTCCAAATTTCAATAGACTTGATAGCTTGAAAAATAAGCATTTCTAGTCCATTAATTGATTGCTTTGCTTGATCTTTGTATTGATTTAAGAATAATGTATGATTTGAAGTGTATATCAAATCAATAAGTGTGGTCTTTTTATCTACTGGGATATCAAAAAAACCTGAATCATCTTTTTCATGATACATCCCTAAAGGCGTCGTATTAATTACAATATCAAATTCGCCATTAGATTCGGTATAAAGATTAATATTTTTAACACCCAATTTTTTAGCATATAATTGTATTTCTAATGCATTATCAGTCGATTTATTTTTAATTGTAATTGATTCGGCTCCTTTATGAATTAACGCTTGAATAACAGTTCTAGCTGAGCCACCTGCACCTAATACAAGGCAGTGAGTTGATTCAACGTTGATACTATTTCTTTCCAGAAGCATCTTAAATCCATACAAGTCTGTATTATAGCCTTTCAATGTATTTCCTATTCTTTTAATACAATTTGTATTTCCTAATATCTCTACATTCTTATCAAGTTCATCTAAAAATGCTACTCCCGCTTCTTTATGTGGAATAGTAACATTTATACCATCAAACTCTCCTCTTTTAAATCTATCAAAAAATGTAGATAAATTATCAGACACAACTTCATGTTTCTCATAAACGCAGTTATTCAATTTCAATTCCTTGAATAAGATTCTTTGAAGCTCAGGACTAACACTTTTTTCAACTGGATTTCCTATTAACCCTAAGTTCATCGTTGAATATCCTTTAGTATATTAAAAAATCCAGGCAAAGAAATATCAATACAGGCTGTATCGTCAATATCATAATCTTCAAATGATACTAGGCTTAGTATGATAAATGCCATTGCTATGCGATGGTCATCGAAAGATAGAATTTTAGCCATCTTTGTTGGCCTTCCTCCTTCTACTACTAAGCTATTACCTTCTTCGTATGCATTAATACCAAATAATTGCAAATTTTTTACAATAGCATGCAATCTATCGCTTTCCTTAAACCTTAATTCTTCTACTTCATGAAATACGGTTTTACCTTTTGCAAATGCTGCAATAACTGCCAGTATAGGAATCTCATCAATAATAGATGGAATCATTTCCGCTGGAATATTACAACTCTGAATATCAGAGCCAATAAATTGTATATTACCGCAAGATTCTCCATTATTTATGGACTGATTGGAGACTAATCCTTGTACACCCATTTTTTCAAGTACATCAATAAAGCCAGTGCGTGTCGGATTTAATAAGATATTTTCTACAGTAAGACTAGAGCCCTTCAATAAAACTGCTAATGCAATAAAAAAAGCTGCAGATGATGGGTCAGCCGGAATATTCATTACAAAAGACTCCAATGAACAAGAAAGTGGATCTATTTCAATATTATTACCATCTATTCTAATATTTGCTCCCATACTCTCTAACATAATTTCTGTATGATCTCTAGAATGCCTTAATTCTTTTACCGTACATGTATCTTCCGAGCCTAATCCAGCTAATAGTATTGCTGATTTTACCTGAGCGCTTGCAATAGGCATTTGATAGTGAATCTTTTCTAATCCACTAGATGCGTCAATATGTATTGGTAATAACCCATCATTTGATGTGATTGTACATCCCATTTCAGTGAGTGGTGCAATCACTCTATTCATGGGTCTTTTTGATAATGATTCATCCCCTATTAGTGAAAATGAAAGATGTTGAGAAGATAATAAACCTGTTAATAATCGAGAAGTTGTACCAGAATTACCACAATCAATTGGTTCTGTAGGGTTTTTCAATAGACAGCCTTTTACTATGATAGTATCGTCATCTTTTTCTATGGAGACGCCGCATAATTGCATTGCCTTAATAGTAGATTCTAAATCTTTTCCATCATTTAAATTTGTGATATGGCTTACTCCGTTTGCAATAGAAGCTAACATAATTGATCGATGTGAAATCGACTTATCTCCTGGCAACGAAACAATTGAATCAATAATCATTATTTTGACATTTCCTCTGCAACATTGAATGAAAGTTCTAGTGCTTGATTTGCGTTCAATCTTGGATCGCAATGCGTGTGATATCTAGAATTTAAATCATCGTCACTTAATTTATATATACCACCTGTACATTCTGTTACATTCTGACCTGTCATTTCTAGGTGAATTCCACCAAGATGACATCCCTTAGATTTTAAAAGATGAATCGCTTTTGTAGTCTCATTTAATAGTGATGTAAAATCTCTTGTTTTCAGGCCAGAAGCTGATTTTATAGTATTTCCATGCATTGGATCAGAAATCCATAATACAGATTTCTTATGACTATTAATTGCATCTACTAATTTAGGTAGATGTGTTGCAATATTATTTTCTCCATAACGAAAAATTAATGATATTTTACCCGGCTCATTGCTTGGATTAATTGTATCAATAATCTTAATCAATTCTTCTGGATCTAATGATGGTCCACATTTAATGCCGATAGGATTGCTAATACCCCTACAATACTCTACATGAGCGCTATTAATAAAACGTGTCCTATCTCCAATCCAAATAAAGTGTGCTGAAGTACAATAAATATCATTAGATAAAGAATCCTTTCGAGTTAAGGCTTCTTCATAAGGAAGATGTAGCCCTTCATGACTTGTATAAAAATCTACTGTATTTAAATCAATTACTTTCTCTGTATCGATACCTACAGCATCCATGAAATCTAAATATTCTGTAATTTTATTTGCAATTTCTTCATATTTCTTGCCTTCCTTGCTCGCCTTAACAAATCCCATATTCCAAGAATTGACTTTACGTAAATTTGCGAATCCTCCTTGAGCAAAAGATCTTATCAGGTTTAACGTAGATGCTGACTGTGAATATGAATGTAATAATCGTGCAGGATTAGGATTTCTGTCTTTTTCTGTAAATTCTATACCATTCACTGAGTCTCCGTAATAGCTGTTCAACGTTATCCCATCAATTGTTTCTGTATCAGATGATCGTGGTTTTGCAAATTGTCCTGCAATTCTGCCTAATTTAACAACAGGTACTTTCATTTTAGAGGTGATAACGGCACTCATTTGTAAAATAACACGAAAGGTATCGCGAATATTATTTGCATTAAATTCCTTAAAGCTTTCAGCGCAATCGCCTCCTTGAACTAAAAAAGCCTTACCTTCTACCGCTTTTGCTAGTTCTGACTTCAATTTTTTACACTCTCCAGCAAATACCAGTGGTGGAAATGTGCTTAACCGCTCTAGCGCTTCATCTAGCTCGTTTTGATCTTTGTATTCAGGAATATGCTTTATATCAAAGTTTTTCCATGAATCTTTTGTCCAATCACTCATTATTTCTCCTCTACTTTTTTTGACTCTGTAATAATGGATTGATAAATATTTTTTAAAAAATCTGCCTCTATTTTTGAAAATTTTGCATCAATTTTTGCATAAATTATATTTTCTCTATTCTGATCCAATACAGGCAATCCTTCTTCTTTTTTAATATGTCCAATGGTTGTCACGGCATCTAATCTATCGATTAACAAATCAAATACTTGATTATCAATTGTATCAATTCTATCTCTATTTTTTTCTATATCTTTGTTCATCTTTATCTCCATATAACAAAAAACCCTAGCGAGTTATGCTAGGGTTCTTGTAGTTTTTTATATAGTCCTATTATTAGGCCTCTACAGTCCCCCTGCTTCTAAAATAATAATAGTCGAAAAATTTCTTCATTTCATAGAGTTTAAACATGAGTTAATAGGCTTAGCAAGATAAATTATTTATTTAAGAAGATAAGCTTTCGCATTTTTTTATCTTCTCTAATAGCAGTCTCTGAGAATTTAAATGACTTAAACTCTCCCTTATTATACAGAGAAGTCTGATCGATATAATGCGGTGATTTGAATACGCCAGATTGGCCTGTTGGAAGAATACTTAAACCGTTATCAAAATTAGAAAAGTCAATAACTCTTCTCATAGAAGATCCTGCTCTCACATCAAATGGATCACTAACGGAATAACTAGCAGCTCTTGGTGTCATTCCAGATCCAGCCATCGGAAAAGGACCTGTACTGAAGTTAATAAATCTTTTTACTAATGGATCGCTATCTAATCGATGACGATAAGTGACTTGATGTACATCTCCCCATGTCAAGTCTCTAGGATTGCCATAGCTTTTAGTTAGAAAGTCATGAGCATCTTGAAAAGACTGATTAACAATATCATTCAACGTTTCTTTCTGCTCAGACAAAACATTATCTACCCATAAAGTCGCCTTTCCATCAAAAATACTACGAATGGCTAATGAGCGGATATATTTTAAGCTATAAAATGTATCAAAAGAATCGCTTCCAAAGCTTTCCAATTCATCCTGGAATAGATTTTGGACTAGATAAATATAAATAGCATGAAAAACTACTGTAGCATTTGAATCCAACGATTCAACTCCATCCCATCCATTTAAGATATCATACATTTCATCCCCTTCAACAGAGAAACCTTGTGTATAATTTTCATAAAATAATTTTGAGTACTCTTGAGCGAATGGTGAAGTGATCTCGTTCAGAATAGATTTCATATCTTCCACCCCTAATTTAGAATCCACTCTTAGTCTTCTATCAATTTGTTCTCCTCTACTAGGATCTGCCCAATATCGAGAAATATAATAAGGGTAATCATCATCAATTGTTTTGTTATTACCATTCGAGATGTATCCTTTTTCAGGATTATATACATATGGCATCTCATCAAAAGGAACATACCCTTTCCAATCATGCTTACTTGTACTGCCATCAAAAGGTATTAATTGTTCTGCTCCCAATCTAATTGGAATTTTAGCATTAGGTCTCCATCCAATATTTCCATTTTTATCTGCATAGGTCCAATTTTGTCCAGGCGCTCCAAATAATTTAGATGCTTCTGAAAATTCATCCCAATTGGTTGCTTGAGCTAGCTTAAATAAAGCCGTTGTTTCATCAAATGCATCGAACTCAGTCCACTGAAAAGAAATGGCTTTGCTCCTCCCTTTGGCGTCAGGATGAATATCGCTCACAATAGGGCCTCGATGAGTAGATCTAATGGTTATAGTTTTGGTGTTACCAGACTTTAGATGCAGTACTTCTTGTTCAATCTTTAAATCTTTCCACTCTCCATCAAGCATATACTGCGTTTTATCATCATTCAATGTTTCAATATAAAAATCCATGTCATCCGTCATGACATTGGTAAAACCCCAACCAATATGGTCGTTATGCCCTATAACAGGCAATGGAAATCCGTAGAGACCATACCCTCCAAAATTATAATTATCGCTCTTTAGTCTAATCTCATACCACCAAGGAGGCTGACCATAACTCAAATGAGGATCATTCGCTAAGAGTGGGAGCCCTGTATCTGTTTTACTTCCTGAGACTACCCATGCGTTGGATCCATAACCATCTCTATCTGTTTTAAGTATTTCTCTAATTTTTTTGGTATCACTGGCAAAATCCTGATAGCTCTTTAGTAAGACATCATTTGAAGCAATGGTAATAAAATTATCATCATAAGCTGGTAAGATTTCGTTTAAATATTCTGGACCTAATTGTTCATTCACAGCACCAAAAAATAACTCTGAATCCCATCCGCCTTGTAATTCCCATGCCATCATTGTTGACAAGGCAACTATATCTATTGGTCTAAAAATTGGTAATTTTTTTATACCTAGAAGCTTAAATTCTAACGGATAATCTGACGGAGATAAGGTCTCCACATAAGCATTAATACCAAAACATGTATCTTCGAGATGTTGTAATGTTTGAGCTGGAATGGTCGCTAAACTCTTTTGAGCAATTTTTTCAAATCCTAGTGTACGTAAAAATTTGTCTTCTCGAAATAGCGAGTCATTGAGCACTAAGCTTAATTCGCCTTTATATGCATATGTCATAAATGCCATTTGGAACAGTCGATCTCTAGCTCCTATGTACCCAGCCACTTTAAACATATCAGAATCATTTGAAGCAAAAATACTTGGGACACCATACTCATCAAAATAGACATCAACGGTATCTTGAATATCTAAATTACTAATTTCTCCCTCATAAGGAATCTCGGCAGGCTTTAAAAAAGAATTGACTGAAAAACCAATAAAAACAGCCGTAATAAAAACAGCTATTGGTAAATATCTAATTAATAAAATGAATGTTTTAGATTGTTTCCCCATGTAATAATTTAGATATTATTTTTTGAGATGTTTAGTAAAAAATTCTGCCGAAAATTTGAAAGATGCTTCACGTGCTTTGGTATTTCCTCCTATACTAGGACCTCTACCAGCGCAGGTTAATAATGCTAACTTTTGTCTCATAGGTGTATTGATAGGTATTTGCCAATATTCACTCAACCAAAGTGTTCCTTCTTCATTCATTGGAAAGCGACAATCGCCTAATGTATATCCATTTTCATTTACGGTAACTTCTGACACTCTATCAAATGAATGGTGAGCATTATCATAAATTGTAATATCAATATTCGTTGGAAATTCACTCGCACGCATCTTATCTATCAATTCTGTGCAGGCTACTGCGGGTACCCAATTATCTAATTCTCCGATAAGGACATGAATCGGAGCAGTACTAAATTGCATATTTTTGCTTGGATATGGGTATGCCATACATGGCGGATAAACGGGCAAATGTGCAGCAAACATAAATTCTCCCCCATTGATTGCATTGATTAATGGCATCCATGCAGAATATAAAGATACTCCTCCTCCAAGACTCCATCCTGTGATACCAGATCGATCTATATCAATATTCGGATGAGTACTAAGTGCTTGTAGGGCACGATAACTGTCGAGAATAACCATAGCTGTTGTCACTTCTGTCTGACTACCAACTGTAGATTTAACATCACGACTATCAAAGCTTTGTAATTGAAAAGTTGCAAACCCCATCTCTTGATACATTTTTAAGTATTCTAAATGGTGAATGCCCCAATTTAGACTTCCTGCTACTCCTATAATTAAAGGATATTTAATACTAGGATCAAAATCTTCAGGTAACGTGAGTATGCCTGAAACATCCTGAACAGATTGCTTGTCTAAGTCAACAATAATCTGCTCAAAAGAAAATGGATTTGCGCTTTTAAACGTAACAATTTCTTGATTCCATTTCAGATCTTGTGCAAACAAATAAGAAGATCCTACTATAGCCATAACATATATATAAAATTTCATTTCTTCTCCAATAGTTGTAGATAAGATTTAAATAAAAGACCTCCACCGCCACTATACCCGGTCAACTCTCCACTACTGCCTATCACTCTATGACAGGGAATGATAATGGGAATACGATTAGCGCCACTAGCTCTTCCCACTGCTCGAGCAGCTTTTGGCTTCTTGATTTTTTCCGCTACTTCTTTATAACTCTTCGTTTCACCGTAAGGAATCTTACCAATTTCTTTTAAGACATTTTTTGTGAAGTCGCTACCCTCAATATTTAGTGGGATATCAAAAAATTTTAATTTTCTTTTAAAGTATTTATCTAATTGAATTTGTACTTCTTTTGCGAATTGAGAAGGTCTCCCTTCATTGATTTTTAAAGATAGTTGCGGGTCAATTAAATCATTTTTTTTATCAGAGAAAGTCAATTTATATAGCTTCCCATTTTCAAAAAAAATTTTAAAATAAAAGTGGATATTAGATATTTGAAATATTTTATGTTCCATATGTCTAGTGATTGATATCTTGGTGTATTTCTGTAATTTGAACTCGATAATTTTTATACCAAGTCGGGCCTTTTTTTTTAGCCTGAATATGTAGTAAATTTTTTTTCCAAAGATTAACACTATTCATATCTTTCCAATATGAAATAAATACATTGCTGATGCCATCACCAAACTTTTCATATCCCAAATAACCATCGATAAATTGTACTGCATCGATTGTATCTTGATCCATAGAAGAGTATCCATCCAAATTATCACTTAATTCATAAGAAAAAATAACTGCAAAACAATTTGCGACATTTTTAGGGATAGTATGCATTAGCTTAACTTTACAGCCGTCCCATAGATAAAAATTTCAGAAGCACCTTGCTGCAACATTGATGTCGTAAATCGTACTGCTACAATGGCATCAGCTCCTTGCTCTTCTGCATTGGCAATCATGCGATCCATTGCCTGCTGTCTGGATTCTGCCATTAGCTTAGAATATTCTGTAATCTCTCCACCAACAACATTCCTTAGTCCAGCAAGAATATCTTTTCCAATATGTCTTGCTCTTATAGACTGTCCATGAACAGTTCCTAATGTTTCGGTAATAGATCTATTGGCTATACTTTCTTGAGTAACAACAATCATTTATTTATCTCCTTAGAATAATAATCATCTTCTTTATTGTTTAATCTTTCCTTTAACACCTTCAAAAATAATATAAATACACCGCTATAGATTAGTAGAACTAATAAGCCGTCAGGATAAAATTGTTCTATATTTTGTAAGGTTAGATATGAAACGAGAAGATAAAAAGTTGTAATTAATATATATCCTATTTTTTCCATATTGAGAACCTATTTTAACAAATTTAGCTAGTTTTTTAGAATAAACTACAATATTATCAGTGACCATGCGCAAAAATAACTTATACATAATTATAGCATTAATGATTATTACCCTCTCTTATTTATCTTATGAACAATACAATCTCAATCAAGAGCTTGAAAAATGGAAAGGAAACTATAAATCAGTAGCTATTTCCTATGTTAAAGAACTCATGGAAGTGCCAGAGCTAAAAGCCCCAACCCTAGAAGAGATGACTACTACTGTAGTTGATTTTGATCTCAACTTATTACAATTCGAAGATTTAGAAGGATCTGAATTCTCTTTACGTGACTTTCAAGGCAAAACATTGTTTATCAATTACTGGGCAACTTGGTGCAATCCTTGCTTAGCAGAAATGCCATCAATGGTTAAATTATATGAGCAGTATAAAGATAATGAAGATATTGTTTTTTTGTATTTATCTAAGGAAAGCAGAGACACTATTATCGATTATATACCAAAAGATGAAGCTTTAGCAAAATTACCATTATATAAAATAATTACTGACGATGAATTATTTAGCACGCGCGGTATTCCAACTACCTTCATAGTTGATAGTTCGGGTGAAATTTTAGTAAAAGATGTGGGATCTGCCAAATGGGATGATCAATCTGTCATTAATTACATTGATAATATATTATAAATAATATGAAGCAAAATATTACTATTAAAATTGATAAGAATTTTCCCTACTTAGGCAAAGGAATCGACTTTACTGAAACATGCTTTGATCTAAAATTTGATGCGTCTATGATTCAAAAAACGTCTGAATTGATTTGGCAGCCTAATTCTACATTACCTTATAGCACTCTACAACCCTTACCGCACCCTTTTTCTAGTATTAGCGACCTTGCCAGTGAGATGGCAGTACACAATCACGGAAAAATTGGCCTTATTGGAAAAAAGCAATTATTAAATGAAGTGATGCTATTAAACGATAGTTTAATGGATCATTTTATAGCGCATGTTAAAAAGCATATTGAGATGCCTACCAGAGAATCTGCTCAACTTATTGCAGATATAAGGTGCTGGGCTTCCTGGTTGGCGAATGGTATTAAAATTGAACCAATCTTTAATGGAGGAAAAAAAGCATGTTCTTTTATTCCTTGGCCCTTATCTGGATTATTACTTTTATCCTCAAGAATTACAGGTCAGCAAGCTGAATTTGAATATGCCGCAGATTATGTACTACGATCAGGAATATTGCCAGATTACAGTTTAGATAATTTAGATAACATGAAAGATACTATTGATTATATAAGATCAATTAAGCCCGTAGTCTCATTCCATGATTTTGATGGAAATGAACAAGGATTTAGAATGACGCATCTTGCAATGGAGCGTACATCAAAAATGATGATTCAGAATTCATTGGATGCTATCCATGGCAATAACATAGCTGAAAATCTCGAAAAGATAGAACTTGCTTTGAAGCAATCCAATCAGCTCTTTAATGCTATGTGGAAAGTCAGCGAACCGCTACTCTACAATAAAGAAGTGCGTATTTTTATTCAAGGACTCTATGGAAATCAGGGAAGCATCTATGATAATGAGGGATTATTTTTTCAAGGATGCGGTGATACTTATAGTAAAAAATATAACATGGAAGGTCGCTATATTAGACGACTTCACGGACAAACAGGTGCTAATAGTTCCTATCACCCTATTGCAGACGAAATAACAGGAGTAGGTAAACATACACAAGCATATGTATGTGATAGTGAAGTAGATGCTTGTATTATCGAAAATATTATAAGCAAAGGATTTATAGTAGATGAAGACCTACCCGATGATTGTGAGATTGATTCACTTACAAAGCTTCTTAAATCATTTAGGGTAGGATATAGACCTCCCGCTCACCATGCAATGATTGTAAAAACTCGCGAAAAACTACAAAATTCTTCCTACTTCGATACCATTGAATCAAATAAAAACTTAAAGAAGAGCCTTGCGAGCTCTGTTCGATGGATTATTCAACATCGCATAGATCACTATAAGATGGTAGTTGGGTATATTCTAAGAGCACCTGACCCATATAGACATCAAACAAAAGCTAAAGGTACCGGTGGATCTCCTACCCCATCATTCCTTCCAAAAATGTTTACTAATACTATTGATAGACTAGATGAATTAGTGGGAAATGCTGATATAGCTTGGGCCAATGAACTAATTGAGATTACAAAAGAGCATAAAGATTCTATGAGAAAGTTTCAAAAGATTGCACTAAAAGCTGAAAAGCAAGATCATCAAAAAAATCAATCTTTATCTTAGTTTATTCTTGATTTTTATTAGATAAATGCTCCATTAAAAAACTAATTATCTTTCTATATGCATGATTATAATTTGCCCAACCATCAATTTTTGTCTCTTCGGATGTCAGAAAATTATTATTACCTAAGCCATGATGAGCATTAGGATATATAAACATTTCCATATGCTTGCCTTTTTCTGCATATGCTTTAGCTAATTGAAGAGAATGTTGATGATGTACATTGTCATCTGCATTACCATGAATTTGAAGTAAAAAACCTTTTGCTTTATCTACATGGGTTAAAACTGATGCATTCTTGTATCCTTCAGGATTTTCATCAACAAGACCCATATATCTTTCTGTCCAAATTGTATCATATAGTAATGGATCTACGTTTGGAGCACCAGATACGCCTGCTTTAAAATAATCACTACCTAAAGTCATACACATATTCGTCAAATAACCTCCACCACTCCATCCCCATACTCCAATATTATCTCCATCCACATAGGTTAGGCTTTGTAAGTATTTAGCTGCAGCAATATGATCAATAACAAGATATTTTCCATAGTCCCCATAAGCAAGGTCTTTAAAAGCTTTTCCTCTACCTCCGGTACCTCTATTATCAAATGAAAAAATGATAAATCCTCTTTGTGCAAAATATTGATGAAAAGAATGTCTTCCAACTCCCCATCTATTGTTTACCATTTGAGATCCAGGTCCTCCATAATTATACAAAATAACTGGATATTGATTCATAGAATCAAAATTGTGGGGTAGCGTAATAATACCATTTAACCTAGTACCGTCATCAGTAAATATATTTACATGTCTAGGATATGTAAATCCATAGTCATCAAATTTACTTCTATCTGTACTTGCTAACATTCGTTTAATTGCACCAGAATTTGATCTTAAGACAGTTTTAGGAGTTCTCGTAAAACTAGAATGGGTATCAATAAAATAATTTTTTGTTGGAGAGAAAGAAGCGGAATGACTCCCTTCTTCTTTTGTAAGTCTTTTGAGCCTAGAACCATTAAATCTGACAGAATAAACATGGTTTTCCATCTCAGATTCTTTTTTTGCATTGAAATAGATGATCTCATTTTCTTCGTCGATAGCATTGATTCCATTTACCTTCCATTTACCTCTGGTAATTTGATTGATAAACTTTCCATCTGTACGGCTTCTATAGATATGTTTAAATCCATCACGCTCAGACATCCAAATAATCTCTCCATTATTCAGTATATCAATACTGAAAACACCTGACATTCCAAAGAAATCAAATGCATCAATCCAAGTATCATTTTTATCATTTAAAACTAAAGTATTCTGATTGGTATCAATATCATGTCTATATAATTTCCAATCATTTTGCTTTCTATTTAATGTAGTAACAAAAAAATTATTACTATTCCTTTGCCATAGTATATTTGGAATATAATAGGAATCTTTTGGTAAGGTGCGGATATCAGATTGTTGATTTACAATGTCTATCAAACCAATGGAAACTTCAGGGTTATCTTCTCCTGCCTTAGGGTAGTATATGTATTTCACTGTAGGATATTTGGTCTCATAGTCAATAAGTGGATATTTTCTTACCATAGACTGATCTTCTCTACAAAAAGCTATATACTGACTATTTGGACTCCATCGATAGGCATCATAACTACCAAACTCTTCTTCATAAACCCAACCAAAATGTCCATTTAAAATTGTTTCACTTCCATCAAAGGTTACCTGAGTTTCTTCGAGACTGCTTAATGAATATATATAAATATTATTGTCATTTCTTACATAAGATACATGCTCACTGTTAGGAGAAAATTTTACATTACGCAAGCTATCTGGTTCATCAGAAACTGATTGAATACTATTGTTGTT
>AQSD01000015.1 GCA_000402755.1 Fidelibacterota bacterium SCGC AAA160-B08 | reverse complement strand
CTCATTATTCTTGCAACAATTATACCCACTTTATTATTTGCAGATACGAGTAATCTATTTATAAGGATTATTTGTTTTTCAATGGTTTGGATGGGTTGTATTGGTTTCTATGATGATTATTTAAAATCTGTTAAGAAAAGAAAGGGTGGACTAAAAGGAAGATATAAATTAATTGCACAGTCAGTGTTAGGCATAGTAATCTCTTTTCTTATTATCCAATCAAATGTATATGGAGAATATACTCTATCCACTTTTGTACCATTCTTAAAAAACGCATCAATCAATTTCTATTATCCTTTAATTTATGCATCCTTTGTAATTCTTGTTGTCTCAGCAACATCAAATGCTGTCAATCTTACCGATGGTCTTGATGGGTTAGCTGCAGGATTGCTTGCAATTTCTATCATTGTATTTGGAGTTATTTCATATATATCTGGTAGAGTTGATTTTTCTGATTATTTAAATATTGCCTATATCCCACTTGCAAGTGAATTAACAATATTTGCTGCTGCATTTTTTGGTGGATGCTTAGGGTTTTTATGGTTTAATGCAAAGCCAGCATTAATTTTTATGGGAGATGTAGGATCTCTTTCAAGTGGAGCAGCGCTAGGAACATTAGCAATTCTATTGAAAAAAGAAGTACTCCTAATCATTGTTGGTGGAGTGTTCGTTATTGAGACATTATCAGTAATTTTACAAGTACTGTATCATCGATGGACAAAGAAGAAGTATGGCGCTCCAAGAAAGTTATTTTTAATGGCACCAATCCACCATCATTTTGAACTTAAAGGATGGCCTGAATCAAGAGTGGTAGTACGATTTTGGCTTATTGGAATCTTATTTGCACTACTATCTCTTACAACATTTAAAATTAGATAGAAATGAGAAGAAAAACTGTCACTGTAAATGTTGGTATTGTTAATATCGGAAGTAATCATTCTATCAAAACTCAATCTATGACCACAGCATCAACGCTTGATACTAACGCTAGCGTAGAAGAGGCTATTAGAATTATTGATGCGGGAGGGGAGCTTGTACGATTTACAGCTCCAAATACTAAAGAAGCTGAAAATTTAGAAAATATTAAATCTGCCATAAGAAAAAAAGGATATGATACACCTTTTATTGCTGATATACATTTTGTTCCTAAAGCTGCACTGACTGCTGCAAAAATTGTTGAAAAAGTTCGAATCAATCCAGGAAATTATGTCGATACAAAAAGATTTAAGATTATTGAGTATGATGATGCAACTTATAATAAAGAAGTAAAAAGAATAGAAGAAAAATTTGTACCCCTTATTGATGTTTGTAAAGAAAATAATACAGCAATGAGAATCGGTACTAATCATGGCTCTCTTTCTGATAGAATTATGAATCGATTTGGAGATACTCCATTAGGTATGGTGGAATCGGCATTAGAATTCTTAAGAATTTGTAATAAGAATGACTTTGATCAAGTGGTGCTATCTATGAAGTCGAGTAATCCACTTATAATGATTCATGCTTATCGATTATTAGTACATAAAATGGAATTAGAAGATATGCATTTCCCCCTTCATCTTGGTGTGACAGAGGCTGGAGATGGTATTGATGGTAGAATTAAATCTGCGCTAGGTATAGGTACATTATTATCTGAAGGTATCGGAGACACTATCAGAGTTTCACTTACTGAAGATCCTGAATTTGAAATTCCTGTTGCAGATAAAATCTTGAAAAAGATTAATAGCTTAGATTCCAAATATCCAATCGACTATGATGACCCTAGATCAGTTTCATACCTGAAAAGATCTACTAATGGCTGCGCTAATATAGGAGCAAATAATGTTCCAGTAGTAATCTCAACTTCTGGTGAAGCCTTTGAAGATTGTTTACCTGATTATGTTTATATAGAACAGATTGCTAATATCCAAAGTGGTCAAAAATATATTCTTCCATATGATTTATGGATTGATACTAAGCAGAGCAACCTGTTTCCTTTTTTTGATTCATTACAGTCTTATAGAAAAGCAAATGCTCTATCAGATGAATTAAATTTTGTACAATTAGATATGAAAAGGTTAACTAATACTATAGTCAGCTCAATGCCATCAAATGTTATTTTTGTATTAAATATTGACGGATATAATAGTTACGATGCCAAAAAGAGTTTTAATTTTTTTGAAGAACATAATATTCTAAATCCAGTCATACTTAAGGGTACATATGATTCCAAAGATTTTGAAGAAATTGTAGTAGAAAGCTCTATTGATTTCGGATCACTATTACTTGAAGGTTATGGTAATGGTTTATGGATAGAGTCTGAAAGCTATTCAGGTAAGATTAATGAATTAAGTTTTTCAATACTTCAAAATACTAGAACAAGAATTTTCAAGACGGATTATATATCATGTCCATCATGTGGAAGAACAAAATTTAATTTACAGGAAACTACAGCTCTCGTTAAAAAGTATACTAGTCACCTTAAGGGTCTCAAAATATCAGTAATGGGGTGTATTGTAAACGGACCTGGAGAAATGGCCGATGCAGACTATGGCTATGTAGGTTCAGGTATTGGATTAATTTCTCTCTATAAAGGTCAGAATGTAGTTAAGAAAAATATTATAAGTGAAAATGCAGTAGATGAGTTAATCACTTTAATCAAAGATAATAACGATTGGATTGAACCAAAAATTTAAATTCGTGATTCCTTGACGAAGTTAAGTTTTATTAGTAATCTAGCCTCAGATACAAAAAACTATATAATATGGAAGATATATACAAAATGATTTTAACTATGAATTTGATGCCACTTATCGTTGTGGCAATAGGAACATTCTTAGGTATTTTATTTAAAAAATACTTATTTAGTAAGCTAAAGAATTTGTCAGACAGTAGTTCATGGAAAGGCGATGATGTAGTCATTAATGCAATTGATTCTGTGATTGTTTTTTGGTTTTTTCTTGGCTCTCTTTCAGTCGCTTTTAATGATATAAATTTTGGAGATCCATATAATGGGTATATATCAAAAATAATAGTTTCTTTCTTAGTAATGTCAATGACTGTTACTGCCTCTAGGGTGTCATTAGGACTGCTTGATGTATGGTCTAAAAATAACACTTCTCTTCCATCTACTGGTATTTTTAAGGGCTTAATTAATGCTACTATTTTTTCACTAGGATTTTTATTTGTTTTACAATCATTTGGAATATCAATTACTCCACTTATCACCGCTTTAGGTGTTGGTGGTTTAGCTGTTTCTCTGGCCTTAAAAGACACTCTTTCAGACTTATTTGGTGGAATTAATATCATTTTAAGTAAGACAATGAAAGAAGGAGATTATGTGGAGCTCAGTAATGGATATCAGGGATATGTTAAGAATATTGGATGGAGATATACTACCATACAAGAAAGAGCAAATAATGTGATATCAATCCCAAATTCTGTTCTTTCTGGATCTGTATCAAAGAATTACACTTCTATGGATGCAGCTTTCAGAGTACCAATACAGGTAGGAGTTTCTTATGATAGCGATTTAGATCACGTAGAAACAGTAGCTCTAGAAGTAGCAGGAAAGATTTACGAAGAGCTAGATTGTGTCAGCAAGGATTATAAGCCAACAATTCGATTTAGAGAGTTTGCAGCCTCAAGTATTAACTTCTTTATTTATTTTCAAGGAAAGAAATTTGGAGATCATAATGTTATTTTGAATGCATTTATTAAAAAACTTCATAAGCGCTTTCAAGAAGAGAGTATTGAAATTCCATATCCTATTCGCACAGTAATACATAAAAATGAAGCTAAGAATTAAACCTTTTAACGATAAAGCAAAAGCTTTATACGAAGATCATTCGCATTTCCATTCAGGCGATGCTGGGTTAGATTTATTTGTAGTAGATGATCAGGTTATACCTGGAAATTCTACACAACCTATTCATTTACAGGTTGCATGTGAAAATTTAGATAATAAGGCGTATTATTTATTTCCTAGATCTAGTATCTCAAAAACTCCTATTCGATTAGCTAACTCTATTGGACTAATTGACGGAGGCTATAGAGGAGAGCTTGTAGGCATGGTTGATAATATATATAGCGAAGATTATCATGTAAAAAGCGGAGAAAGATATTTTCAGTTAGTAGCTGTTGATAGCTCACCAATCGAATTTGAACTAGTAGAAGAGTTATCAGATTCTAGTAGAGGTGAAGGTGGTTTTGGGAGTACTGGAAAATAATTTTAGATTATACCGTTTTGATAAATAAAATTAGTTTGATATTTCTGAGTATTTACACTAAGATTCAACCGCAAAATTTTTTAATAAAATAAGTTATATAATGGAGGAAAAATGGCTCTAAAAATTAAACCACTTGAAGACAGAGTTATTGTAGAAGCAATGGCTGCTGATGAAAAAACAGCTAGTGGAATTATTCTGCCTGATACTGCTCAAGAAAAACCCCAACAGGGTACTGTTCTTGTTGTAGGACCAGGAAAGAAAGATAGTTCAATGACAGTTAAATCTGGTGATAAAGTTTTATACGGAAAATATTCAGGCACTGAAATCAATCATGAAGGGAAAGATATTCTTATCATGAGAGAAAGTGACATATTAGCAATCATTTAAAGGAGATTATATAATGGCTAAAGATATAGCATACAATACAGAAGCTCGCGCAGCTCTAAAAAGAGGTGTAGATAAGCTTGCAAATGCAGTAAGAGTAACATTAGGACCTAAAGGAAGAAATGTAGTAATTGAGAGAAAATTTGGTTCTCCAACTGTCACAAAAGATGGAGTTTCAGTTGCTAAAGAAGTAGAGCTTGAAGATGCATTAGAAAACGTTGGCGCTCAAATGGTAAAAGAAGTTGCATCAAAAACATCTGATGTTGCAGGAGATGGAACAACCACAGCTACAGTACTTGCTCAATCTATCATTGCTGAAGGATTGAAAAATGTTACTGCTGGAGCAAATCCTATGGAAATTAAAAAAGGAATAGACTTAGCTAAAGATAGCGTTATTGATTTTATCGCAAAGCTTTCTAAAGACATTCCCGATTCTAAACAAATTGCACAAGTTGCTACAATATCAGCAAATGACGACAAAGAGATTGGTTCAAAAATTGCGGAAGCAATGGATAAAGTAGGTAAAGACGGTGTAATTACTGTCGAAGAATCAAAAACCGCTGAAACTTATCTTGAGTTTGTTGAAGGTATGCAGTTTGATAGAGGCTATCTATCTCCATATTTTCTTACTAACTCAGATACAATGGAAGCAGAATTAGATGAGCCTTTTGTTTTAGTTCATGATAAAAAAATTAGCAATATGAAAGATTTACTTCCTCTTCTTGAAAAAGTTGTACAGGCTGGTAGACCTATTTTAATTATTGCTGAAGATATTGAAGGTGAAGCTCTTTCAACGCTTGTTGTTAATAAATTAAGAGGCACATTCAAAGTATTAGCAGTAAAAGCTCCAGGATTTGGCGATAGAAGAAAGTCTATGCTTGAAGATATCGCTATTTTGACCGGAGCAACCCTAATATCAGAAGAGCAGGGATATAAGCTTGAAAATGCTACTTTAGAATATTTGGGATCTTGTAAAAAAGTTGTAAGTGATAAAGATAATACAACACTAGTTAGTGGGAGCGGAAAAAAAGCTTCTATTAAAGCGAGAGTAAATGAAATCAGGGTTCAGATTGAAAAAACAACTTCTGATTATGATCGTGAAAAAATGCAAGAAAGATTAGCAAAATTATCAGGAGGAGTCGCTGTACTTAATGTTGGCGCTGCTACTGAAGTAGAAATGAAAGAAAAGAAAGCTAGAGTAGATGATGCATTGCATGCTACTAGAGCAGCTGTAGAAGAAGGAATTGTTCCTGGTGGTGGAGTAGCACTCCTTAGAGCAAGTTTAGAGCTTAAGAAAGTAAAAGCTACGGCCAGCGAGCAAGTTGGAGTAGATATTATGACACGCGCATTAGAAGGTCCAATACGTCAAATTTGTTCAAATGCAGGCGTAGAAGCTTCTATTGTTGTACAGAAAGTTCTGCAAGGAAAAGATGACTTTGGATACGATGCGAGAAATGATGAGTATGTTAATATGTTTAAAGCTGGGATTATAGATCCGGCTAAAGTTGCAAGAGTAGCAGTGGAGAATGCCGCTTCTATATCTGGACTATTATTAACTACAGAGGCAGCTATTACAGATCAGCCTGAAAAAGATACTCCGATGCCTGGCGGAGCCCCTGATATGGGCATGGGCGGCATGGGCGGCATGGGCGGCATGATGTAATGTTGTTTATCGTAAAATAAATACATAAAAAACCCTCATCTTTGAGGGTTTTTTGTTTGTAATATTGTCTATGGAAAAAATTATAATAAAAGATATCAGACTAGTTGGATTTCACGGTCTATATGACTATGAAAAGAAAGATGGCGTAGATCTTGGTTTTGATATAGAGCTATTTTTTCACAATCAAATAAATAATGATTGTGATAACATCAATCAAACTGTTAACTATGTTGATGTTATCGATACTGTTAAGCGTATTAATTCATCAAACAGTTTTAACCTAATAGAGACGTTATGTAACAATCTTATTAATGAGATTGTTGAGCTTTATAAGCCCTTAAAAGCAACCGTAAGGATAAGAAAATTTAAATTACCAATAGATACGCCACTTAGCTTCATCGAAGTCGAAATGACAAAGGAAAATGATGTCTAATATTGTTTATTTATCTTTAGGGTCAAATTTGGGAGATAAAGAATCTAATATTGCTTCATCCATTGCTATGCTTGGCGCCTATATAGAAAATACAGATATAAGAACCTCCTCTTTTTTTACTTATTAGATCTTCGTGAAGATTCTCACCTATTGAAACTTCCATTATTCACTCATATCATTAGATTCGAAAAAATCAGAATAATTTTCAAATCTTGTATATGCATCTACGAATGTAGCTCTCACGGTTTTGGTAGGGCCATTTCTTTGTTTTGCGACAATTAAAAATGCTAGTCCCTTTTCTTCATCTTTCTCATTATATACATAAGGACGATAAAGAAAAATTACAACATCTGCATCTTGTTCAATTGCACCACTCTCTCTAAGATCTGATAATTGAGGTCTTTTATCTGTTCTTGATTCTACAGCTCTGGAAAGCTGAGAAAGGGCAATGATAGGAATATCTAATTCTTTAGCAAGAGCTTTCAAGGATTGGGTAATAGATGAGATTTCATACTGCCTGTTTTCAGTTTTAGGTCCCTGCATTAATTGAAGATAATCAACAACAATCAACTCAATATCTCTTTCTCTCTTTAATCTTCTTGCTCTTGATCTTAAATCTAAAATTGAAAGGGCCGGTGTATCATCTATATACAGAGGAGCCTGTGCTAATTTACCAGAAGCAATATTAATATTTTTCCATTTTGATGCAGCCAATCGTCCACTTCTTGCTTCTGATTGATCTATCTTAGCTTCAGATGAAAGAAGTCTTGTGCCTAATTGGTCACTTGACATCTCAAGACTAAAGATAGCTACAGGTGACTTATTCTCTAATGCAGCATTCCTAGCTATAGATAGTGCCAAAGCTGTTTTACCCATCGCAGGTCTACCTGCAATAATAATTAAATCACTTTTTTGGAATCCAGCAGTTACTTTATCTAAATCAATAATACCTGATGGAACACCAGTAGTGCCGCCTGGATTAGCAGCAATACCTTCTAATCTTTTTACTGTTTCGGCTAAAATTGGCTCAATATGTGAATAAATTTTAGTATCTTTTTGTTCTGTAAGGTTAAATATAGATTGTTCAGCTTCATCTAGAATAGATCCAACAGCATCTCCTGCATCAAATGCCTTTTTAGAGATTTTATGTGAAGCAGAAATTAAATCACGAAGCATACCTTTTTCTTTTACTATCTTAGCATATACTTCAATGTTTGCGGAAGTAGGAACTTTATCTACTAAACCAGTTAAATAATATAATCCTCCTACAGATTTTAATGATTTAGTTTTCTTTAGTTCGTCAGATACAGAAACTGTATCGATGGGACTACTTTTAGATGACAAGGAAAGCATTGCATCAAAAATCTTTCTATGAGAATCTTTATAAAAATAATGACTAGATCCCAATAGAGTTATTGCTCTATTAGTAGCATCTTCGTCAATCATCATAGAGCCAAGAACAGCTTCTTCTGCTTCTATAGCCTGTGGCTGTAAATTTAAATCGTTATTTTTACTATTTGCCATTTTCTTTAAAATTTGTATTTATCCACACACTTTCAACATTCCTAAATTGCTTCTTTATTAGATTAGCAATCTTTTTGGCATGTGACAAGTTAATCCTTTATATAATCTTTATTTTTTTTGAGACTTATTATTATGAATATTGATTATATAGCCCAGTCTATAGGCCCTTTACCCCAACTTACTAAATAGTCATTGGCTTTAGAGAAATGTTTACAACCTAAAAATCCGTTATATGCTGACAATGGTGAGGGATGCGCTGAAGAAAGAATACAATGAATATCTTCATTTACAATAGAACTAAGAGACTGTGCCTGCTTACCCCACAGTATAAATACTACATTTTTTGATTCTTTAGATATGGCTTCAATAGCTGCCTTAGTAAATATCTCCCATCCTAGATTTTTATGTGAATTAGCTTCATTAGCTTCAACAGTTAACACCGTATTCAATAACAAAACTCCTTGATTTGCCCAAGATTGTAAATTGCCAGTATTCGGAATAGGTATATTCAAGTCTGAATTTAGCTCTTTATATATATTCTGTAAGCTAGGAGGTACCTTAGTGTCTTTTTCTACACTAAAAGATAGGCCATGTGCTTGTCCAGCTCCATGATATGGATCCTGACCTATAATAACTACCTTAACTTGATCAAATGGAGTAGAATTAAAAGCGTTGAATACTTTTTTAGCATTCGGATATATTACTTTTGTTTTATAAAGATTACGGACACTACCTGTTAATGATTTCCAGTAATCTTTTGAAAATTCATTTTGAAGTACATCATACCATGTATCATGAATCATTACAGTTTTTGATGTTTTAGATTTTTTGGTTAATTCTAGAAAAATCTCTTTGCCAAATAATTCTTTGTTTTGGGAGAGATATTGTTTTTTTATACTGAGATTACTGGTCAATTGATTCGTCTGATTTTTTCCAATCAATTTTTCCATCTAAAAATTCATTTAGGGCAATACTTGTAACTTTTTCTTCTTTGTCATAATCAATATGTTCTCTTACAACAGGCTCTGCAAAAATACCTTCATCATCTACTAATTCTTCGTTGTCATTAATCATTTGTTTTACAACGCGATCTTGTAAGATCTGTCTTGCTCTTTTAGATGAAACGAGCACTGCCTCATAGATATCATCGGTCTTTTTTAATAATTTTTTAAAAGAAATTGCGCTAACTGCCATTTTTTAATCCTTTTTTGTGAATGAAATAATCATTTTTTTTATCTTTTCAAACGTGGTTTCGAAATTATCATTAATAAGCGTATAGTCAAATTCTTTTTTTAAATTGTCTTCTTCTCCAAATCTACTCAATCTTTTTTCAATTTCATCAGCAGACTCTGTTGATCTATTTACCAATCTAGTTCTTAATTCCTCTAAATTGGGCGGTGAAAGAAAAATAGATATTGTATTTGATGGGTATATTCTTTTAAGACTTAAGGCTCCCTTTACATCTAATTCTAAAAAAAGAGAATTATCTTTTTCTATATATCCCTTCAAGCTATCTAATGGTGTTCCGTATAAATCTCCATGCACATTTTCATATTCAAGAAATTTTTCTTGGTCAACCATATCTTGGAATTGTTCTTTTGATATAAATAAGTAATGCACTCCATCAATCTCATACTTTCTTTTCTTCCGAGTAGTACATGAAACTGAAATATCCATATTCAAATCACGAGAAAGTAATTCCAATAATGTTGTTTTTCCTGAACCTGATGATCCTGATATCACAAAGAAATTTTTCATAAAATATTACTCACTTGCTCTCTTAATTTTTCTGCCTGCATTTTTAAACTTATTGCATATTTAGCAATATTTTTATCTAAAAATTTAGACAAAATTGTATTCGACTCTCTATTAATCTCTTGCAATATAAAACTTATTTTTTTTCCCGAAATATCTTTTGAATTAACAGAAAGAATTATTTGATTAAAATGACTATTTGTTCTGTCAATTTCTTCAGTTACATCAAGCTTTTCTAACTCTTCGATCTTAGATTCATTTGCTGCCTTCGAATTAATTTTCTTCTTCACTGAT
Source organism: Fidelibacterota bacterium SCGC AAA160-B08 (assembly GCA_000402755.1). Taxonomy (GTDB): domain Bacteria; phylum Fidelibacterota; class Marinisomatia; order Marinisomatales; family Marinisomataceae; genus Marinisoma. The sequence continues at coordinate 2,863 of AQSD01000015.1, read as the reverse complement.
TTTGAATAAATAGATTCAATTTTTTTTAAATCTTTCTTCGCAATAGAGATATATTTCATAAACTCTTTCTCAATAGACTTACCTTCTTTGAGTCTCATACCTAAAACCTGATCTGTTGCAATCTTAATTGCTTTTAATACTTTACCTTCTATTGATTTAGGTAAGGTTCTAAAACTCATAATATCATTATTTCTAAGTAGATGGCTATAATTTAAATCTAAATTATACTCGCTCTCTATCTCTCTATATGAATTCAAAATACTTTCTAATTTATGCTTATTTAGTTTTAATTGATTTTTAGAATCAATTTTAACGGTCAAATTAATTGAACCTCTTTTAAGTTTATTTTTTAGAAAAGTTCTTATTTTATACTCTGATTCTCCAGACAAATCGAAAGATCTGGTATTTAATTCAAAGTATCTTGAATTAAAAGACTTGAGCTCTACGTCTATAACGACGCTACTATCTTCATAGTGCCCAATACCAAAACCTGTCATACTTACTAGCATTATACCTCTACTGTCTCTTTGTTTTTATACAATAAATATAGTAAAAAAATTCCTACTGGAAATAATATCGAAAATATAGGGAAAATTAACTCAAAACTATATAAATCTGCAATTAATCCTCCTAATCCAGCAACAAGACCTGATACTCCGAACATTAAAAAGAAATTTAGTCCAAATACCACTGAGCGAATTTTTGCAGTAGTGATATCTTTAATAATTGAGTTAATCAAGGGCTGAATAGAGTACATAAAGACAGCCAATAAGACTGAAACTGCAATTAATGAAAAATTACTTAAAAAATATGTAGCAATGAATAATGGACATAATACCATTAAAACGATTGATAGTAATTTTATCCTATTAAACTTGTCTCCAAAAAATCCTGATAATACTTGTCCAAAAATTCCACATATTAAAATTCCTGATACATATAAGTTTGACTGCTCTCCGATAGCAACTTTGAAAACAGATGGAATAAAAGTATTAAAAATTGTAAACACTATTCCTACTATTAGAGATATAAGGGAGAATATTTTTAACATCTTTAATTGATTTCCCATTTTAAAGTCTAGCATATTCAGTGATTCTTTTGTTTTGACTTTAGGAATGACAAAATAGGTTATAGGTGCAATTATTAAATTAAAGATAGCTATGAGAAAGAATGAAAATTGCCAATCAAAATTAGTAATTGCATAATAGCATAGCAATGGCCCAATAGATACACCTAAGCTTCCAAAGACGCCATGAAATGCATTTGCTTTTGATATATTCTTATCAAATACTTCCGATATAAGAGTTAGCGATACAGGGTGATGAATACTTGCAAAAAGACCTAAAAAAATATTAAAGATTGCAAAGCTTTCAATACTTTGAGAATTAGATGCTAAAAAAGCGGTAATAAAGATTCCTATTTGAGAAAAAACAAGCAATACTCTAGGTCCATATTTGTTATATAATAAAGACATAGGTAAAGAACCAAGACCAAAACAAAAACTACTAATACTAAAAATTAAACCGAGAGATGATGCACTAAGATCATAAAAATTGATCAAATTGATAAACATGCTTGGAATTAGCATCATTACAATATGGACAGACATGTGAGATAAGCTTAGAACAAATAGCAAGGTACTATAAATCAATCTTTATTTTTTTTCAGCCAATCTTGCTGCTTTACCAGAAAGACCTCTTAAATAATAAAGCTTTGCTCTTCTAACCTTATTGACTCTATCCACTTTAATAGAAGCGATAACAGGTGAATGAAGAGGAAATATTCTCTCAACTCCTATACCATCAGACATTTTTCTAATAGTAATAGTTTCTGCGATACCAGAGCCTTTACGTGCAATGACAGTGCCTTTAAAAAGCTGTTGTCTAACTTTTTTTCCTTCTCTTACATTAACATTGATAGATAATGTATCTCCGGTCTTAAAATCTGGAATATCGTCTCTTAAGCTATCTTTAATCATTTAATTTTTTATACTTTCTCCAAAGATCAGGTCTTCTGTCTTTGGTTATTTCAATTTTTTTCTTCTTTTTCCAATCTTTAATAGACTTGTGATTGCCTGATAATAGCACATCTGGCACTTTTAATCCATCTATTTGATTAGGACGCGTAAAATAAGGAGCATCAAGTAAATCGTCAACAAAAGAATCTGTCATTGCGGAATTTAAATTGTTTAATACTCCAGGTACTAAACGGACAATAGAGTCAAATACAATCATAGAAGATAATTCGCCGTTTGAAATAATATAATCTCCAATAGATATTTCAAGATCTACATATTTATCAATAATCCTTTCATCTAACCCCTTGTAATGACCGCAAATAAATATTAATGCTTCTTCTTTACTCAGCTCAGATGAAATAGAATGATTTAATATTTCTCCTCTTGGAGATGGAAAAATAATTCTTGGCTTACTATCAGACTTAGCTATGCAATAATCGATTGCATCAAAAAATGGCTGACACATCATGACCATCCCACTTCCTCCGCCATAAGGTTCATCGTCTATTTTTTTATAAGAGTCTTTGGTGAAATCTCTAGGATTAACAATATCAATATTTACTAATCCCTTCTTAACTCCTTGATTAGCAATATTATTTTCGACTAAAGTCTTGATTGAGTCAGGAAATGGTGTAATAAAAAAAATATTCATATCTTAATTTACCAATACCCAAACTATAGGTTTCAAACTTTATTTATCTGAATCTTTTGCTGGAGCTTCTTCAACTGGAGCTTCTTCTGCTACCGGTTCTTCTGCTGGAGCTTCTTCAACTGGAGCTTCTTCTGCTACCGGTTCTTCTGCTGGAGCTTCTTCAACTGGAGCTTCTTCTGCTACCGGTTCTTCTG
>AQSD01000014.1 GCA_000402755.1 Fidelibacterota bacterium SCGC AAA160-B08 | reverse complement strand
CTTAATACTGTTAAATCAAATACTTGCATACCATGACCACCCGCTTCCGATACAATGAAAGCATAATTATTAAATACTTTAATATCACGCCATGTAGAATTACTGCTATGTGTTGCCAATCTTCCAACATATACGGGACTATCTGGTGTAGTAATATCGACAAAAGAGGTTCCATTGCTCATACCAACAAGTGCATAATCTCTATTGGTAATAGGGTCTGTCCATCCCCAAATATCATTCAAACTAGTGGTATTTCCTCCACCAATATCTGTTTTGTCCATAAACGCCATTAAATCAATATTATTGCAATCATAAGATCCTGCAGTACCTCCAGTACATTCCACTTTCGCATTAATAGATAAAACAGGTCCTTTTGTTGATAAATTTTGAAAAGATTGTCGACTGGTAGATAAATTATTATACAACACTAGCTCATCTGCGTAATAAGCATCTGTAATAAGCGCATTATCAAATAAAGCAACATTTCTACCGAAATAATCAGAACTAGCATAATTATCATTCTTAATAATATCTTTAAGCACAAATTGATTATTAAGCTCATTCTTATCATATAAATACAAATCAGATTGATTAAATGTGCTAATAATTAACTGATTGTCAAGTTCGCTGAATTGGTATCCAAAATAGCTATTCTCTACTAGATCTGAAGGTTGAATAGTATAAAAACTTGTCCAAGGACTTTCATCGGTCCTATTGTTAGTATCTATATAAGGATATACAAACACCTTGCCTTGACCATTACTATCTTCTAGAGCAGAGATATAAATACTAGAATCTCCAACATAGACAGATTGACCAAAACGTCCCTTACCATCATTAGCTTTCTCGTCTTTTTCAGGAGATAAAATATTAACACCAGATACAATTCCATTCTTAAACTCAACAAGATGTACAAACTCTTTTAATGAACCAATAAGTAATTTATTGTTATTGAAAGACATAGATACTCCAAATCCAAATTTTTCTGGACCAGCAGCATAACAACCCTCGACATCTCCTAACTTTCGTACGTCAATGACTTCGAATGGTGTTGTTCGCGCATTATTAAAATCTTCAGACTCTGGATTAAAATCATATATAAATACGGTACCATCATCAAAAAAAGGTGATGCAATGGCAACATACTTATCATTCAAGGCTACATTATATCCAAATTTTTGAGACTGACTAGGGTCTGTCGTTGCATTAGGATTTTCAAAGGTTTTTACTAAAACCCACTCCCCTGAATAGTCTTTACGATATAAATACGCTACTCCATTACCGTCATCTGATCCGGGGGCGCCTATAAGTAAATAATTATTATGTAATGCTATACTAAAACCAAAATCATCTCCAGATAATGGATTTGGCGATGTCAACTCTTTAGTTTTACTCATAGAACCAATGCCGCTATACAGTTCATAAATATCTACCGTTCTAGATGTAAGCGATGAGAATGTTTTAGCTGTGACTAAGAAGTCGTCTGATATCGCAATAGGAATATATCGTCCCCTGCTTAACATTTCAGCGGAATGACTCTTTGTACCAGTGGATGCAAAGATACTATTTACCGACAGTAAAGTAATAAATAAATAGATTAAGATTTTTCTTAGCATAATTGTTGATATAAAGTATAAGAAAAAATCTGAAAAATAAGAAGTTGTTTAATTGTCTATTTCTAAATCAATCTCTTGTGCTTGATCTAAGTTATCATCCAAGAACAATGATTTGTCAATAGCAGTGAAGAATTCTTTGAAGAATTGCATAGAACGCTCTCTTTTTCCTCCTCCAAAATTTACTCGCAATGACGATAAAGGCTCAGTTTCTGAAATAGCCTTTACTGTTAATGTAGCAGTAAGCTTATAATCTTTAACGACAGTTGTTGTGCCACCACTACCAGAAGATTTTTTGTCATCATCCCCATCAGAATTAATTACCCACCAAAGAACAGCAACAATTGCAAGAGCAGATAGTGCTTTTTCAGCATCTGATTTTTTTTTCTTTTTAGGTTTTTCAACTTTGCTAGCCGTAATTAAACCAAATTCTTCACTAATAGTATCAATCGTAAATCCAAGATCTTGGAAGGTTCCTATTGAAGACTGCATTAATGATTTTGTATCTACGGCATATTCTCTGGTTTCAACAGCGCGTTGCGCTGCTACAGTTTTTTTCTTTGATGAACTCGAAGAACTACAACTCACTAAGAGAAAATTAAAAGCAACAAATAGTGAAAATACTTGTCTTTTTGACATTATCAATCTTCTATTGATGTATCAAGAAATATAGATTGATCTATAGCAGCAAAGAAAGATCTAAAGAATAGATCTGAGTACTTCTTTCCTCCGCTTTCAAAGTTTACTCTCAACGATGAGATCAAAGGATTAGAAGAAATTTCTTTAATAGTAATAGTTGCTGATAATTTTAATGGAGTAATAAGAATATCATCTGAACGACCCTCAAATCCAAAAAGGATAGCTCCTATTCCTTCTATAATACTGTCAGGTCCTGTATCTACCTTTACTGTTTGTGTTCCTTGGGTTCTACTTCCAGTAATTAATCCATAGTCACTATTTAGAACATCGATAGTATAGCCTAGATCTTGAAATGCGCCCACTGATGCATTCATTAAGGTCTTAATATCAACGTCATACTCCCTGGTTTCGATTGCTCGCTTTACCGCAGTAGTACGATCAGATATACCTGCACCACATCCGACTAATAAGAAACCAGTCACTAGAAAAAGAGAAAGAGAGATATTTCTCATTTAGTACTTAATGCTTTGATATTTATAACTAGAAACAAGACCGTCTGCATTAAATTTAACAATTAGTGTTAAATTCTTACTCGTAGTAGAATTTTTACTACGTCCTCCTCCAAAAATACCAAAAAAGTTTCCACTTGAACCTGCCCCTGCTCCTGACATACTTGAAGCTTCAGATTCTTGAGATACCTTGTCATATGTCCATGCTTCACCACCACCTTGCGTGCTAGTTACTAAATTTGGAGATCCTAATAATTCTACAACCTGAGATGAGCTCATTCCTTCAGAAAGCTGTGATTGAACTTTACCTAGGGTAAAATCATTAGATTGAGCGGATGCTGTTGGTGCATTCATTGCACAAGAAAAAACAAAAAGACTTGATAGGGCTAATAGTTGAAAATTTTTCATATTATTTACCTTTATAGTTGTTGTTTATAATAAATATATACGCTTTACTACATAAATATGTTTCAATAAAAATAATTAAAAAATAACAAAGCTACAATAAGAACTAGTTCTAAATATTATCACTAAAGAGCATTGATAACATCTTGATAAAGACCCATAATTGATTTAGTGTGATTACCCACTAACCCATCACCAATAACATGTCCTTCAATAGATATAACCGGTATAACATCTCGATTGGCTGATACAATAAATGCTTCCCTACATTCCAAAGCTTTTTCGATAGAAATATGTGATTCTAAGACTTTTAACTCTGCTTTTTTTAGCAGATCTAGTAATACTAATCGCGTTACACTTTTTAATATTTTACCATCTGCAGGCGATGTGATAACAGTTCCATCATTCATTATACCAAAAAAAGAAAATGTGGTTCCCTCTAGAACCATATTATTGCTAGTATATAGCGCTTCATCATAATTAGTGTTTCGAACAACAGCGTGTTGTGCTTTTAATCCACCAAAATAGGTGAATGGAGTCTTAAGTTCACCATCAAGCCTCTTATAATCAAACAAACCTAATGCAATTCCTTTTTCGTAAGATTTAGATGGAAAGGCCTTAATGGGCGTTATAATAACAAAAAGGTCAATAGGCTCATCCGTAATAAGCGCTGAAGTGTCTATTGGCGTTGTTCCTGCTAGCAGAATCATAATATTACATTCTGTAACATCGAAACTATTCTGATCTAAAGTACTCTGAACTAGCTCCTCAATTTCTTCTCTAGATTGCTTTACAATCATATTCATAGACTTGGCATTATCGAGCACTCTATCAAGGTGGTGATTTAAAAATACAGGCTTTCCCTTATTTACGGTCTTCAGAAAAGTAAAGACTTGATATCCTCTAACAATACTTAAAAAATTGCCTAAAATACTCAGACTTACTTCGTCTGTCGATACAAATTTGTCTCTTGCGTAAGAAATATGTTTCATAGTTATCGCTTAATTTATCTAAAAATATTATTTATAATGACGTATATTTGAAAATGCATTATAAAATATTTAACATACTCTTGATATGCTTAATTGTACTCAATTGTTCCAAAACAGAAAAAGAAACTCCAGAAATCTCCCAAGAATTTTTGGTTGATAGCTTAAAAGCAACAAACACCTCTTTTAACGAATGGTTTTCAAAGGTTGACGATCAGATTAGTATAGATGATGATTATTATTTTGAAAAAGATATCTATCAAGTAGTTGACAATGTTTATGTGGCTATTGGCTATGGTTTAGCTAATTCTATCTTAATTGTTGGCGATGGTAGCAACATTATTATTGATGTTACTGAAAGTGATGTATTGGCAGCAGAAATTCGAGAACGATTCGAAGAAATTTCTGATCAACCAATTGAAGCTATTTTTTATACTCATTCTCATGTAGATCATTGGAGAGGAGCTTTTCCTTTTGTTGATAAAAATACAGAAATATATGCTCATGAAACCTTCCGAAAAGGCTTTTATGATCAAAACAATTTATTAAAACCTATATTAACAAAAAGAGGAATGAAACAATTTGGCTTCTTCCTACCTAAAGAACTACAACGAGGACACGGCTTAGGCTTTACTCTTGATTTTGACTTCGAACAACCTCCCGTAGTATACCCTACGGTTTTATTGGAAGGTAAAAAAAATATACTTACCATTGCTGGAGTTACGCTAGAAGTAGTTCACTCTCCAGGTGAAACTGATGATCAAATTATTATCTATTACAAAGACAAAGAAATTGTCTTCTCAGGTGATAATTATTATATGCGGTTTCCGAATCTTTATACAATAAGAGGAACATCATATCGCGATACTTATAAGTGGTATAAATCTGTTGATGAAATGCGTGCATACAATCCAACATATCTTGTCAGTTCCCATGGACCTTTTCTTTCCAATAAAAAGGAAGTACAGGATCGCTTAACTATTTATCGTGATGCAATTCAATATGTTCATGATTATGCTGTACGAGGAGCAAATAAAGGCAAAACACCAGATGAGCTTGTAGAAGAATTTGAATATCCAAAATTCTTTAAAGAAAATTTTGATTTACGTGAGCAGTATGGTAAAGTTTCTTGGAGTATTCGAAATGTATATAACGGATATTTAGGATTCTTCGACGGTAAAGCAGTAAATTTAGAACCTCTATCTACAAAAGTACGTAGCAAAAATATTTTTAAAATCATTGGAAGTAAAGATAACTTATTAACACTAATTAATGAAGCATTGGAAAATAAAGAATTTCAATGGGCTGCAGAATTATGTCAAATTGGAGCAATTAATTTTCCAGACGACAATGAAATTAAAAACCTTTATTCGTTATCTCTTGAAGAGCTTTCGAAGAAAGAAACTAATCCTATTGCAAGAAATTATTATCTATCAGAAGCTTATGAAATTAATGAACGAATTATACCTGATTTAACTTTCAATCTAACGGAAGATCAAATTCGTCAGATTCCTATAGAAACTATTTTTGAAGCAATGCCTCCAAGATTAAATCCCGATAAAGCTAATAATAAATTTATAACAGTTGGATTTCATATGAGCGATACTGGAAATAAATTTGGTATCATCATTCGCAATAATATTGCTGAGGTTATACACGACATACCAATTGATCCCCAAATTACAGTAACGGTAGATAGCTCAACATGGAAAGGTATTGTTCTGGGCATAGGGGATGCAAAAAATGCCATAACTTCTGGCAAATTAAGTATTTCTGGAAACTATCTAAAGTTTATCCAATTTGCTACTATGTTTGAAAAAGACTGACTAGTAATCAATTAATGTAATTACTTCACCATACTTTTCTGCAAGCATTTTAGATCCACCTAAATGCGGCAAATCTATTAAGCATAATGTATGAATATCGGTTGCTCCAAGCTCTCTACATAAATCTGCTGTTGCAGTTGCAGTACCACCCGTAGCAATTAAGTCGTCTACTACTAACACCCTATCTCCAGGCTGTATTGCATCTTTATGAATGTGAACACTATTTGTGCCATACTCTAGCGTGAAATGCTTTTCTGCGGCTTCCCTAGGAAGCTTGCCTGGCTTTCTCGCTAAAACAAATGACTTTGATAGCGCATAAGCAATTGGTGCACACCAGAAGAAACCTCTGGATTCCACTCCCACTACTTTATCAAATTCTAAATGAGCAATTCTCTCTATCATTAAATCAACTGTGGCTTTAAAAGCTGTAGGATTTTCTAATAGAGTAGTAATATCTTTAAATACTATCCCTTTAATGGGATAATCATTAACAATAGTAATTGTCTTTTTTATATCGTTTATTTTCATTTTATTGAACGCAAGATAATGATTTTAAACTGTATTTCAAATAAATGAAAACTTGAGAGTATCTCGTTATATCATATCATGATAAAACAAATATAAGTAAAGGAATCTTTACAATAATCATTTATCATACTAAATTGTTATTGAGACTTAATATCAATCCATATAATATTTAGTTTTTGTGATTATGGCACTAATACGCTCAGGAGGCGAATTTGGCACTTAAGACGAAAAAAGATTTTGCAGAACAAGCATCGAATGTATTTGATGCTATGACACAAAGCTTTAACGATAAAGAAAAATCTCATCTTATCAGATTTTTTCTAAGTACTATTACATCGAGAATCGCAACGACATTTATCATGTCTCACTACTTATCTGAAGAAAAGATAACTCCATCTAAGATTTACAACCAATTAAGTCCAGACTATGGATCAAAATCATCTTTTGTTAATTATGTTGCTCTAGGAAAAAAACGAGGATATCTCCATTTGCAAAGCGATCAAAGCGATAAAAGAATAAAATACCTCTATCCTTCATCAGAATTTATAAAGGTCTGGTGTGTTTTTCTGGCAAAAACAAAAGGCGTAGACCTGTCCTCTACCATAGATTGGAGTTCGATAATAAAACAATCAGATGAAATTTCTTCTTCCTTAAAGAGACTCTAACTAGAAGCTATAGCCAATATCTAAAAATAAGTTATTGAACTTTCCTCCATCGTGATCTTTTAATCCACGATATAAGCCAGCATTCATGCTTACTTTTTCACTAATTGAGTAGCCAGCACCAAGAAGAATTCCAAAATCATTCTCATCAAAGTCAACGTCGGTTGATAAATCAAAATTTTCAGCTTCTTGTCCACTAACATTATATGTAACCTTATTATCAAGATTTATTCCAATTGATGGACCAATCCATAGATTGAATTTATCTGACATGCGATAATTTACAGAAGTCCATAAGTCAAGATAGGTAATTAAAATTTCAGCAGATTCTATATACATCAAAGGTTCATCTTCGCTAGGATCTACTTGGTAATTAGTAGAAGTTCCACGATGTCCTAATTCGGCACCAACAGTTATTGGCAACGAACCAATTTTCCAGTCCGTATTTTTCCATATTCCAATATAAAATGATCCCAATCTCTTACTTTCAAACATTTCAAGCTCTTCATCAGATGCATCGTCTTCTATGCCTGAGATTTGCATGGACTGATATCCACCATAGACTCCCCATCCAGATTTTGAGGAAGCTGCCTGCTCAACTTCTTGTGCGATTGTTATTGATGAAACTGTAAATAAAAATGCTAATAGATATCTGATAGTTAGTTCTTTTCGTTTGGAATATTATACTTATCACAAAGACCTGATAAAAATCCCCACAACACATGCGCTGTAGACATTCCGGCCTCTTCTGCGAGCTTTCTATCGTCATCGGATAGTTGATTCATTAGCATAGCACTTTGCTCACGATGCTCTACGTCAGCATCTTTATGTACTACGAAATACTCTAATCCTTTATCAGATGAAACATCATAGTGATCTACTAGTCCTTTGATCTTAGTGTCTGCAATCTCTGGCACTTGACGCTCATAGGCATATAAAGCACCTAATCCTTCTGCATAACTAGATCTAGCAAGCCTAAAGAAGTTTCCAATCATATCTTCTGTATATCCTGCTTGTTTAATTGTTTCAAGCTCAGATGCGCTCGCTCCTACTTCTAGAGCAAATTGTTTCCATAGCATTGGATGATCTTTCTCAAAATCTTCTTCATCGCTAAGATTATCTAATAAGATTTTACGCTGCTCAATATCTTCACATAGTGAATGTGTTGCACTGATATAACGTGGAAATGCTTTGATATGCTGATAATACTGCTCCGCATAATCTTGTAAAATTTCTTGTGTTAATTCTCCGTTATTCCATGCTACATAAAATGGATGTTTCAGTAGATGAAACTCGTCAAGTTTGATGTCTAATTGCTTTAGATACATAGAGTATATCTCCTTAGTTAGTTATTTTTAGTTGGCTACCTAATTAGAATCTATATACTATTGCTGAGCTATAGCAAGTATAATCCTAGATGTTTTTGATTTTAGCAGATAAATAAGTAAGACTTATCTACTCATCCATAGCAATATTAAAAGCCATGAAGACGACAAATAGAATACATAGAAATAACATAGGTATCTCTATTGCATGTTGCATTGTAAATGGACCCCAAGTAATCATAGTTGTCTTTCCTTTATTTCTCGTTTAATTGAGATCTAACACCTAATATACCAAATGTTGGTGCCCACAGACCGACAAAAACGCCAACTTGACGTGCATCAGCAGCATTTTCATAACCAGCAATATTCAAAAATAATAACACTGCCATTAATATTGAAATTATCATCATTAAATACCATGTATTTGAATTCATTTTTTTACCCCTTAATTAATTTTTAAATAATACTCGTTACTTTTAAAATAAATGCTATAATAATCAAAAGAATAACAAACTTTGTATCTAGACAAAAACTCACAAATCTAGCAATCATATCGTTCATTAATTAATACCTCCATTTAATAACATATATACAATAATTAGGGTAAAAAATACAGCAATAATACCCCCAAAAACTGTATCGAGAATTGACATTAATTTATCAGCTAATATGTTTACTTTTTTTAACATTTATTCTTATTAATCCTACTAAATCTTAATAAGAAATTTTAAATAATCAAATTAGTATTAAAATTTAAAACTATTAATTAATTGAACAGTCGATAGCGATCTTTCTAAAAACATCCCTATCTTCATCATCTTTGGTTGTCCATTCAGTGATTGTAACATCTATGCAGGAAGCTAAAATATCATTTTCATAGGTTGCTACTCTAGATAATTCTCTCCATTCATAGTCGTTAGAATAACTGCTTGCAGATTCTACAGTGTCGCACTCACATTGAAGTTCATCAATTGCATTACTTATAGCATTACTACCACTACAGTTGAGAATAATGAGAACTAAGAATGATACTAGTATTTTTTTCATAATCAACAAATCTAACGATTATTCAGAGTAGATGTCTATTGGAATAATAAGATTTAGGTTAAAATTCAACAATCATTAGGACGTGATTACTATGATCTAACCAGCTCCACCGCCACCACCGCCGCCAGCTCCACCGCCGCCGCCGCCGCCGCCGTCACCACCATATGATGCAGAAATAGCTGTTCCAGTCGTTGCAATATCGGCAATACCAGCAGTGATAGTAGAAACATCAGAAGGAGTGCTTCCTCCATACCACATATAGCATGTTCCGTCTTGATTTGCAGTATTGATAACCTTTTTAAGCTCTTCCCCATGCATACCCATGATAATACAGTATTGTAATAAAAGGTCTGGTTCAAAACCTTGTATATTTAACTTATTTTTTTTGAGCGCATCTCCAAATGCACACCACCTTAAAAACAATTCTTGACCCTCTTTAGTAAGTCTGGACCCCAAGGCAATCATCAGTAGCATTGTTGATGGTATAATGGTAAAAAGTATACTCCAAAATATTCCGTAAAAAATACTTAATCCAATTATTAAAAAAAATATAATTACCTGGAGTAGGATGAGATTAGTTCTTTCTTGATCTCCAGAAGTATCTAACCATCCTAATTCCTTAATTTTTTTTGTACGATTTTGTTTCCACTTGGAATGAGAGAATGAATATTTAAGCCATATTTTTGAGAAATAAGTGCTAGTTCCGATTGTTAAAATTCTATCAAGCAGTAATTTTGAAAAACTATTAGATAAATTAGATGTATCCGGATTGATAACATCAACTTTTAATTTCTTTGATTTAAAAATCCACTTACCCGACTCAACCGTCTCAAGATGAACTTTTTTCTTACTTGCTAACTCGAATAAAGTTCCAAGAATACCTGTCGCACTAACGCTTGGATGTCGCCATAAAAGCCATCCTATTAACACTGGATGATGGTTGGATGGAAATTCTGCAAAGCTTGAATCATCATTAATTTCTACTTTATGATCAATCAAGTATTTTCTAATAAAGTTTAATCCAATCAATAAAGAAAAAAGCGCCATTGCAATAATACCATAAATAGCCAATCTTTGATTTCTCTCCTCTAACAGTAATCCAGCAAGAGAAAATTCCTCATTATTGATAGGTGAATTTGATAAGTATGAAGTCGGAAATATTGTACGTAACTGTAAAACAGTATTCTTAGTAAAAGAATCAGAATACAATTCAAAAGTACCATTCTCTTTTATTGAAGATTGATATTTCTTAGATCTAATTGGCTTTTCTATAGAGTAATAAAGCGCATTGCTATCAATATCGCCATCAAATCTTTGTATCAAATTTAACCTTCCAGGGCGCTTGTCAAATTTATTATCTAAATACACCCAACGAAACTGTGCGTCTGTTTTTCCGACCATAAAAGGATTCTTTAGCTTATACCTTAATGTAAATGTTTTTTCCTCATCCTTTGACGAGTGATACCAATAAATACGGTAATATTTACCTCTTGATTCAATTCTAAAATTTCCCTCTTTTTCAATTTCAGTATTTAAGTAAGGTTTATCTCCTTCAAGTACTTGAATATCATACAATTGATCATACCCTTTTTTACGAATATCTTTGTAAACAAAAGAATAGGTTCCTTTGAAACTAAACACTCTTGTTTCTTGGATTTCAACTATACCCTCTTTCAGGATATTTGATTCAATAGTTGTACTCAGAATTTTGTAGGATTTACTTTGTGCTTGCAGCAAAGTAATTGATAGAAATAAGTATATTATTATTTTTTTGAATTTCATGATATTAAATATATGCTAAAAAGTGTCGAATGTAAAGCTCACTTTACGTTTTAATTGGAAGTGGGCGATGAGAGATTCGAACTCCCGACCCTCTACATGTCGAGCAGATGCTCTAACCAACTGAGCTAATCGCCCCCAATTTTTAAACTATAGCTTAACCTGTAACCTTTACAATCAAGCTATCAAACCATTTGTCCGGTAATATACTTCTCATTGTTAAAAGTATCCAGCTATATGCACCAGCCGAGTACCTTGTTTTAGGATTTTTAGCACTTATTGCTTTTTCAATGACTTTCGCTATTACTATCGGATCAGAATAATCGCCAAAGCTACTTTCTTCTGAATCATCTGGAGAGCCATAGAAATTTTTATATTCTGAGTTTTTACTATATTTTTCAAAATATTTTGCTGAATAATTGCCGATGTTTGTTTTGATCATGCCTGGCTCAATGATTACTACATCTACTCCGAACTGTTTTACTTCCAGTCTAAGTACATCAGACCAACCTTCAAGAGCATGTTTCGATGAAACGTACCATCCATAAAGAGGGTTATATGCTTTACCTAACACTGAAGAAATATTGATAATAGTCCCGTTTCCTTGATCTCGCATGTGCGGCAATACTGCTTTAACAGTTCTACCAATACCAAATAAATTTACTTCAAACTGATACATCGCATCCTCCATTGATACATCCTCAATAGCACTACCAACAGCAATTCCAGCATTGTTCACCAATACGTCTATCCTACCCTGTTCCGCAATTATTTGTGCAATAGCATTATCGACATGATCTTGTTTTGTTACGTCCATTTCTAATGAAATTCCACCAATGTCGTTCAAATATTGATTTTCTTGAATCAGGATATCTCCACCATAAACAATATGTCCTTTATCAATTAAATATTGAGCAGTAGATTTTCCGATACCATGAGCGGTACCTGTAATTAATACAACTTTTTGTTTATCAACTGCAAAAACACTTCCAATAAGTAACATTGATATAATAAATTTTTTAAACATATACACCTCCTTCTCTTTTTTGAATCAATTAATAAAAAGAATGAATCTATCGAACATTTTATCTGTCATAATTCGTCTTAAAAATTTACCCAGCTTACTGTAAGCTCCAGCAGCATATCTAGTTTTTGGATTACGAGCATTTATTGCTTTATTTATTACTTTTGCAATTACAATTGGATCGGATTGATTTGAGAGAACTGAGCTTTCTGAATCAGTAACCGGTTGTCCATACAAATGTAGATAATTAGAATCTTCTCTGTATTTATCTAAATAACTTCCCGAAACATTAAAAAAATTAGTATTTATAGCTCCAGGCTGCACAATAACTACATCAATATCAAATTCTTTTAATTCTACTCTTAATGCATCTGACCAACCTTCTAGTGCATGCTTGCTTGACAAATACCATCCTGCTAAAGGACCATAAGTTTCTCCTAACACTGAACTAATATTAATTATCGTTCCACTCTTTTGCTTTCTCATATGAGGAAGTACTGATTTTGTAACTCTAGCTAATCCAAACAAATTAACATCATACTGATAATAAGCGTCCTCCATAGTTACTTCTTCAATAGCTCCATATACGCCCAAACCAGCATTATTTACTAGAACATCAATTCTTCCATGCTCATTAATGATTTGCTGAACTGCTTTATCAATATGCTCTTGATTAGTGACATCCATCTCAAGCGCTATTCCTCCAATATCATTTAAATAGAGATTTTCTTCGACAAGAATGTCTCCCCCGTAAACAATATGACCTTTATCAATTAAGTATTCTGCAGTAGACTTTCCAATACCTAATGCAGTTCCAGTAATTAATATAACCTTCGGTGTATTTGCTGATACAAATCCAACCATGAGCAATGATAGTAAAATCTTTTTTAACATTTTAAACTCCTTTATTTATCTTTTGAATTAATAATAAGCCAAGCAAAAAAATGCATGACCTTATTTAATACTTTTTCAAACATCTTTTGAATGCCAATAGGCTAATCCAATAAATAGAAATTGAAATGGAAGTCTTCCCCATGCAATTGCCGCTGTAGTACCCATTGCATCTCCATTGGTTAAAGCAAGGTAGATATTAGCTGGGAATACTGCAATTAAGAGCAAAATAAGCCCCCACGCAGCATAATATCGTGTTTTAGGTATCAATAGCAAGAAACCCAGTGAAACTTCGAAAAATCCGCTAATATACACTGAAGCTAAATGAAACGGAAAATTAGGTGGCATAATTTGTATAAACCATTCCGGTTCAATAAAATGCTTCACTCCAACATTCATATAAAAACATGACATTAATAGAATAGTTATAAATTTAATTTTATCAATCATACTGATATAGATCCTTTCCGAAAATTTGTTTTTCCAATACGAACATTCACTAATACTGGATGTCCATTTTTTACATCTTCTTTTGCTTGCAATAATACGCCTTCTAATTTATCAGGATCATCCACAGCATAACCTTTTCCACCGTATCCGATTGCTACTTGATGATAGGCTGTATTGGCAAGATTTGTTCCTATTGGACTTCCGAGCATATCAACCTGTTCTCGGGCAATTTGTTGCCATGAAGCATCGTTTCCTACGATAGCAATAACGGGTAATTTATGACGAACAAATGTATCAAATTCAGCTAAGCTAAATGCACAAGCTCCATCTCCATAAATAATCCAAACTTCTTTATTCTTATATGCGCTTTTTGCTCCTAAAGCAAATCCGCCTCCAACACCTAGCGTTCCAAACGGCCCTGGATCTAACCAACTTAAAGGTCCTCTAGGTCGTACAACATATGATGCTGTACCTACAAAATCTCCGCCATCCGCTATTAGAATACTATCATCGTCTAGAAAATTATTAATAGTAGTACATAATTTGATTGGATTAACAAAATCTGTTGGCATATTAGATTGCTGTATAATTTCATTATCACGATTCTGTTCAAGAATATTTAACTCTTTTGTCCACTCTTCACATTTTGGAGGATTAACCACTTTGGCAATTTCACATATTGCTCGTGTTGGATCTCCTTGAATACCAATAAAAGGTTTTCTATTCTTCTTCATATCTATCTTACTTTTATTGATTGCAATAATTTTTGCTTTTGCATTAATAGAAAATCCATAACCCAAACGAAAATCTAGTGGCACTCCTACAGTTACTACAACATCAGCATTCTTCAAAGCATGCTTACGATTATGACGCATAAAGAATGTATCTTTGTCGCTAAAACAGCCTCGTGACATACCCGATGTATACGTAGGAATAGAAAGCTTGTTTAAACTCTTAATAAATTGCGGCAAAGCTTCTTTGTTCTGCGTGACTTGGTTTCCAAGTAATATAATAGGTTTCTTAGCATTCACAATTGCTAACGCCGCATTATCTATATCTTTTTGCC
>AQSD01000013.1 GCA_000402755.1 Fidelibacterota bacterium SCGC AAA160-B08 | reverse complement strand
AATTAGAGATTGAAAGAAAAAATATCAATAGAACAATATCTTTGCTAAGAAATGATAGAGATAGGATTGTAAGTCAGAATAACTCATTAAAAATTGAAGTAAGCAGCTTACAAGAAACTGTAGATAATTTGAACTATGATAAAGACTATCTCGAAGAAGAAATTGAATATCTAGAAAAGGAAAATAAGATTCTTCAAGAAGTTTTATCGGAAGAAAATATTCGGAAAAAAATAGAATATGACAACTACCTTAAAGAAAATCCTCATTCATTAGACATGAGCTCTAATCAAAAAGAAGAATACATAGATCTTGATAACAGTGAATCTGAAGAAAATAATATATTTGTTGCTTTCGATAAAGTACCTGAGCCATTAACGCCTATTCGGCCGGAATATCCATGGAGAGCTCAAGATGCTCGTATTGAAGGTATGGTAATTGTACAAGCTTATATCAATCAAAGTGGAACTGTTCTCAGAACTAAAATATTAAAAAGCGTAAATCCTGACCTTGATAAAGCAGCCAGAGATGCTATAAGAAAAACAAGGTTTTCTCCAGCAATGCAAGGTCCAAATAAAGTATCAGTATGGATTTCCATTCCAATCAATTTTAAGCTTTAAATGGCTAAGTTTATCAAAGAAAAGATAACACTTCCTGATTATACAAAATCAAAAAAGTGGATTGAGCTCAGAGAAAAGATGGGTATAACAGTTGTCAATTCTTTCAAAGGTCCTTCTTATAAGAAAAAAACTTTTAAAAAATCAGACCCCAAACTCACTAAGGGAGTAGGGCTGAAAAAGGAGAAAGACTATGATGAGTTGATCAATAAAATTGATTCTACGCTTGAAGATGTTACTACGGGTAGAAAAATAACGGTCTATATTAAAGAGCCATCGTCTTATTTTCAGTATGGTACAGCAGTGGACTATCTACCAAAATATCATATAACAAACTGCTCGACACTGCAAGGAATGAGAAAAGCAAAAAGATTTGATTTGAGATATGTGAAAACAGATAGATCTGATGGATTATTTCCTATCATTCAGCCCGACACTAAAAAAGAAATTGATGCAGATTTAAAGGTATGTATGCATTGCTTGAATCATATGAAAAAAATATATCCAATTGATCCTATATTTACAGGTAGTCGTGATAATTTTAGTATTACAGAATATTTCTCAAAGTATAATGAAACTGAATCTTCACTACTAAACCAACTTCCAAATACATATTCAAAAGATTATACACCAAAGCCTAGATCAAAGAATTGGTCCCAAAAAAGCATTTCATATAGAGAAAAACAAAATTGGACATGTGAAATTTGTAATGTGTGCTATAAAAACAATAGAAGACTTCTTCATACGCATCATAAAGATGGAAACAAAAGCAATGATAACGAGAATAATTTGAAAGCTCTCTGTCAAGACTGTCACAATACGCAGCCAGGACATATAAAGTGGAAAACTTCAAAAGGTGAATATGAGCCTAAAAATGCTAAAAAAACTACAGTAAAAGCATTAGACATAAGTCTTATTAGGAAGAGCTATAAGAAGAGAGAGTTAAGTACTATAAATGCAATTAAAATGGGAGAATGTCAAACAGTAGAATTTAAGGCATCTTTAATGGGGGAGCAGAATAAAAAACATGTCATTGCGAAGAGTATGACATTTAACATATTTAGGACTATAGCATCTTTTTTAAATACTGATGGCGGAAAAATAATTATAGGTGTTAATGATAGCGGCAAAATTAAGGGGGTTAGAGAGTTGGGGAAATCTTTTAAAAATTACGATGACTTAGATTTGTATATGTATAACAAATGGACAGAATTTTTTACAGATGAGATTCGTTTAAACTGTAGCTGGAAGCTTGAAGACATAGATGGTAAAAATGTTTTTGTAATTAATATTAAAAAATTAGAAAAAGCTCCTGTCCATATATATAAATCTAAAAAAGACAAAGTAGTGATAGATGGCAAGGAGAGAAAGATCGATATACCTATAAAAGGACCTGAAACTGAAGTGCTAATAAGGCATGGTGCTGCTAAAAGAGTGATAGATGGGATATCGGGTCTAAAGTATCTTAAAAAGAGATTTCCTGAATACTTTAACCTATATTTTGCATAATAGTAATATGTTGATCGGTTGTAATAGTTTTTATATATTTTTTTATGCCAAGAAATAACTTTACAGCTACTAATGCAACAATCGGTGAATGTTTTTTTGACAGAAAAGTTCAATTCATTATTCCTAGATATCAGAGACCTTACCAATGGACTAAAACACATATTGATGAATTTATTTCAGATGTAAACAGTTCAGATGAAAGATCATTTTTTATAGGATCTATTATTTTAAATGTCGCAAATGAAGATGAAAGACAAATTGAAATAATTGACGGTCAACAAAGATTTTTAACGACAACAATATTTTCTAGAGTTTTACTAGACTTGTATATACAGTATAAAGGAAGAAATGACAACAATGGAACTGCTTTTCTTGACAATCTTGAATATACTGATCCAAGAAGTGATTCTAAGGTGTTTAGAGTTCAACCAGGCTTATCGACAGAAAAATTTTTTAATTCATATATCCAAGAAGGTAAAAAAACTCATTTAGATGGATCAACAACTAATCTAAAAAATTATACAAAAAAACAAATTGTAGATACAAATAAAAATATTGATGGTATAATTTTATCAAAAGAAGAGTTAAGGATTATATCCAACTATTTAATCATCAAAAAAAGCATTTTATCAACGCTAGAAGAGCTAGACACAAAACCTGAAAAAATTGAAAAATTACGTAAAATAAATGTTCAATTAAGAAGATTAGAAATTGTTAAAATCTCTGTTCAAAGTGAAGAAGTAGCATATGAAATCTTTGAAACTACAAATGCTAGAGGATTAGATCTTTCAGTTGCTGATCTCTTAAAAAATTTATTTTTTAGAGAGTTGAATGAAGGTCAAGAAGCTGAAGATGCTGAAAAGCATTGGGGTCTTATGCTTTCAAATATTAATGATACTGGAGATGAAATAAAGAAATTTGTAAGATATTTTTGGTTATCTAGGTATAGTTTTCTAACATATAGACCTCTATACAAAGGTATCAAGGACAAAGTGAGAAGTATAGGTTATCCTAAATTGCTTAAACAATTTAGAGACGATTCTGAGATATATAAAGAATTATCGATTGACAATAAAGACAGTCTTAGAGCTAGAATTGGATCAAATACAGCAAATGTCGATGATATTATTCAGAGCTTAAGTTTTATTAAAGAAATGAATGTTACTCAGGTTAACGTTTTACTAATGACAATTCTTAGAAATTTTAACAAAGTGAAGTTCTATAATCCTTTAAAAATAATATCTTCTATTGAAAACTTTACTTTTTACTTCAATACTATCTGCGGTGAAAGAGCAAATAAAGTCGAAAGAATGTATTCTGGGTATGCTATTGATCTTCAAAAGGCTTGTGATATAACATCAACAAGTCAAAGAAAGAGTGCTGTATCGAGAGTTTTTGATAAGCTTATTTCTGAATTAAGTAGAAAACTACCCTCTGAAGCTCGATTTAAAGATGGTTTTAATAACGCTATCTATGCTAATGGAAAAAATAACTTTAAAATTCGATATATACTCGTTAAGTATAATGATTATCTATCCGGTCAGGTTAGCGATGAAACAGTTACAAATTTTTCTAGAATGACGATAGAACACATATTGCCTAAAGATTCAAATACATTTTGGGGTATACCTAATGAAGAATCAGAACTATATAAACATAAAATTGGAAATCTTACAATTCTTCTTCATTCACCAAATTCTGCAGCTAGTAATTACAGACTTAAACAATTGTCTCTAGTAGGCGATCAAGAAATAGAGAAAGGAAAAGTTTCTGTTTATCAGACTGGCTCTTCATTAGATATAAATACAGATTTAATAAATCATTTAGAGATCATTTGTGGTGAGGAATATGATCATATGTTATGGAACGAAGAAAGCATTATATCGAGGACAGAGAATATCGCTGATATCTGCTTCAGGGAGATATTTACTATTAGTAGTTAATTTACGCATAATAAAGATTATGTATAATTGGGGGAATATGAGAAATACACTAGGTAAAAATACAAGGAGACTACTACTCTCCTACATCGGGCTACTAACTCTAGCAGCATTCTTTTATGGTGGTGGTAATTACATTGAAAAACAAACACTCTACTATAACTTTTTTACAAATTTCATAAGTGATCTAGGGCGTACAACTAGTCATTCCGGTGATGATAATACCATATCTATCGTTTTGTTTTCAATTGGAATGTTAACTCAAATCACTGCTTCATTTTTTTATCTGTTTAACGCTGCAGATTATTTTTCAAAAGATAAGCCTAGAATTAGTATTCTAGCTAAAATATCGGCTGCATGTGGATCTCTTAGCTTGCTTGGAGTCATATTTACTCCCGCTGATGTTCCTTCTCTATACTCTCTTCATATTTTCTTCGCTAATTCTGTGTTTAACTGCGCTTTAGTGACCTTAGGTATATATGCATACCTTTTTTATTCAAAAGGCTTAAAGAACGTCACTTATGCCCTATTTATTTGTTCATTTATTGTACTTGGATATATAGTCTTTCTTGAGGTTGGTCCAGCACCATGGAAATCAATTGAAGCTTTAACGATGCATGCAACCTATCAAAAAATTGCAGTTTTAAGTCTTGTTGGAACTATATGGATAATGTCAAAAGGGACAGATTTACTTAACGACGAAGTTTAATAGTCGATTTGGAACATAGATAGTCTTAACAATAGATCCTTCTGACGTGTAGTTTTGTACTTTTTCAAGCTCTAATGCAGCATTTACGGCTGTTTCTTGATCTGAGTCGACATCTAGGCTTATATTAGCTCTTAACTTACCATTTACCTGTACTGCAACTGTCACTTCATCCGTTTGCGTTAAAACTTCATTGAATTCTGGCCATGGTGCATCAGATATTGATTCATTATGACCTAACAACGACCAAAACTCCTCTGAGAGATGCGGTATGAATGGTGCAGATATTTTTACTAGATCTGTAATTAGTTCGGTTGAAATTGTGTCACATTTCTGTAGATGATTGCAATAAATCATCAATTGAGAAACTGCTGTATTGAAATGTAGGTTTTCAATATCATTTCCTACTTTTTTTATGGTAGTATGATGTAAATGTAATGTTTCTTTATTCGGGGTATGTTCTGCTCCTATCTTTGAGGACAAACTTCCCTCTTCGTCTACAATAATAAACCACAGTTTATTAACAAATCTATAACACCCTTGTAATCCTTTTGTATTCCATGGTTTTGATTTGTTTAATGGTCCCATAAACATTTCATAAAGCCTCATAGCGTCAGCACCATATTCTTCTATAATATCTTCAGGGTTAATAACATTTCCTTTTGACTTGCTCATCTTAGATCCGTCGTCACCAAGAATCATTCCCTGATTATATAGCTTTTTAAACGGTTCTTTTGTCGACAATAAACCTAGATCATATAAAACGTGATGCCAGAATCGAGCATATAATAAATGTAGAACAGCATGTTCTTGCCCTCCTATATATAAATCTACAGGCATCCAATAATTCTCATTCTTTTTTGACCAAGCTTCGGTATGATTAGACGGATCTGTAAACCTTAGATAATACCAACAAGAACCAGCCCATTGTGGCATAGTATTTGTTTCTCTAAGTCCAACAATATTTCCAGATGAATCTTTTACTTCAACCCAATTATCAATAGTAGAAAGTGGAGATTTTCCATCGTCTGATGGCTTATAATTTTCTACTTCTGGTAATCGCACAGGTAAGTCTGATTCCTTAACTGTCGTGATTCCATCTTCTGTATGAATAATAGGAAATGGTTCGCCCCAATAACGCTGTCTAGAAAACAACCAATCTCTAAGCTTATAATTTACTGTCCCAGAGCCTAATCCATTTTTTTCTATAAACTCTATCGCCTTTTCAATTCCAGTATCCACATCAAGACCATCAAGAGATAATGTATCACTATGCTCTGAGTTCACTAAAATAGCACTTCCCTTAGCTGTAAATGCTGATTTTGTTATGTCTCCACCCTCTACAACTTGCTTTATAGGTAACTTATATTTAGTTGCAAACTCCCAATCTCTTTCATCATGTGCTGGAACAGCCATAATTGCGCCAGTACCATAACTTATTAAGACGTAGTCAGCTACCCATATTTCCATTTTTTCACCACTAAAGGGATTTATGGCGTAAGAGCCAGTAAAAATACCTGTTTTGTCTTTATTTACTTCTGTCCTATCAAAGTCTGATTTCTTCTGAGTTTCTTCAATATACTTGTCCAGCAATGGAGACTGATCTGCTGATACTATTTTTTTAGCCAGTGAATGTTCTGGAGCAAGAACCATATAAGTTGCACCGAAAAGAGTGTCAGGTCTTGTAGTATATACATCAATTTTTTCATTAGGATATCCGTCGACAGAAAAACTTACTTCTACCCCTTCAGATCTACCAATCCAATTTTTTTGAAGCTCTTTAATATTTTCAGGCCAATCTAAGTCATCTAAACCTTCTAGTAAAGATTCTGCATAGTCAGTTATCTTTAATATCCATTGCTTCATCGGTGTTCGATAGACAGGATGGCCTCCTATCTCAGACTTCCCATTGACAACCTCTTCATTGGCAAGTACCGTACGTAATTCCGGACACCAATTAACAGCCACTTCTTCTTCGTAAGCTAAGCCTTTGTTATATAATTGTAGAAAGATCCATTGCGTCCACTTATAATAGTCCGCATCTGTTGTATTTATCTCTTTAGACCAATCGTAAGAAAAGCCTAATTGATTAATTTGACGTTTAAAATTACTGATATTATCAGCTGTAGTAATTTTAGGGTGAGTTCCTGTTTTTATAGCATATTGTTCTGCAGGAAGTCCGAAAGCATCCCAGCCCATAGGATGAAGAACATTAAATCCTTTCATTCTCTTAAATCGGGCAACAATATCTGTTGCAACATATCCAAGAGCATGCCCTACATGAAGACCGGATCCAGAAGGATAAGGAAACATATCAAGAACATAATATTTTGGCTTTTCACTGTCAGTACCCGTCTTAAATGTTTCATTGTCAGACCAATACTTCTGCCACTTAGGTTCAATAGCTTTGTGATTATAGGCCAAGGTTTAGTAGAAGTTTTTAATTTGTTTCATCCAATCTACAATAATAGCATTCACATCGATTGGCTGATTTGAACTTTCTCCATAGCCACTACGCATAGACGATGTTGAATTACCAAAAGCATTGGTCATTGGACCATCAAAATCATCATCTTGTAGTATGGAATTAGACATAAACTTTGCAATAACTTTACTTGTTTTTGGATTTCTAAAAATAATATGTGACGTTCTCGGATCTGCAGTAGACCCATAAACAGGATCAAAATTAAAATCTTCAAACATAACTTCTACTGTTAAATCTCCGTTTGTTTCTGGTGGAAGAATTTCAAATCCAAGTTTTACTAACTCTGATTGAATAGATTGAATATGCTCTATCATAAATGGATCCTGGATATGATCATTGATAAACTCTTCAATTTTATTAGTCTCGCTAAGCTTAACCTTCTTTCTTCTAAATTGACCCTGTAAGTCAGAAGTAAAAACAACTAATAGTAAAAACGATAATAAATAAACACTTTTTTGAAATCTCATCCTATTCTCCCGGTTTTATATTGCGCAACCAATTATACCTCTTTTTTTGTAATAATCTTGGTGATAATCTTCTGCATCGTAAAAATTGTTTACAGGAGCTACTTCTGTCACGATTCTTGATCGAAATTTTCCAGACTCATTCACCTGGTTAATTTTGATCTCAACCAAGGTCTTCTCCTCTTCGTTAGTATAAAATATCGCTGAACGATACTGAGATCCTACATCGGGACCTTGTCTATCAATTGTTGTTGGATCATGTAATTCAAAAAAAGTATCTAAAAGCTCTTCGTAAGAAATTACACTTGCGTCATAAACTACTTGAACAGCTTCAGCATGATCTGTTATCCCAGTACATACTAGCTCATAAGAAGGATTTTTTACGTTACCCCCAGTATAGCCAACCGTTGTTGATTCTACGCCCTCCAATTGCTGAAATGTGGACTCTACGCCCCAAAAACATCCCGCTGCAAAGAAAGCTTCTTTTTGATTTGTATTTTCTTCTGCCATAATGATGCTAAAAAAACTAAGCAAAAATAAGGAAAGTTTATACAAACTTCTATCTACTGTGATCATAATACATCCATGCTCCGATTAAACTCATAGGAATAGATATAATTCCACCAATAACAGGCACCAAAAAAGAGGCGAGGAATATTCCTACTCCCACTGCAATTGAGTTAAAAAATCTTTTCATTTTCATGCAATCAAGTTAATACTATTTCTTTCATGTTAATAAGACAAAAAAGCCTCTCAGTAATTATATACTAAAAGGCTTTTAGTTGGCTACCAAATTAAGGTATTAATTATTTTATGATGCTAGACTATAATTATCGTCTCTCGATAAAAATAAAATTATCATAAGGGTAATAATAGTGTGAGGTAAAATTAAATATATAAAACTAGTAAAAAATCCAAAATATAAAAATATGAGCACACCAAATAGTCGAAATATTTCAACCTTATTAGCATACTTCTTCCCGTCTAACATAAAAGAATTAGAAATTGCTAAGGTTACAACTAAGGCTGCTACAGATAGCATTTCAGAATAAGAAAATTTATCCATATTGAATAACATTATAACAGTTAAGGCATTGATCATCGTAAATTGAAAAAATCCAAACATCTTTTGTTTATTACTTATTTGAGGATCATATTTCTCAAAACTACTTAAATCATTCTTTTTTAGAGGATACTTCTCATTAACATCATCTGGTCTCCAACCTGGACGAGAAAACCAAACATAAAATTTATCTTTAAGTTTTTTTGTTCTATAAGAATCTAAAGCCATCTGATAAAACACTTCAATATTTGCCCAAAAAGGATTGAAAGACTTTAAAGGTTTAACCGTTCCATACACAGGTTTTAAATCTTTTCTTTCGTCTATAAATGTTCCAAAAATACGATCCCATAAAATAAAGACTCCACCGTAGTTTGCATCTAAGTAGTCATCGTTTTGAGCGTGATGAACTCTATGATTAGATGGAGTTATAATGATATATTCAAGAAATCCCAACCTTCCAACATGTTCAGTATGGACCCAAAATTGATAGACTAAATTAACTCCAGCGACACTAACATATACTTCTGGAGGAACACCGATAATAAACATAGGTAAAAAGAATACCCATTTCCATAAAAACCCACTACTCGTCTGTCTTAAAGCAGTTGCTAAATTATATTCTTCGCCGTGATGATGTACCACATGCGTTGCCCAAAAAACCTTTACTTCATGATGGATACGATGCATCCAATAATAACAAATATCATAAAGAATAAAAGCAAATATCCAAACCCATATCTCCTCTAAATTCAATAGTTTTAAATTATAGTATTCAGCAACATACTTATAAGCTACATATTGAAAACCTAGGCCTAGTAATGGAGTAAATCGACTAATCAAACCTAGCGAGAGACTTGTCAAAGCGTCATTTAATCTATAATTATTATTACCTTTCATAACACCATAAAGAAATTCAATGATGATGAGTAGTAAAAAAACTGGAATTGCATACGTAAGTATTATAGAGGAATCCATAAAATTAATGCCTATTTAGTTCGTTTAAGATGTTTTTTAATTCATTTCGAATTTCTTTAAGAACCGATATATCACCATCACTGATACTCGCTCCAAGATGTTGAGACTTAGAACCGCCCTTCATCTCCTCTATTGCACCTTTAATCGTAAATTTTTTATTATAGAGCAATGCCTTTATTTGAAGTATTACATTAATATCGTTTTCCCTATAAGTTCTATTACCTGCCTTATTTTTTGAAGGTTTTAATGATGGAAATTCTGACTCCCAATATCTTAAGACATAAGGTTTAAGCGTGGTAAGTTCACTTACTTCTTTAATACTATAATATAGCTTTGTTTTTGATTCAAGCATCACTTTAGGTTATTATTTTTTGTAGATAAAAACAAGATATTAAAGTTATTCTTTAATGCTAATATTTAAAGAATACTACTTGGATCGGAATACTTTAAATCGTGAGCATCAGCCACTTCTTTGTTTACCAAATAACCATCATGCGTATTTAAGGCCATAAGAAGGTTATTATTTGATTTCAATCCTTCTATCCCCTTACTTGCTAATCTGGCTATAAACGGCTTTGTAGCCTCATTTAAAGCATTTGTAGCAGTAAATGGTACTGCAGATGGTATATTTTTAACACAATAGTGAATAACACCATCAATTTCATATGTAGGTTCGCTATGTGTTGTCGGTTTAGATGTTTCAAAACAACCACCTTGATCAATAGCGACATCCGATAAAATGCTCTTAGCTTGCATCAAACTAAGCATTTCTCTAGTTACCACTGTGGGTGGTTTAGCTCCGGGAGTTAACACTGCACCAATAACAACGTCTGCTATTGGAAGCAACCCTTCAATAAGCTGTTTAGAGGAGGTTCCTATGTTCACAGCCGGATACTGGGTT
The DNA here is from genome assembly GCA_000402755.1 of Fidelibacterota bacterium SCGC AAA160-B08. GTDB lineage: Bacteria > Fidelibacterota > Marinisomatia > Marinisomatales > Marinisomataceae > Marinisoma. Next base: position 7,386 of record AQSD01000013.1, on the reverse strand, counting down.
TTTATTTTTGATAATAATTCATTATTAATATCCAAAATTGTTGTATTGGCACCTAACCCTAAACTCATTTGCATCGCATTCACACCAACAATACCGGCGCCAATAATTAATACATTTGCTGGATCTGATAGAGAGGTTCCAGATATTAACTTTCCTTTACCTCCTTTACTCTTTTTCAGAAGCTCAATAGAGTCTAAAAGAGATAATCTACCTGCAATTTCACTCATAGGTTTTAACATTGGAGTTTCATTATTAATCACAACAGTTTCATACGCAAGCGCTGTAACATTGCATGCTAGTAATTTTTCTGTTAAAACTTTTGATGAACTCAAATGAAGATATGTGAAGAGCATCTTACTTTTCATTAGATCTACTTCGTCCAAAGAAGGTTCTTTTACTTTTACAATTAAATCAGATTGATGAAAAACATCTGTAGCATTATCTAATATAGTACAACCAAGATTAGCATACTCTTCGTCGGTATAGCCGCTATCAGCTCCTGCATTTTTTTGAATGAAGAGCTGATGAGAACTTTCGATTAGAAGTTTTGCAGTCTCAGGATTGATCGATACACGATACTCCTGAGAAATAATCTCTTTTGGAACGCCAATTTTCATGATATTTTTTTTATCTATAGTTAAGTATTTTTAATTACTCAGGTTTATCCATTAGTAATTTCATACTAAAGTTTAAACGACCCTGTTTATCAATTTCAAATAATTTGATCTTTACAGGATCTCCTACTGATAACATATCACTCACTTTATTAACTCGTTCCCAAGCTAATTGAGAAATATGTACTAAACCTTCACGTCCTGGAGCAAATTCTACAAAAGCACCAAATTCCATTAGCTTTGTAACTTTACCGTCAAAAATAGTTCCAACTTTAGGATCTTCGGTAACTGCTTTAACTTGGCTAATAGCATTATCAAGCGCTGCTCTATCTGCTGCTGACACACTAACAGTTCCATCGTCTTCAATATTGATAACACATTCAGCTCTTTCTTGAATTGCTTTAATGTTTTTTCCACCTGGACCAATAAGGGCTCCAATTTTCTCTTTATCAATCTTGAAAGATTCGATCTGTGGTGCATATTGAGACAATGCATTCGGAGTACTTATTGCTTTATTCATTTCATCTAGAATATGCAATCTTCCTTTGTTTGCTTGCTCTAACGCCATAGACAAAATTTCCATTGGTAGTCCAGGAACTTTTAAGTCTAATTGGATGGCACTAATACCATCTTTAGTTCCAGCAACTTTAAAATCCATATCTCCATAGAAATCTTCAGTTCCTAAGATATCACTTAATACTGCATGATTTTCACCGTCAGTGATTAATCCCATTGCAATACCAGCAACATGTTCTTTGATAGGCACTCCTGCGTTCATCATAGCTAATGAGCCACCACAAACTGATGCCATAGAAGAGGATCCGTTTGATTCTGTAATTTCTGACACAACACGTATTGTGTATGGAAATTCTTCAGATGAAGGCAATATAGGTTTTAGCGATCTTTCTGCTAAATGACCATGGCCAATCTCTCTTCTGTTAGTGAAACCAATTCTTCCGGTTTCTCCTACACAGTAAGGAGGGAAATTATAGTGTAGCATAAATGATTTTTTATAATCACTTGCCATCGAATCGATAATCTGTTCATCTCTAGCATTACCTAAAGTAAGCGCAGCAATTGCTTGCGTTTCACCCCTAGTAAACAATGCAGATCCATGAACTCGAGGCAATAATGATGGAACAATACTAATTGCTCTAATATCATCTAATCCTCTACCATCAACTCTAACTTTTTTCTCTAATACAGTTTTTCTAACTGCATTTTTAAACATAGTTTTAACATATTCTTTTACTTCAGAATACATTTTTTCATCTTCTTTATGTGGAGTCGAAGCTTCTTTTACAATTTCGTTGTATGCAACATCCATTGCTTTCTTAGAGTCCATATCAAGTAATTTTTCAACCTTACCTGAGAATGAATCTTCAAGAGACTTGATTACTTCGTCAGTTATTACTGTATTGTCAACCATCTCATATGAATTATCAAAATGTTCTGAAAATTCCATTTGAAGATCAACAATGTCATTAATACCTTCCATTGCAATGTCTAATGCTTCTAAAATTGTTTTTTCAGGTACAAAGTTAGAACCACCTTCAATCATACAAATTTTATCTTTTTTACCAGTTACCATTAAGTCTAAATCAGATGACTCCATTTGTTCTAGTGTAGGATTTAAAACATACTCTCCATCAACTAATCCCACTTTAACAGACGCTATTGGACCGTCAAATGGTACTGGAGACAACAACAATGCTGCAGAAGCACCAATCGCTGCTACTACATCAGGTGTATTTACACCATCATAAGACATTGTGGTTAACATGATTTGTAAATCATTTCTATAATTCTTAGGAATTAAAGGTCTAATTGGACGATCTGTCAAACGTGAAACTAAAACTTCAGCATCTGTTGGTTTCGCCTCTCTCTTAAAGAAACCTCCGGGTATTTTTCCTCCCGCATAATGTTTTTCTCTGTATTCAACCTGCATCGGAAGAAAGTTTAAACCTTCTCTCGGTTCAGCTGAACAACATACTGCTGCAAGTATTGCAGTGTCTCCATAAGTAATGAATACGGATCCGCCCGCTTGTCTTGCTATTTGGCCTGATTCAATCTTTAATAGTCGGCCGGCTATATTTTTTTCTACTTTTATCATATTGTCTTTTTTATAATCCTCTTATTGATAGCTTAATGAGTAACTCATCATAACTATCTGTTTTTGTTTTTCTTAAATACTTCAATTGTTTTTTTCTTTGTGATACAAGCTTAACTAAGCCATGTCGTGAGTGAACATCTTTTTTATGTAACTTTACATGCTCTGTTAGTAATCTAATACGGTCTGTAAGAAGTGCAATTTGCGCTTCACTACTACCAACGTTACTAGCATCAATACCTGCGTCCTGAATAATCTTACTTGTTTCTTTACTATACTTCATATTTCTCCTTAAAAGAATCTATCAATTTAATACATACTTCCTTATCGTTTTCAATCTGTTTGATTAAGTCTTCTTTACTTTCAAACTTTATTTCATTTCGAATTTTGTTTAAAAATTCTATATAAAATCTTTTATCGTATAAGTCGCTGAATTTATCAGATAAAATGTGAACTTCCATAACAAATTTTTTTTCATTAAAAGTTGGTCTATATCCAATATTAGTCATTCCAAAGTACTCTTCTCCGTCTAAGAACACCTTTGAAAGATATACGCCACCTTCTGGAATCATCTGATATTCACTTAGGGGTATAAAATTTGCAGTAGGATAATTCATTGATTTTCCCCTATTTGAGCCATGTACTGCCAATACATTAAAACCATAAAATTTACCTAATAATGACGGCACTTCATCTAAAATCCCATCACGTATTAACCCTCTTGTTAACGTACTTGAAATAGGCTTATCATTTAGCGTTCTAATTTCGGGAGTATGTAGCTCAATATTATTTTGATTACAAAATTCAGTTAAAAAAGCCAAATCACCTCTTTTCTTAAATCCGAAATAATGATTTTCTCCCACCGAAATCAACTTAGGATTAAATAGTTTTTTAATAATATTTTCTGAAAAATCTTCAGCAGACATATGTGAAAATTCTAACGTAAAAGGAATAACAAGTACTTTATCAATACCTATCTGTTCGAGCATTTCAAGCTTTGAGTCAATATCCTGCAAGTTCATTGGTTTGCTGTTATTTGACAGTATATAAGCTGGATTTGGATCAAAAGTAATTAGACATGAAGGAATTGACTCTTTTTTAGCAATTTTTACGATATGATTAAGGACGTCTTGATGACCTAGATGTATCCCATCATAATTTCCAACAGTGATGACAGAAGATTCTAATGGCTGCATATCCTCAATTGATCTTAAGACTTCCATACTTCTTCAAACCTTTCTACCGTCAATGAATCATCTAATGAGAAAGATCCTACTGTTGTACGTGTCAATTTTATCAAATGGCCTATAGTATTAATCTTTTTTGCTATATCCTCCGCCAAAACCCTTATATAAGTTCCAGAAGAGCATTCAACCTTAATATGCAATGTACTCTTATCCATAGCAGTACATTCCAAGTGTTTGATTTCAATTTGTTTAGGATTTCTTTTTACTGAAATATTCTTTCTAGCCAGCTTATAAAGTCTTACCCCATTTACCTTCCTCGCTGAATACATAGGAGTTTCTTGCATCTGAACACCTAAAAATGATTTTGATATATCGCTAAAGTCAATACTGTCAATCTCAGGTACTTCTTTTTCCTCTACAATCGTTCCTGTTAAATCTTTTGTGTCTGTTTTTTCGCCTAGCTTTATTACGCCTTCATAAGTTTTGTCGTATTGGATGATATCTGATAACTTTTTAGTTGATTTTCCAATACCAAGCACCAGAACGCCATCAGCGAATGGGTCTAGAGTACCAGAATGCCCTACTTTTTCACGTGTAATTCTTTTGACTTGCTTTACAACGCCGAAAGAAGAAAAGTCTTTAGGTTTGTATATATTATATATCATAACTAATCAATTTTTTTGATTAACTCATTAATTTTTTGAAACTGTTCAAAAGAGTCATCATAGATAAATCTCAAAGTAGGTGTAGATCTCAGTTTTAAAGACATCGATAGATATTTTCTGAATGTAGGAACTAACTTATTTAACTCTTTGTTGATAATTTTTAAATCTTTTGTGGGGTTGATAATACTATAAAATAAACTTGCATGCTTTAAATCTGAAGTCATTTTAACCGATGAAAATGTTAAAAAACCATATTTTCTCAAATCTAAATCTTTTGATAAAATTTGATTAATAGTTTTTAAAACTTCCTGTTCGACACGCTCTGATCTTGAGTATGGTTTAGTATTCAACTGTCTGATAGTTTTCTTTTAATCTCGTTTATTTTATATGCTACGATTCTATCTCCAGGAAAATACTTTTTAACACCTTCAATTGCAATTCCACATTCCAGTCCTGAGTCGACGCTAGCTACGTCATCTTTGAAACGTTTTAAGGACACTATCTTTCCTTTTGATATCAATTCTTCATCTTCCCTTATAAGCCTAGTAAAAGAGTCTCTAGTAATTTTACCGCTCTCAACTTGAGAACCGGCAATAAAACCAATCTTTGGAATCTTAAATGATTCTTTAACGACAGCTTCTCCTAAAATCTCTTCTACAAGATCAGGTCTCAGTAGGCCTTCAACAGCCAATTTAACATCTTCAACAACCTGATAGATGATATTATAAGCTCTAATCTCAACATTGCTTTGATTTGCCAGCAATCTTGTGTTAGATGGTACTTGAACACCAAAGCCTATTACAACAGCCTTAGATGCCTGAGCAAGCAATACATCAGATTCAGTAACATTACCTACTCCTCTGTGTACAATATCTACTCCGACTTCATCGTTATTAATTTTTTCTAAACTCTGTATAAGAGCTTCAATAGACCCATCAGAATCTGCCTTAATAATAATATTTAAATTATTAATATCGCCTTCTTTGATTTGAGCAGAAATACTATCTAATGATGTCTTCTGAACCATCTGTAAATCAATCTCTCTCTTAATTCTTTGTCGTTCATTTGCAATTTTCTTTAGGTCAGATTCGTTAGATACTTCCGCAAAAATATCTCCTGATTGTGGAACCTGATCAAATCCAAGAATTTGTACAGCATCTGAAGGTCCTGCAGTCTTAATACGTTCGCCTCTTTCATTCATAATTGCACGAACTTTTCCTGGGTAATTATTACAAATAAACAGAGTTCCTATATTCAAAGTTCCTTTTTGAATTAATACTGTAGCTATTGCACCTAGACCTTTATCTAACCTAGAGTCAATTACAGTTCCTTTGCATTCTATAGTAGAATTTGCTTTTAAATCTAAGACTTCAGACTCCAATAGGATGGCTTCCATTAGCGCATCAATACCTTCGCCTGTTATAGCAGATGTATTTACAGATTGGATTTTACCACCCCAATCTTCAACTAGTACATCTTTCTCTGATAATTCTCTTTTTACGGTATCTGGATTAGCTCCAGTTTTATCAATTTTATTGATTGCAACAATAATTGGCACTTCTGCTGCTTTTGCATGATTAATAGCTTCTAAAGTCTGAGGCATAACACTGTCATCCGCAGCAACAACAAGAATCACAATATCAGTTGATTGTGCTCCTCTTGCTCTCATTGCAGTAAATGCTTCATGTCCAGGTGTATCTAAAAAGGTAATTATATTACCGTTATGATCAACCTGATAAGCTCCAACTCGTTGAGTAATACCACCTGACTCACCTTCAGCTACCTTCGTTTCTCTTATATAGTCCAAGATAGATGTTTTACCATGATCTACATGACCCATGATTGTTACAACAGGTGCACGATTTGTTGCACCTACTAATTCTTGTTCTGTATGAGCCATTACGAATAAATCATCTACAACTTCTTCGTATTTATTTAACTCAACATCGTATTCGCCAGCAATTAACTCAATAACATCCCATGCCAACCTTTGATTTACCGTAGCTAAAACTCCTAGTTGCAAGCATTTTCCGATTACTTCACTAGTACTTACATCTAATACTTTTGCAATTTCATCAATACTAGCATATTCTGCTAACTCTACTGACCTTGGCGTATCACCTAAATTACTATCTGAATCTTTCTTACTTTTCTTATAGGATTTCTTTTTTGAGCTAGCATCCATAGAAGCTAATGTCTTTTTAAGTCTTTTTGCTGCAGAAGTATCTTTCTTTATTGCTTCCTTATTCTTTTTAACTTCTTTCTTATCTTCAACAGGAGCTGATTCTCTTAATGTAATTTTTCTTAATTTCTTTTTTGGCTCTACAATTTGAACAACTTTTTTTGTCTCAGGCTCTGTAACCGATCTAACTTCTGTTACTTTTTTGGCTTGAGCTTTTTTTGCCTTATCTTGCTCTCTTTGTTCTTGAACTGATAAAATTTGGAATTTTTTAACAGATTTTGTTTCCATGACTACTTTTGAGTCGTGAATTTCTTTTCTAACCTGCTCTTTTCTATCTCTCTCTGCTGATTGTCTATCTTTAGCAAATTCAGTATAAACAACTTGTTGTGTCTTTCCATCAATTGGAGACATATGACTCGTTACAGATATATCCTTAGATTTTAGAAAATCAACGATATCATTGTGAGATATATTCAGTTCTTTTGCTAACTGAAAAATTCTAATAGAATCGGCCATGTATTATTTTTCCTCTTTTTCTACTACTTCTTCAGCAGGAGTTTCAACAGCTACTTCTTCTACTACTTCTTCAGCAGGAGTTTCAACAGCTACTTCTTCTACTACTTCTTCA
>AQSD01000012.1 GCA_000402755.1 Fidelibacterota bacterium SCGC AAA160-B08 | reverse complement strand
CGACTTTGCTTTAGTAGAAGCATACCTTGGTCTTGGGATGTTACTAGGCACAGCTATGGTATATGGCATAGGAAGTCGCGTTACCCATGGTTTATTGTTTTTACTAGGCTTGTTTATCGATGGTGCAAGTTTTTGTTTATACTATTTTGTAGAAAGTATGGATCAGCTTAATTTTTTCTCAATTTTACATGGCGTTGGTATACCATTTTTAATCATATCTCGTGTTTCTATTATGCAAAAACATATACCAGAAAAAATGTTGGGAAGAATTTTTGCTATCATTTCTATATCTATTCTTAGTATGACTGCAGTATCTAGTGGAATGATTGGAGTAATGGCAGAATTTTTTGCAATTAAAACTATATTCTTAATCTTTGGTATACTTGCAGGAGCATGTGGAATAGCTGGTTTGATGCATCCAAAAATTAAATACTTAAATTAAGCTTGTATTAAACTACCTATGCGCTCTTTAGTGACATCTCTCAATTCTTCAACCGAAAGATTAGAATAGTCTTCCGCAGTAATTGGATCACCGAATACAAGAGTTAGTCTACCTGGATTTATTGTCCAGCTTGTTCGTTTATTGGCTCTATAAGCTCCAATTAAACCAACAGGAACAATAGTTGCATTAGTTGCTTTGGCAAAATGAAAACCACCTTTTTTAAATTCTCCCATTTCGCCAGTAATTGTACGCTGGCCTTCGGGTGAAAGCACCATTGAATCTTTATCTTGTAGTAATATTTTTTCTGCTGCTTTTAGTGTCGCTTTTGCTTTATCTGTATTATCGTGTGTGATAGCATATGCGCCATATCGTTTTGCCATAAACCCAAATAATGGAATTTTAAACACACCTTCCCAACCAATAGCATTAATATAGTATGGAATACCTCCAGCTAACATTAACACATCAAACATTGACTCATGGTTAAACATGAATAAATATGGCCCATCTTTTTTGTGGGGTACCTTACCTTTTACGCTAAACCATTGCAAACCACTTAACATAATCACTCTAGCGCTGATTGGAACAAGGAAAGGATATGTATTTTTAGGATGCGTTATATAGCTGAAGATAATCACCGAAATAAGCATTAAAGCAAAAAGAGGGAAAAAGATTACAAGAATGAAAAGAGATAGTATTTTTGTTAATATATTAATCATAATTATATATTTTTATTTAAGAGTTCTAGCATCTTGTAGTTTGCTTTCGGCAAAGCAAACTTATTTAACCCCTTCATAGTAGTCCATATATAATTTTCTTTAATTTTAAGGGAGTTAATATTGTCAATATTATGAGAAAACAATGATATGGTGACTTTAAAATGACTGTATTGGTGTTTGACTTCTCCAATATATTCTACACTCTTAATTGACAGATTAGTTTCTTCTTTAATTTCTCGGATTACAGCATCCTTTTTTAATTCTCCTACTTCAATTTTTCCTCCTGGGAACTCCCATAGCCCTCCAAGCATTTTATTCGTTGGTCGTTGCATAAGAAGTAGTTTCTTATTATAAAAAATAATACAAACCGCTACTTTGATTTCTGGAATAGGCTTACTCTTTTTTATTTCCGGATAGTCTAGAGGACTCTCTTTTGATGTAGCTTTACAATGACTAGTAATAGGACAAGGATCGCAATCGACTGCTTTTGCTTGACAAAAATTACTACCTAAATCCATTAACGCCTGGTTAAAATCCCCTGGATTTGTTTGATCTTGTTTCGTTTCAAGAAATTTTTTAACTCTATTATTATTAAACTTTGATTTCTTTTTTAATCCTAATAATCTAAAACCAATACGTTCTAAATTAGTATCTACCCCCACTTCGGGTTGATTAAATGCAATAGCTAAAATAGTTTTTGCTGTATATTCGCCAATGCCCGGCAATCTAATAAGTTCATTGAATGTATTTGGAAAATTATTGTCTAATGCATTTGCTGTTAAGTGAATATTTTTACATCGAGAATAATATCCAAGTCCTTCCCAATGCTTTAATACATAATTATAGTCAGCATTTGCTAATGTCTGGATATCTGGAAAACTATTCATCCATTTTTTATAATAAGGAATAACAGTTACCACTTGTGTTTGTTGTAACATGATTTCTGAAATCCAAATTTTATATGGATCTTTAGTGAGTCTCCATGGAAGGTCTCTCTTATTTTTTGAATACCAAGAAAGTAGCTGTGTTGAGAGCATAAACTACATCTCTTCTATCGTTAACTACAGGTAGTTTCAATCAATATTGCACAAGCTTGATATGGATCCATATTAGAAGATGGTCGTCGATCTTCAAGATACCCATACCCATCATTAGAAGTTTGCATTGGTATTCTAATAGATGCGCCACGATCGCTTACACCATAGCTAAATTCAGAAATTGATTGTGTTTCATGGTCGCCTGTCAATCTTTCCTCGTTATGAGCGCCATAAACGGCAATATGTTCATCATGTTTTTTTCTAAGCTTTTCGCAGGCATCTTCGATAACCTTTAGGCCGCCTTTTTCTCGCATAGACTGAGTGCTAAAGTTTATATGTGCTCCCGCTCCATTCCAATCGCCTTTTACAGGCTTTGGGTGCAATGTTGCGCTTACTCCATAATCTTCAGATATTCTATAAAGCAACCATCTTGAAATCCACATCTGATCTGCTACTTCTAACGGTCCAAGTGGTCCAATTTGATATTCCCATTGACCTGGCATTACTTCGGCATTAATCCCAGACAATTCTAGTCCCGCCTCAAGACATAAATCTAAATGGTCTTCAACAATTTCACGGCCAAATGCTTCATCTGCACCTACCCCACAATAAAAAGGTCCTTGTGGTGCTGGATAACCACCTTCAGGCCAACCAAGAGGATTGCGGCCTTCAAAAAATGTATATTCTTGCTCTATTCCAAACCATATATTTTCTTTAGAAAATTTTTCTTCTATTTTTCTTAAATGTGCTCTAGTATTTGAAGCATGTACTGAACCGTCTGCGTTCATTACCTCGCACATGACAAGGATATTTTCTTTCCCACGAATCGGATCTTTGCATAGCCATACTGGCTTTAGTAGGCAGTCGCTAAAATTACCTTCTGCTTGATTAGTGCTAGAACCATCAAATCCCCATTCTGGTAATTCTGAAACGGAAGATATTTTTTTATTTAGAATTTTTGTTTTTGAACGAAGTTTTTGTGTAGGCTGATGCCCGTCCATCCATATATACTCTGCCATTACTTTCATTTTAATCCCCTTTATAAATAGTTTTTTATCAAACCAATACCTATTAAATTAATAAATGAACAATAAAAAAGTAAGCTTAAATGACATTTTAGAAAGAATATCAAAAATTGAATCTCGTCTCGAGGAAATTGCTCCAACATCGAAGAGAAAACTGCCCTCAAAGAAAGAGCAAATAGAACAAATCCAATCAGAAATTCATGTTTGGTCTCAAAAATTTCCATCAACTGATATAGAATTTGAACTTGCTAAAATGTTAGATTGGCTGAAAGCTACTAATAAAAGAAAAAAAGATTATAGGGCGTTCTTTCGTAATTGGCTGAGAAAAAGTACCAATAGCGTAGGCAATGAGCCAACTATATCACATTCATATATTTATAGTTGTGCTAATGATAAAGCAAAATGCGTTGATGAGATATCTCACTTTAAAGATATGTCATACTATTGTACTGAATGCAATGCTATAAAGAAAATTATTAAAGTAACAAAAAGTTAATCTTCTTTTTCAATAGTCATTTTAAAACTACCTGAAATATCAGCAGTAAATTTGATATGAATTTCATGCTCACCTAATGTTTTAATAGGCGAAGATAAATCAATATATTTTCTATCAAATACAACGTCATTTTCAACTAACAGTTTCTCAATGTCTAATTTTGTAACTGACCCAAATAGCTTATTGCCATCTTCTGATTTCATTTTTACTGTAATATTTAAATCTGCAACTTTCTTAAGCAGGTCTAATAGCACATCTTTTTGTCGTTCAATCTTACGATCTTCTTGATTACGCTTTTGTTCTACGTGTTTTAATTGTGATTTAGAAAATGTAATAGCTAATTTTTGCGGGATAAGAAAATTTCTTCCAAACCCAGGCTTTACATCAACTATATCGCCTTCGCTACCAACGTTATCTACATCTTGTATAAGTATTAGTTTCATTATTTAGTCCCTATCTATAGCTGCAAAAGGAAGCAATGCAATATTTCTTGCTCTCTTGATTGCTGTTACTAGTTTTCTGTGCATCTTACTACTGGTACCAGTTACTCTTCGTGGAGTAATTTTACCTTGGTCGTTAATAAACTTATTTAAAAGCTTAGTATCTTTATAGTCAATTTCATGGATGTTATTTCGTTTAAAATAACAAGATTTCTTTCTGCTAGACAACATCTAGTTTTCCTCTTCTTTCTTTTCTTCTGCTTTGACAGGAACCTCTTTAGCCGGAGCTTCTTCAGCCGGGGCTACAGGTTTCCCATCAAGTTTGATAATAATATACTTTAGCACCTCTTTGTGCAAATTAAGGAATATCTTAAACTCGTTTACAAAGTCTGAATTTTTAAACTCTGTATTGAGTAAGATATAATTACCATATTTATGCTTATTCACAGGGTATGCTAACTGTTTTTTTTCCCAAAAATTATGGTCAACTACTGCATGTTTTTTAGATTCAATATGTTTGCTTACTTCACCAATAATTTCAGATACTTGATCCTTGCTATGGTTTGGGTTTACAACATATACTATTTCATAATAATTCATATAATTTCTCCGTTAGATAAGGGGTGCAATCACTAATGATACAACCGATATCAGCTTAATTAAAATATTTAAAGATGGTCCTGCAGTATCCTTGAATGGATCTCCTACAGTATCACCTACCACAGCAGCTTTATGTGCTGTACTTCCTTTTCCGCCATGTGCTCCAGATTCAATATACTTCTTGGCATTGTCCCATGAACCTCCAGCATTAGACATAAAGATAGCTAATAGAACTCCTGTCACTGTTACCCCAGCTAATATACCGCCTAACATTTCTTTTTGTCCTAATACTAGTCCAAAAAAGATAGGGGTACAAATTGCTAGTGCTCCAGGGAGAACCATTTTGTTGATAGCCGCGGTAGTAGCAATATCTACACACTTTGCATAGTCAGCTTTTACGCCAGGCTTACCAGTTAGAAGACCTGGAATGTCTCTAAACTGTCTTCTTACTTCTTCAATCATTTCAAAAGCTGCATCCCCAACTGCTTGCATTGCAAGCGCTGAAAATACAAAAGGAAGGGCAGCTCCGATAAACAATCCAGCCATAATAGTTGGGTCGCTAATATCTAAAACTAATCCTCCAACAGTTTCTCTAAATGCTGCAAACAGGGCTAATGATGTAAGGGCTGCAGAACCAATTGCAAAGCCTTTACCAATAGCTGCTGTAGTATTTCCTACTGCATCTAACTTATCTGTTCTTTCTCTTACTTCTTTTGGCAATTCGGCCATTTCAGCAATACCACCAGCATTGTCTGCAATTGGACCATATGCATCCACTGCTAATTGAATTCCAATGGTGGATAGCATTCCTAGTGCAGCTAAAGCAATACCATAAAGATTTGCAAAATGATAAGATCCCATAATTGCTCCTGCAATTACTAGCACCGGTAATGCTGTTGAAAACATACCATTTGCTAAGCCAGAAATAATATTTGTGGCTGCTCCCGTTTCACTCGCTTCTGCTATTGCCCTTGAAGGCTTTTGGTGATCTGAGGTATAATATTCTGTCAATAAACCAATTGCTATACCAGATACAAGCCCTACTATAGTTGCAGAAAATAAATCAATTGCGCCCACTTCAGTATTACCTATTCCCAGGTTTACTGATTCAGTCACAAATTTATTGATAAGAAAATAACTCACCACTGCCATTGCAGCTCCTGAACCAAAAACTCCGATATTAAGTGCAGTTTGTGGATTTCCACCTTCTTTTGTCTTTACAAAAAATGTACCTAAGATAGATACACCAATTCCTGCGGCTGCTAAAAATAAAGGTAAAAATACTAACTCTGTAGAACCTGCGGCGGCTGCTAATACCATTGCACCAATCATAGACCCAACATAAGATTCAAATAAGTCTGCTCCCATTCCAGCAACATCTCCAACGTTATCACCAACGTTATCTGCAATAGTTGCAGGATTTCTAGGGTCATCTTCCGGTATTCCGGCTTCTACCTTCCCAACTAAATCTGCTCCAACATCTGCAGCTTTTGTATAAATTCCTCCACCTACTCTTGCAAACAAGGCAATTGATGATGCTCCCATTGCAAAACCAGAAACTTTGGTCATTACATTGCTTAAATCTGTGCTCATTAAGCCATCACTATAGATATAGAATAATCCTGATAGTCCTAGAATCCCTAGGCCTACTACATTCATTCCCATTACTACTCCACCGCTAAATGCAACATTTAGCGCTGAGCTTAAACTTGTTCTTGCTGCTTCTGTTGTTCTGTGATTTGCTAAGGTTGCTACGCGCATTCCTAAAGCTCCAGCCAAAGCACTACAAGCTGCTCCTACAACAAAAGAAAATGCTACTTCCGTCGTATCGCTGGCCATATTTACCCAGTACAATAACCCGGCTACTATAACAACAAACACTGCTAGAACTTTATATTCTCTAACAATAAATGCTGTTGCGCCTTCACGAATGGCTAGTCCAATTTCTTGCATTTTTTCATTACCTGGATTCTGTTTATTAATCCAGCTACTTTTCATTAGGCCAAATAAGATGGCTATAACACCAGATACTGGTATTAAGTAAAATAGATTTTCCACTATGCTACTCCTATATTTTGTTTATTAAAATTATTCATTGTTTCATTAGCTCCTTTATTTAGTATTGAAAGCATAGCCTCATTTGTTGTAACTAAGACTTCCTCTACTAAAGGATGAAATTTTTTATTAAATGGTTTTAGTACATATTTTTCTGAAGGCCTTCTATAATCTGAGGCAGCAATACCAATTTTTAATCTGGTAATTTGATCTGTTGAGAGAGCTTGAATAATTGATTTCATCCCATTGTGACAACCATCGCCACCATCTGTTTTAATGCGAATTTCACCTAAAGGCAAATCTACGTCATCAAAAACTACGACAAGATCTTTTATATCAGCTTTATAGAAATTTAGCACTTCACGAATGATTGAGCCGCTATTATTCATACCTGTCGTTGGTTTAACCAATAAAAATTCACTACCTTTTTTTGCAAAAATATAGTTTCCTTTTCCTGGCTTGAAATCCACATCGTGGGCTTCTGCAAATTTATCCATCATCCAAAAGCCTACATTATGCTTAGTAGAAAGATATTTTGATTCGCTATTACCCAGTCCAACAAAAACCATCATTACTTATTATCTCCATCTGACTCATTGTTTGATCCCGAAGAGCTATCATCTGATGATTCTTCATTGTTACCTTCTCCATCAGAATCTTCTTCCTCTATGCCGGTATCAACTTCTTCTTCTTTTTCTTCCTTAGGTTCTTGTACAGACATTACCGCAATATCTTCTACTGTAATCATTTCTACATCTTCAGGTAATACAATATCCTTAACAAACAGATTTGTATTCATTTCCATGTCTGTTACATCAATTTCTAGAAATTCTGGAATTTCAGAAGGCTTACATTTAATAGTAACTGCATTAAGTAGTTGTACTAAAATTCCACCTAATTTTACACCCTGAGATTCTCCAATGCTTCTTACAGCAACTTCTAGTGAGATCTTTTCATCTTCTCTTACTTTCTGAAAATCGACATGCATCACTTCATCCGTTACAGGATGATATTGCACTTCCTTTAAAAGAACAAATTGTGATTCCTTCTCTACGATGATTTCAAAAATCATTTGACCTGTTTTCAAGGCTTTATTAAAACTTTTTTTATCCATCGCTAAAGGAGTTGCTTCTACTCCAGAATGGTATAAAATAGCTGGTACACGATCGCGCAATCTAGTTCTTCTAGCTGCTGATGTACCTTGTTCTTTACGAATATCTACTTCTAATTTTTCAAATTTGCTCATGTTACTTTCCCAAATAGTTGACTTACTGATTCACCTTTATGAATTCTATTAATTGTGTCTGCAAATATTTTTGCTGAAGACACAATTGTTAGTTTTTCAAATTTTTTATTTTCTGGTATATATACCGTATCAGATAAAAATACTTTATCAATATCTTTATTAGATAATCTTTCAATTGCTTCGCCTGATAAAACTCCATGCGTAGCAGCAACAGTGACTGAAACTGCGCCTTTTTCTTTTGCTACCTTTGCAGCATTGCAAATAGTGCCTGCTGTATCAATCATATCATCAATAATTAGGACATGTCTATCCTCTAGATTACCTACTAGATGTGCTACTTCAGATTTATTATGTCCGCTTCTTCTTTTATCGATTAGAGCGAAACCAATCCCTAGTTTTTTAGCATAAGATTGACTTAATTTGTTAGAACCCATATCAGGGGATAACACTACACACTTATTTTCATTTTTCATATTATAAATATAAGCTGTTAGTTCGTCCATTAATACTAAACTTCCATATAAATTATCAATTGGTATACTAGCAAATCCTTGTATTTGTGTAGAGTGTAGATCCATAGTAATAATTCTATCTGCTCCAGCTTGCGTCAAAATATCCATCATTACTTTGGCAGATATAGGAACCCTAGGTTCGTCTTTTCTGTCTTGTCTAGAATATCCAAAGTAAGGGATAACTACATTAATTTTTTCTGCACTTGCGCGCTTAGCAGCATCAATTAATAATGCTAATTCAATAATATTATCTCCTGGAGCATTAGTACTTTGTACGATATAAATATCATTACCGCGTAGATTTTCATTATACTTTACCCACATTTCACCGTCACTAAACGTTTTAATTACAAGGTCACCAACTGGTAAGTTGGCTTCCTCTGCAATTTTAGCAGTTAGCTCACGGTTACTTGTACCGGAAAATATTTTTTGTATATATTGTCCCATAATTTTTTTTTGTTGGGGAGCAGGGACTCGAACCCCGACTGCCTGGACCAAAACCAGGTGTCCTGCCAATTAGACGACCCCCCAAAATTAAATTTTTGGATTCGCTATAATTGTAGAATAATGGGGACTGAAAAAAGACTGCGCTTTTTGCGCTGTTTGTTTGTCTGAGAATATTCCAAACACAGTCGAACCACTACCCGACAAACTGGCGTATTTTGCACCTAAATCCAAAATCTCTAATTTTATCTTGCCAATTTCTGGATGTGTCTTAAAAACATGCATCTCAAAATCATTGTAAAATAACTCGGAGCTTAAGTTTTTAGCTTTAAGCTCTTCCAACATTTGCGACAACTTAATGTGGGTTTGTCCTTTTACCAAATACTTTTTTATAAACATAAAAGCGTCTGAAGTTTGGACTTTTATCTCAGGCATAACAAGCAAGAGATAATTATCTAATTTAATATTTTTTATAGGAGACAACTTTTGTCCTTTTTCTTCGCCGCCTTGCATTCCTCCATTGACAAAAAATGTAGAGTCAGCACTAATCTTTTCTGCTAATTCTTTCATTTCCTGATGTTGAATATTTAAGCTACAGAGCTCATTAATTGCTTTTAAGGTAGCTGTCCCATTACTAGACCCTCCACCTAAGCCGGCGTTTGTAGGAATATTTTTTTGTAAGAATATTTTAAAATTAGGTAAATTCGGATAGCGCTCTTTTAAGATTTTAATTGCACTTATACAGGTATTATTATTTGAGTCTAACCAGTTAACATTTGTATCAAAAGCTATTGTCTCTGATTTCTCTATTGTTAATTGATCATGAAAATCAATTTCTTGAAAAATGGTTATAATATTATGAAATCCATCTTCTCTTTTATCCAGAATGTGCAATCCAAGATTAATTTTAGCATAAGAGTTAATTTTCATTACTAAGAGTTACTATTGCTTCACATCCCCAACCACTAGTCATGTCTAAAAACTTCAAGCCATTTGTGGTAGTAGCTTTGATTGAAATAATATTTTTATCAATCCCCAACGCTTCAGATAAAGATGCTTTAATAGCTTTTTTGTGAGGAGAAATTTTTGGCTTGTTAAGCACGATAGACACATCGATCATAGCTATTTTTATATTTTTTGGTATTTTTTGGATAATTTTTTTTAATAGCTCAATACTAGATATATTTAAATATTCAGGCGTATTGGGAAAATGCTCTCCTATATCTCCCAGATTTAAGGCTCCTAATAGCGCGTCTGTTATGGCATGAGTTAATACATCTCCATCTGAATGTGCATCTGATTCAAATTCACAATCAATTTTATGACCGCCTACCACTAGATACTTCCCTTTAACAAGAGAGTGGAAATCTACCCCTATTCCAACCTTATTGTGCTGATATAACATACCCTTAACAAAAGCCATGTCTTCCATTTCAGTTATTTTAATATTTGTAGTTTTATTGTTTATAATTTGAATCGTATAGCCATTATGCTCCATCAAACTTGCTTCGTCTGTAAAAAATTTTCTATCATTGCTGTTTGTATTTTTATAACAAGTATTTAGAGCAAGGAAATTAAATGCCTGTGGTGTTTCTGCCAGCCAAAGATTTTTTCTATCTACTGTAAAAGCTATATTATTATTATTGGCTTTTTTCAATGTATCAGAAACTGGATGAGCCAGTATAGCCCCATCACTTTTTGCGCATGCTACAGATAAGCTGCTAAGATGTTTATTTCTAATTAATGGTCGAGCTGCATCATGTATAAACACAGTCTTTGTATCCTTACTTAATATTTTAATTGCATTATATACAGATTCAGATCTGGTTTCTCCTCCATCGCATAGAATAATAGGTTTATTTTTATCATATGTAGATAGGTCTTTTTTAATCTCAGGAGATAAATCTTTTGGTATAACTAGATAAATAGAGTCTATTGAATCAGAGTTGTTAAAAATATCCAGGCTATATTGATATAGTGGTCTATTATTTAAAATAGCTGTTTGCTTATATCCCCCAAACCTACTTCCTTTTCCTCCGGCAACTATTACTCCAACATTCATTACATATTATCTGGGGCTCTTTTTCCTACAATAAGCATGGCATCACCATAACTTAAAAACCTATAGTTTTTCTTTTTGGCAACCTTATATGATTCTTTAACAAAATTATACCCTGCAAATGCAGAAGTAAGCATCAATAAAGTACTCTCTGGTTGGTGAAAGCTGGTAATTAAGCCATCTACGATTTTAAATTCATGTGGTGGATGAATAAACTTATTAGTCCAACCTTTTTTAGGAGAAATTTGAAAGCCTGATACATTAACCGTTTCTAACGCTCTAACGGTAGATGTCCCTACTGCAAAAATTCTTCTTCTTTTTCTTTTAGCTTCATTAATGGCTAAAGCAGTTTCTGGGCTAACTTCAAAATATTCAGAGTCCATATGGTGCCTATTTAAATCTTCTACCTGCACTGGCTTAAAAGTACCTAGCCCTATATGAAGTGTAATATTATAGATTCGTACACCTTTCTCTTTAAGAGCTGTAATTAATTCTGGTGTAAAATGAAGTCCAGCAATCGGCGCTGCCACTGCTCCTCTTTTCTCTGCATATACTGTTTGATATCTTTCTGTATCTTGTTTAGTAGTAGGTCTTTCGATATATGGAGGTAGTGGAGGATTGCCAATTTTAGTTAAAATATCATCAAAATTTTCATCCCCAAATTCAAACCTAACTACTCTACCGCCTGATACGGTATTATCGATGACATCACAAAATAAGTTTTTAGAAAGAATTAATTTATTTCCAATCCTAACTTTCCTTGCTGGCTTAACCAAGACTTCCCATAATCTGTCGCCCAATTCTCTTAATAAAAAGATTTCAACCTTTGCATCTGTTCTATCTTTGGTGGCATATAATTTAGCTGGAAATACTTTAGTATTATTCATAATTAAGAGGTCATTTTTCTTGAAGTGATCAATAATGTTGGAAAATTTACTATGCTTAATAGATCGATCTTCTCTATTAAGAACCATCATTTTTGCACTATCTCTTTTTGGCTTTGGTTTTTGTGCAATAAACTTTTTAGGAAGCTGGTAGCGGAAGTCTGTTAGTTTATATTTTTTCTTTTTTTCGATCATTAAATTAATTCTCCTATTTATTTTTGTTTTTGTATTCCAAACAACTTGTATGCTTTGTCTGTGGCTTTACGCCCCCTTGATGTTCTTTCTATAAAACCTTCTTTTATTAAGTATGGCTCATAGACATCTTCAATAGTTTGTACGTCTTCATTGACAGATATTGCTAAAGATTTTCCTCCGGTAGGTCCTCCATTAAAATTAAGAATAAGATTTTTTAAGATTTTTTTATCCATTTCCTCAAGTCCATTTTTATCAATACCTATACTTTCTAGTGAACTTTTAGCAAAATCTATACCTATCGTTTTAATTTTTTTTACTTGTGCAAAATCTCTTACTCGCTTTAATACTCTATTTGCAATTCTTGGAGTGCCACGAGATCTACGAGCAATTTCATATAAAGCATCTTCATCTACATGCACGTTTAAGATACTTGCTGTTCTTTCTAAAATTTTAAATAAATCGTCTGTATTATAAAAATTAACACGGAAAATAGCTCCAAACCTATCCCTCATGGGCGTAGAAATATTACCCAATCTTGTAGTCGCACCAACCAAAGTAAATGGTTCTAAATCTATTCTTACTGTCCTAGCATTTGGACCTGAATCAATTAAGATATCAATTTTATAGTCTTCCATGGCAGAATACAAATATTCCTCAACTGATGTATTCATTCTATGAATTTCATCTATAAATAATACATCGCAATTTTGCAAGTTTGTTAGCATCCCAGACAAGTCTCCTGGAATTGAAATTACTGGGCCTGAAGAGCCAGAAAAGCCTTGACCTAGTTCTGCAGCAATAATATTAGACAATGTAGTCTTTCCTAGTCCTGGAGGGCCATATAATAAAATATGATCTAGTGCTTCTTCTCGTTCTTTTGCTGCTAATATATAAGTTTTTAAGGAATGTACTAAAGCGTCCTGTCCAACAAACTCATCAAACAACTGGGGTCTAATTTGTTTATCAAAATTTCGCTCTTCGTTGGATGAAATAACTATTTTTTCTTCGGTGTCCACTATACACTAAGATAATTAGAGAAACATGGTTATCCAAAAAATTATTTTAATACTTTTTTTAGGAAATGGCCTGTTATTGATTTCTTGTTGTATGAAATATCTAAAACAGTACCTTGAGCAACTAGTTCTCCGCCGCCTTCTCCTCCTTCTGGTCCTAGATCAATAATCCAGTCTGCACACTTAATAACATCCAAGTTATGTTCAATGACTATCACTGTGTTCCCTTGCGTGACTAACTTTTGCAATACAGACATTAGCATTTGAATATCATCTACATGTAATCCTGTTGTCGGTTCATCTAAAAAGTAAACTGTGTTTTTTGTATTATTTTTTGAAAGCTCTGTAGAGAGTTTGATTCTTTGGGCCTCTCCGCCAGATAGCGTGGTTGCTTGTTGTCCCAATTTAATATACCCTAATCCTACATCATGCAAAGTGTCGAGACGTTTTTTAATAGAAAATATATTTTTAAAGAAAATACGTGCTTCATCTACAGATAATGCTAATACGTCAGCAATATTTAGGCCTTTATACTCAATCTGCAGTGTTTCATTATTATACCTTTTACCGTTACAGTCTTCACAATTAACATATACATCTGGTAAAAAATTCATTTCGATTTTAATAATACCGGCTCCCTGACACTTCTCACATCTTCCCCCTTTAACATTAAATGAAAATCTACCAAGCTTATATCCTCTTAACTTTGCCTCTCTTGTTTGTGCAAATAAATCTCTTATATGTGTAAAAATACCTGTATATGTTGCTGGGTTTGATCTTGGAGTTTTCCCAATAGGCTTCTGATCTACATTAATCACTCTTTCTACTCTATCGGCTCTTAATAAGTTTGTAAATGGTAGCATATCTTTAACACTTAAATTCACCAAATTGGATAGGGCTGGATAAAGTGTTTGATTGATGAGCGAGCTTTTACCGCTTCCAGATACACCTGTGACTGCTATCAACCTATCATATGGAAAACTGACATCAATATTTTTTAGATTATTCCCGCTTGCTCCCTGTATGGTAAAATGATCAAAGGTGACTGTCCTATACTCTGGTAATGGGATATACTTTTTCCCAGACAAATACTGTCCGGTTAACGTATTTTTATCAGCTAAAATTTCTTTTAGAGTCCCGGAGAAAACCACTTCTCCTCCATGAGCTCCAGCTTTAGGTCCCATATCAATAATTTGATCTGCAGATTCTATAGTATTTAGGTCATGCTCTACTACAATGACTGTATTACCAATATCTTTTAATGATTGTAATGTCTGAATTAAGCGATCATTATCTCTAGGATGAAGACCTATTGATGGCTCATCTAGTACATATAATACGCCCGTAAGCTGGGAGCCGACTTGGGATGCCAATCTAATTCTTTGGGCTTCTCCTCCAGATAAAGTACGTGAGGCTCTGTCTAATGTTAAATAACTAAGCCCAACATTAATTAAAAAATTAAGCCGTTTTTTAACCTCTTTCAAAATTCCATCTGCAATTGCATGATCGCTTTTAGATATATTAAAATTTTCAAAAAACTGTAGTGCATCTTCTATATTTCTGGAACATATCTCTCCGATATTTTCTGTATCTATTTTAACGTGCATCGAAGATTCTTTTAATCTTTTACCAATACAAGCATCACATTTTCTTGTACTCATAAAACTCTCAATCCATCGACGTATTCCATAAGACTGCGTCTGCTTATAGCGCCTTTGCAATTCTGGGATTATCCCCTCCCATTCACCGGTATAAGTACCAGACCATTTTTTATTTTTAAAATCAATATCTAGATTATGCCCTTTTAGGCCGTATAAAATAATAGTTCTCACTTCTTTGCTTAGCTGATTCCATGGCTTAGAAAAAGAAAGCGGGTGCTCTCTAGCTAAGGCTCTTAACTTATTTCCATGAAAGCCTTTTGGTTGGCTCCCTATTGGACGAATAGCTTCCTGGATAAGTGATTTTTTATTATCTGGAACTACTAAGTTTGGATCAATTTCTGTGATATAGCCTAACCCATCACATTGTTGGCATGCACCATATGGAGAGTTAAATGAAAACATCCTAGGCTTTAATTCAGATAACATTATATAGGGATGATAGGCGCAAGCAAAGTGTTCACTAAACATAAAGTCTTCTTTCCCATTGATGCTTATAATACAAATACCTCCACCCATTTTTAATGCTAATTCTACAGATTCTAATAAACGGGATCTTACATCTTTGTTAATCATCACACGATCAATTAAAACATCTATGTCATGATTTTTATTTTTTTCTAAAGGATCGGGCTTTCTCAAAGACACAATTTTTTTATCAATTCTTGCCCTTAAAAATCCTTTCTTTTTAATATCCTCTATAACATTTTTGTGCTCACCCTTACGCCCCTGAATAACGGGAGACAAGATATAGGCTTTATCTTCATGGTGTAGTTTTAGGATCTGCTCTACTATTTGTTCTGGTGTTTGTCGATTAATTTCACGATTACATTCCCAACAATGTGGCTTACCAATACTAGCATACAATAGCCTCAAATAGTCATGTATTTCGGTGATGGTACCAACCGTAGATCTTGGATTCCGAGAACCTGTTTTTTGTTCAATCGATATAGCTGGCGACAAACCTTCGATAGTGTCTACATCTGGCTTTTCCATTAAATCTAAAAATTGTCGCGCATACGCAGAAAGTGATTCCACATATCGTCTTTGTCCTTCTGCATATATTGTATCAAATGCCAATGAAGACTTACCAGAACCGGATGGTCCAGTGATAACAACTAACTTATTTTTTTCAATATCAACATTAATATCTTTGAGGTTGTGTTGCCTTGCCCCTCTAATTGATAGTTTATTTTTCATTTTTTTCATTATTTTTATAAAAAAACTTAACGCATAACTTACTTAACTATAGAAATGATTCAAAAAAAGATTTAGGTTTACATAAAAATAAAATGAACAGCTTAAAAAATAAACTATTGGTCGCCATGCCAAATATGACAGACCCATACTTTGCAGAAAGTGTTGTTCTCCTCTGTGAACACAACAATGAGGGGGTTTTAGGTCTAATTATTAACAAACCTATTAGCCAAATGAAGGTAGTTGGCGCTGGCTTAAAAAATAAGTTTTTTAAAGACCTTATTGCTGAATCAGAAAAAATTTATTTTGGGGGGCCTGTCATGTTACATGAAGCGTGCGTTTTAAGCGAAACAGACAATTCAAATATTTTATTTAATATATCAGAAAAAATTAAACTTTCTAATGATCTCGATTTAATACAAAAAATTTTGTTTGATGATGAAAATCCTAAAAATACAAAATTAATCTTTGGTCATGCTGCTTGGGATGTGAATCAATTACAAGATGAAATAAAAAGAGGCGATTGGTTAGTTCATGATAATACAGAAGAAATTTTTACTACAAACCCAAAATTAATTTGGGGTAGTCTGATTAGATTTTTTGGTTTAGATCAATTTAATATAACAGGTATAGGGGGTATATCTTGATATCAGGATTAAAAAGAATCCTAGCAGATGTTAAGGCTAAGAGAGTCACTAAGGGCACTAACGGGATGCAGCTTATTGTAAATGGTTGGGGATTAATAAAACAGGGATTAAGCCTTATAAGGAGCGATGTTCGCCGCCGTCACAAAAAATAGTAGAACAATTAATAAAATCTGCTTTATCCGATAATAATAAACTGACTAGTCCCGCTACATCTTCTGGCGTTGTAGTTCGTCCCATAGGATTTCTTTCCACTGTTTTTTCTATCCATTCTTCCCAATTATCCGAAATTTTTGTTAAGGCTCTTGTTGGAGTAATGCCCGCTTGTATTGTATTTGCAGTAATGCCTTTAGATCCAAGCTCCCATCCTATCTGCCTAATAACAGCCTCTAGTGATGCCTTTGCGACCCCTACGGGTCCATATCCCTGCATTGCTTTATAACTTCCTTCGCTGGTTAAGCCAAGAATTCTAGATCCTTTTGATAGAAGGTTGTGTTCAAGTAATAATTGAGTCCAATAAATAAGGCAATGTGCCATTACATGTTGTGTCATGTCCATTTGTCTTTTTCTTACTGGCGTAGGTTCAAAAAAATTAGTGGTGCTCCCAAAAGCAATTGAATGCATAAGTAATTTGATTGGCTGATTCTCAGTAATTAAAGCAATTTCTTCTATATGCTTAGACATGATTTCTTTATCTGCTGCGTTTTCATTCCAAAAATGTGCATGGCCCCCATTAATTTTTTGTATTTCTTTTTTGAGAGTTTCTGCCTCTTTTTTTATAGGACCTCGATCTAGATGAAATCCAATAATGCCATATCCTTCGTTAGCTAATGCTAACGCAGTTGCAGCTCCGTGTCCCGTAGAACACCCTAAAATGATTGCCCATTGTTTACTCATAGAAATTCAATTTAATAAATACTCATTCAATTAAGTATTATATTCTCACAATGAAATTAAATTGTGGATTTGTAGGATTACCAAATGTAGGGAAGTCAACCCTATTTAATGCTCTGAGCAAAAATAATATTGCTGCAGAAAATTATCCGTTTTGTACTATAGAACCAAATACCGGCGTGGTAGAAGTTCCAGACTCAAGACTTGATGATTTATCTAAAATTTTTAAACCAGAAAAAACTATCTACAACACAATAGAATTTATTGATATCGCAGGACTAGTAAAAAATGCGCATCAAGGAGAAGGTCTTGGTAACCAGTTTCTATCACAAATTCGCTCCGTAAAAGTTATAATACAGGTTGTCCGATTTTTTTCTGATAAAAATATTACACATGTTGAAAATCGCTTAGATCCATTAGATGATATGGAAATTATTAACACAGAATTAGTCTTGGCTGATATGAAAACAGTAGAAAGGTCTTTAGAAAAAAATCAAAAACTTCTTAATGCTAATAAGCCGGAAGGTAAAATAGCAGAAATAGCCTTAACGGGGCTTTTAGCTCATTTAAACGAAGGCTTAGCTGCAAGATCGTTTAAAAGAGATTCAAAGCAAAATGATGTAATTAAAAACTTATTTCTTTTAACGGATAAGCCAATGATTTACGTAGCAAATATAGATGATAATTTTTCTGATAAAGAGCAGCTTTCAAAAGCTGAGGGGGTTGCCAAAAATAATCATTCATCTTTTGTTTCTATTAATGGCAAGCTAGAAGCAGAAATGGCTGATTTTGACGAAGAAGAGAAAAAAATAATTCTAGAAGACTACAATCTAAAAGAGACTGGATTAAACACCTTGATAAAAGAAGCCTATAGTACTCTTGGGCTTCAAACATTTTTTACGTGCGGTGAAATGGAGGTTCGAGCTTGGACTATCAATAAAAATGATTGTGCGGTAGATGCTGCTGCAGAAATTCATACAGATTTTGCAACAAAATTTATTAAAGCGGAAATATATACTTTTGAGGATGCTATAAAACATCAAGAAAGTATTAAAGATTTAAAAACATTGGGCTTGGTGAAAAATGTTGGTAGAGATTATATTATGCAAGAAGGTGATGTTGCATATTTTATTAAAGGA
>AQSD01000011.1 GCA_000402755.1 Fidelibacterota bacterium SCGC AAA160-B08 | reverse complement strand
CCTTCATGTCCATATAAATAAGAATAAATAGGGATTGCTACCGCCCATGAGATTAATCCGCCAGAAAAAGCAAGGATACCAATATTACGACCTACAATATATCCTACACTAATAAGTGAAGGAGATAAGCTGGCGCCCATTCCAAAAATAGCACCTCTAATAGCTATGGCTCCACCTACAGCACTAGACCAAATTCCAAACGCTAATTCTCCAAGTTTAACTACTCCTCCTACAAGAGCTGATAGCCCAATTAGTTTTAAACTTTCACTCGATTTTTTAGCATCAGATTCATGCCCTGTTTTTAATACAGCGGCAGTTGCAACACCTTCAGGAAACCTTAGATTTGCTTTTAAGATTAATGCGCGTCTTAATGGTACAGTAAATAATGCTCCTAATATTCCACCTACCATAGCAATCTTGGTTACTTCCCAATAATCAATCGTATCCCAATAGCCTATCAATAGAAGAGCAGGAATAGTAAAAATAACTCCAGCTGCTAATGATTCTCCAGCTGATGCAGCGGTTTGTACAATATTATTTTCTAAAATATTTGATTCACGAAATAGTTTTAAGATTCCCATTGACATAATTGCGGCAGGAATAGAAGCAGAGATTGTCATACCTGCATATAAACCTAGATAGGCCATAGCAGAGGAAAGAACTATAGATAGAAAAATACTTAAAAAAAATGCTTTTACTGTTATCTCTTGTTTCATAATTTAAACTTACAAATTATTTAACAGGGGTGCAATTGCTGAGAACAAACCCTACGACTTGATCTAGATAATGCTAGCGTAAGGAAAAATAAAAAAATGAAAAATAAATATATATCGTACTTAACACTAATGGCAATGTTCTTTATGAGCATTCAAGTTTTTCATAAGCATGATTTAAATTTATTGCCTGAAGATCTATTTAGTCAAAACAGTGAATCGCTGATAAATGAAGAAGTGCATAAATGTGATTCGTGTCAATTAGGGTATGCTAAATTTTTTATTACAGACAACACTTTCTTATTTAATGAAGTTTTTTCTAGTAATAATAATGCAGTTCAATCTGAATTATATTTCTATAAAGAAATTTATAGTATATCAAACAAGTCTCCACCTCTAGTTTAATAATTATACAATTATAATATTAATCGATACCTGTAAAAGGTATCTAATTTATTAAACTCATTTAAGGAGAAAAAAATGAAACGATTTATTTTAACACTATTTTTTATGAGCATTATTTTTGCTCAATCAACAATTACGGGACTTGTCATTGATCAAGATACAGGTCTTCCGTTAAAGGATGCAAATATATCTGTCGTCGATGACAGTGGAAAAAGCATTGCTGGAACTAGTACAGATGATAATGGAAAATTTGTACTAAGTGTTTCCAAAAGCGGAACGGTTGAAGTATCTGTTATTGGATATGAGAAGGCAACTGCTGATGTAGTATTTAATCAGTCTATGATTTTCAATCTTGTAAGCGAAGCCATATCTTTTGAAGGTGTAAGAGTCTTCTCGTCACTTCGCAAAGTTAATGAAGGTGACCTAGCTACGTCAGCAATCATTTTTAATGATGAGCTACAAGTTAAGCAAGGACAGCACTTCAGTGACTTAATACAAAAAGTTCCAAATCTAAATTATGCAGGTGGAACTTCCAGACCGAAATATTTTCAAATTAGAGGAGAGGGTTCTGTAAGTCGATATGCTGACCAAGGACCTCCAAGTACTTATGTTGGATTGGTTTTAGATGGGATGGATCTGTCTGAACTTGGTATGATTACACCTCTTTTTGATATGCAGCAAGTAGAAGTCTTGATGGGCGTTCAAACTAGTTTATTCGGCGCATCAGCATCTTCTGGTTTGATTAATTTTAAAACCAATGATCCAACAGACAAGGAAGAAGGATATGTTATGACCCAGTTTGGTTCATACAATACTCTTACAACTGGAATTGTCTATAATGCTCCACTGTCAAACGGTTGGAAGTTAAGATTGGTAGGTCACTCCAATGTTTCAGATGGATATAAAGAGAATAAGGCTTTAGGTATAGATTATGCATCTGCAAATAGAGATGAGACATCATTTAGAGCTAAACTATTAAAAACTGGCGATAATAATATTACGCAAAAGTATACAATGATTTATTCTGATTTTGACAATGGATATGATAATTGGTCTCCAGATAATAATACTGACAATATTACATATTCAGATAATCCAGGTAAAGACAGTCAAGAATCACAGATTTTTATAGCTGACTATAGCTATGATCTGGGTGAGGGCTTTGCTGACCTGAATGTTGGTATGTCAAACAATGAAACATTGCATAGCTATGACTCAGATTGGGGTAATTCTGGATTTT
The DNA here is from genome assembly GCA_000402755.1 of Fidelibacterota bacterium SCGC AAA160-B08. Classification (GTDB taxonomy): domain Bacteria; phylum Fidelibacterota; class Marinisomatia; order Marinisomatales; family Marinisomataceae; genus Marinisoma. Next base: position 17,170 of record AQSD01000011.1, on the reverse strand, counting down.
GGCTTCAAGATCCTTACAACTTTGATCCAACAGTAGAAGGATATCAATATGACTTCTTTGATTCATTTGATAGAGACATCGATACAAAAACTGTAGATTTTAGATTAAGATCAAACCCTGTTAATGATAATAAAGTAGACTATGTAATGGGATTATATCAGTCTAATTATGAAGAAAAAACTAATGCTGCAGGATATATTTTTGGAGGCTCTGCTACAGGTTTAGCTTCTGGTTACGATATTACGACAAAGTCTGCATATGGTGAATTAGCATTTAATTTTAAAAATGATTCATCCGTTTCTTTAGCCTTTAGATCCGAAGCTAGAGATCTTACATATAATGATTTTAATGATAAAAGTGCAAGCTTTGATATGATGGGTGATTTTGAAAACTCATATAAAATTGCTTATGAATTTCATCCAACTCCAACCCTACATTGGTTTGCTTATTACGCTGAAGGATATCATCCTGCAGGTATAAATCAAAATCCATATTTAGACGCCGATGAAAAAACATATGATGCAGAAACTTATTTTGATATAACTACTGGAATAAGATGGTATACTGATAATATAAAATTATCAAGTTCTCTATTTTACTTAGAGCATGATGGTCATATTTATGAAACAAGCGAGCAATTGGATCCAATGAATCCTAATGCATTTGCTTTTTTTAAGACAAATGCTGAATCAGGCTATGAGTATGGTTCTGAATCAACCGGTGAATTTAGAATAAGTGATAAATTTACTATTAATGCTACTTTAGGATTATTGAGTTCTGAAATCGAGTTGGGTGGTCATGATGAACATGGCGATGAGCATGGCGATGATGACCATGATGAAGACCACGGCGATGAACATGGCGATGATGACCATGATGAAGACCACGGCGATGATGACCATGATGATGACCATGATGAAGATCACGGCGATGATGACCATGATGAACATGGCGATGAACATGAAGGTCATGAGCATGGTAAAAAAGCACATTCACCAAACTGGAATTACAGCTTATCATTTAACTATGATTTCACTGTAAACAATTCTTTAATGATTGAAATTTCAGGAAAAGATGGATTTGTATTTGATTCTGCGCATGATGAGTATGAATCAGAACCATATCATCTATTGAATGCATATTATAATCATTCAATCAATCAATTTGATCTAGGATTCTATGCAAAGAATATCCTTGATGAAAGTTACGCAGATAGAGGATTTATTATTGGTCTAGAACCTCCAATATATGAAGAGAAGCTATACAAATCTTTTGGACCTCCAAGAGAAATTGGAATGTCATTAACATATAGTTTCTAACGTCTTATTTTCATAATTTAGCGGGTAATATAATACCCGCTAGATTATGAGCTCAAAACAACAAAAAAGATTATTTATTATTGATGGCTATGCCACATTATACAGATCACACTATGCTCTTATTAGAAATCCATTAACAAATACTGCCGGAACGCCTACTAGCGCTGTATTCGGATTTGCTAATCAAGTATTCCAATTAATTGAAGATGAAAATCCAGATTATCTTGTAGCTGCCTTCGATTCAAAAGGTAAAAATTTTAGACATGAACTTTATACAGACTATAAAGCAAATCGATCTGCAATGCCTGATGAAATCCAAACACAGCTTCCATATTTATGGGAACTTTTAGAAGCGATGAATATTCCAATATTAAGAGTGGGAGGAGTGGAAGCAGATGATATTATAGGAACAGTTGCTAAAATGTGCGATAAGGAAGATCTTCAATGCAATATTGTAAGTGGTGATAAAGATTTTATGCAATTAATTAATGATAAAACATTTTTGTATGCCCCTCAAGCAAGAAAACGTGCAAAAGAAATATTTGATAATAAAAAAGTACTAGAAAAATGGGGAGTTGGTCCAGAACATATCATTGACTTATTAGGTCTTATGGGAGATAGTTCAGACAATGTACCGGGTGTCCAAGGAGTTGGTCCTAAGACAGCAATGAAATTAATACAAGACTTTGGTTCCATTGAAAATATATACGAAGAAATTGACAACATTAGTAACGAAAAAATGAGAGAAAAATTATTAAATAGTAAAGACAATGCTTTCTTAAGTAAGCAATTAGTTACTATTCTTACTGATGTAGATATCGAAGCCACTATCAGTGATTTTGAAAAAAAGGAAATGGATTCAGGAAAACTAGAAGATATTTTTAAAGAACTAGAGTTCTCAGGATTGCTTAAAAAAATTGGTTCAAAAGAATCTCTTGAAGTTGAAACAGTAAAGCGAGAAAAAAAGTATGAAAATCTTATCACTATAAATCAATTAAAATCATTTGCTAGCTCGATTAAAGAAAATGAATGGCTATCTGTTGATTTAGAAACTACCTCTATCAATCCTATGCTAGCTGAGATTGTAGGATTTAGTTTTTCTATAAAAAAAGATACGGGAGTCTATGTTCCAATATGCTTCAAAGATAAGACCAATAACTTATTCGGAGAAGATGACCTTCAGATTGCGATTGATATTTTAAAACCAATCTTAGAGAATGAGAATATTCCAAAAACAGGACAAAATATTAAATATGATGCATTAATAATGAAGAGGTATGGAATTAACTTAAATGGCATTGCTTTTGATACTATGATTGCTGCGCATTTGATTAGCCCCAATGTTAGATCCTATAAATTAGACAATTTATCTCTTACACATCTTGGCTATAAGATGGTCCCTATACAGGACTTAATTGGGTCAGGAAAAAATCAGATAACAATGGATCAGGTTACCTTGGAAGATGTGTCTTTTTATGCAGCAGAAGATGCTGATGTTGTCCTTGAGTTGACTGATATTTTTCTAAAAGAATTAAAAAACAAAAAATTATATAATTATTTCAAAACGATCGAAATTGATTTACTACCTGTTTTAATTGATATGCAATTTAATGGAATTTTTGTTGATAAAGATTATCTTGCAATACGTTCGAACGAAATTGGTATAAAAATTGACGCTCTTCATAATCAAATTACAGAATTAGCAGATCAAGATTTTAATGTCAATTCTTCACAACAGCTTGCGGAGATTCTATTTGATAAATTAGAATTACCAATGATCAAAAAACGATCTACGGCAGAAGCTGTTTTATCAGAATTAAAAAATAAACATGAGCTTCCGAAGTTAGTATTGCAGTATAGAAAATTATTTAAACTAAAGAATACCTATCTTGATCCAATACCAACCAATATTAATCCAGTATCTAATAGGGTTCACTCTTCATTCAATCAGACCATGACAGCTACAGGAAGACTTTCTTCAAGTAGTCCAAATTTTCAGAATATTCCTATTCGAACAGAAGATGGAAAAGATGTAAGAAAGGCTATTAGAGCGCAATCATCAGATTATCAGATTTTTTCTGCAGACTACTCTCAGGTTGAACTAAGAGTTATGGCACATTTGAGTCAAGATGAAGCTCTTATAGATGCTTTGAATAAAGGAGAAGATATCCACACATTTACTGCAAAAAATATATTTGATATAGAGAAAGACGAAGATGTATTACCTGAGATGCGACGTACAGCAAAAATAGTAAACTTTGGAATTATGTATGGTGCAGGTCCATTTCGCTTAAGCAAAGAGTTGGATATTCCATTTGGAGAAGCTAAAAAAATAAAAGATGCTTACTTTAGTAAATACAAAGGTATTGAAGACTATATTGAAAAATCTAAAATACTTATTAAATCTGAAAAATCAGTACAGACACTTTTAGGAAGAAAGAGAGCTGTATGGGACTCAGATAGTCAAAATAAAATTAGAAGAGATGCTGCAGAGCGAATGGCTATTAACATGCCTATTCAAGGGACGGCAGCTGAAATGATCAAGCTTGCAATGATAAAAATATATAAAGATTTAAAAGATAAAAATCTAAAATCAAAATTGATTTTACAGGTTCATGATGAATTACTTCTAGAGGTCCATAAAGATGAATTAGATTATATATCAGAAATGGTAATTAAGAATATGAAAAATGCAATACAGTTAGATGTCCCAGTAGAAATTGATTGTGGCTTTGGCCCATCTTGGTTTGAGGCACACTAATGAACTATATTGGATCAAAAGTATATATCAATTTAAAGCAATTAGTAAAAAACTATCATCTTTTAAGCAATAAAGTCGGTAATCTTCCTATTATGGCCACAGTAAAAGCCAATGGATATGGTCATGGTGCTGTCGAAGTTTCAAAAGCTTTAGAAAAAGAAGGGGTTAGGTATTTAGCAGTCTTTACAATCGAAGAAGGCATAGAATTGAGAGAAGCTGGAGTTCAATCAGACATTTTACTTTATTCAAAGCTAAATCCTCATGGTATAGATAGCGCTATAAAACATAAACTTACTTTAAACATCTCTTCTTTTGATGATCTAAAAATTTTAGAGACATATAATACACAAGAGCATACACTTAAAGTGCACTTAAAGGTAGATACTGGAATGACAAGATTGGGCGTACCTCATAATCAAGCAGAAGATTTTTTCAAGCAAGCACAAGATATTAACCATATAGAGATTGAAGGATTGTATTCTCATTTTGCAACTGCAGATGAAGGAGATTTAACATATGCAAAATCTCAATTAGACAAGTTTAATGCAGTGTTAACAGTTGCAGAAAAGCTAAGTATTAAACCTTTATTAATTCACTGTAGTAATAGTGGAGCAATTCTAAATTTACCAGAATCACGGTTTAATATAATTCGTACAGGGATGTTATTATACGGAGGATTTCCATCTGATGAAGTACCTCAAGATTTGCCTATTAAACCAGTAATGACTTTTACTGCTCCTGTCGTAGAAATCAGACATGTAAAAGCAGGAACTCATATTAGTTATGGTGGAGTATATACTACAAAAGAAGATACAAGAATTGCAGTAGTACAAGCTGGATTTGCAGATGGAGTACCACGTCCTTGGTATGTAGATGGATTTGTAAAGTTTAAAGATCAAAATTTAAAGATTACTGGAAGAATTTGCATGGATCAGTTGATGATTGATATCGGATCAGCTGATATTAAGTATGGAGATGAGGTATTAATTTTTGGTTCCAATGAACATGGAACTATTCTAGTGAATGACATTGCTCAAACTATTGATTCTACATCGTATGTAATAGTAGCTGCGATTGGAATCCGTCCAAAAAGAATTTATTCTTAGGCCATTATTTTTTTATATTATAAAGAGAAAGCAAAGAGCGGAGTAGATGCAGTTTAAGAGCGTATTAATCGCCTAAAAGAACAAAGTAAAGACATCGTTCTTATGATAGATGATTTAAAAGATATAAGGCGTGATCTAAATAGGATTGTAGAAAATGGAAAAAAATAAAACAGTTAAAATTGGTGGAGCTTCCGCATTTTGGGGAGATACCAATAATGCAGCAGCACAACTTGTACATAGTAAGCAGATTGATTATCTAGTCTTTGATTATCTAGCAGAAATAACAATGTCTATTTTGGCAGGTGCAAAAATGAAAAATTCTGAATTAGGATACGCTACAGACTTTGTAAAACAAGTTGCTCCATTATTACAAGATATAAAAATACAGGGAATTAAAGTCGTTAGCAATGCAGGAGGTATTAATCCTCAAGCATGTCGTGAAATGTTGCTGGATGCAGCTAAAAAAGCAAACGTTGAATTAAATGTTGCTGTAGTTGAAGGTGATAATCTCTTAGATCAAAAAGATACATTACAAGCACTACCTGTAAAAGAAATGGAAACAGGAAGCTCAATGCCAGAAAATGTAATGAGTATTAATGCATATCTTGGAGCTTCTGCGATTGAAAGTGCTTTAAAAGAAGGTGCAGATGTTGTTATTACAGGAAGATGTGTTGATAGTGCAGTTGTATTAGGTCCGTTAATGTATGAATTTGGTTGGAAGTCCACAGAATATGATTTACTTGCAGCAGGAAGTTTAGCTGGTCATATCATTGAATGTGGTGCTCAATGTACAGGTGGAAATTTCACTGATTGGCATTTAATAAAAGATTTTGATAATATGGGCTTTCCTATCGTAGAAGTACAAGCGAATGGAGATTTCATTGTTACAAAACCAGAAAATACTGGTGGTATTATATCATTCGGCTCAGTTGCTGAACAATTTTTATATGAGATTGGTAATCCAAATGCATATATCTTACCGGATGTAGTATGTAATTTTACTAATGTTACTATTAAAGAAATTGGAGTCAATCGTGTATTATTTTCTGGTGCAAAAGGTATTGCTCCAACAAGTACCTATAAAGTTTCTGCTACTTATTTAAGCGGTTATCGCGTTACGGTACCAATCATTATTGGTGGTATTAATGCTGTTAAAAAAGCACAAATCACTGCTGATGCTATTATTAAGAAAACTCAACGCATGTTTAAAGAAAACGGTTGGTCTGATTATACAGATAAAAAGATATCTATTATTGGAACAGAGGCAATGTATGGTCATAATGCACTTCCAGTTAAACCGAGAGAAGTATTATTAAGAATTGTGGCAACACATAATCAAAAAGAGGCATTAATTCTTTTATCTAAGGAAATTGCACAAGCATCTACCGGTATGACTCCTGGCTTTACTAGCATGCTTGGTGGTAGACCTTCTGTATCTCGATCAATAAGACTATTCTCTTTTCTGGCACCAAAAAATAGTGTAGAAACTGTAGTTGACGTATGTGATAAGAGGTTCGAAATAGATAATGGAAATGAGTTCAGTAATATAGAAGATTTACAGGATATTGAAATTCCTATACAGGATCTACAACCAACAGATTCAGAAGTATCCTTACTTAAGCTAGCTTACGGTCGTAGTGGAGATAAAGGAGATCATTGTAATATTGGTATTATTGCTAGGCAGTCAGAATATCTTCCATATATTAAGAATTTTTTAACAACTGATCGGGTAGCAAAGCATTTTGCACATGTATTGCAAGGCGATGTTCATTGTTGGGATGTTCCTGGAATACATGCATTAAATTTTCTGCTTAAAAATTCTTTAGGTGGAGGAGGAATGGCAAGTTTAAATATAGATCCACAAGGTAAAGCGTATGCGCAACAACTACTTGATATTAAAGTACCAGTTCCAAGTGCTATAGCTGAGGAGATAAGATAACTATACAATATAACAGAGTGCTTAGAAAAGAATTAGCATTCCAACCGTTACAAAAAAGTGATAAACATAAACCGTTTGATGGTTTTCATTTATCAAAACTTCCAGAATTATTAGAGGGTGAATTATAATTAATTACAGGGATAAGAATGGCAAAAGAATATAAATCTAAAATAAATATTGAATCAGAATCTTATATAAAAAATCGTGACGATATGTTAAAGCTAATAACAAAGCTGCATAATATTGAGAAAAGAGGTATTAATGCTTCAGAGCGTAAGCGTTCTCGTTTTGAAGAGCGTGGACAGTTAACACCTAGAGAAAGATTGAATGTATTAATTGATCCAAACTCTGAATTTATTGAGTTATATAATATGGCAGGATATTTAGTAGAAGATAAAAATCCTGATACTAGCGTTCCTGGAGCAAGTGTAATTGCAGGTATTGGATTTATTAACAATGTCAGATGTTTAATAATGATTGATGATAGTGGAATTAATGCTGGCGCTGCAACAAGCATGACTGTTGATAAAGTTATTGGATGTCTAAAAATTTCTTTAGAAAAGAAATTGCCTTTTGTTCATTTGGTTGAAAGTGCTGGAATCAATTTAATGAATTATAAAGTTGAAATTTGGGCAAGAGCTGGTAAGATGTTTGCAGGTTTAGCGAAGTTAAGTGCTGCTGGAATTCCAACCATAACAGTATTACATGGTCTTTCTACAGCTGGAGGAGCTTATAATGTTGGAATGAGTGATTATGTTATTGGAGTAAAAAAGAACGGAATGGCTGCATTGGCAGGACCCGCTCTTTTAAAAGCTGCAACAAATGAAGTAGCTTCTAATGAAGAGCTAGGTGGTTCTGAGATGCATGCTACAGTTTCAGGTCTTGTAGAATATCTTGCTGAGGATGATAAAGATGCTATCAGTATTGCTAGAGATGTTGTTAGCAGTCTTGACTGGAATAGTCAAGTATCTCCCCTAAAGGTAAAAGAGCATCAAGAACCAAAATATGATGCTGATGAAATTGTAGGTATTGTGAATCTAGATTATAAGAGACCTTATGATGTTAGAGAAATTTTATATCGAATTGTTGATGATTCTAAATTTATTGAATTTAAACCAAAGTATGGATTTACAACGCTCTGCTTTCATGCAGAAATTTATGGTAAGAATTGTGGAATTATAGGTAATAATGGACCAATAGATACGAATGGAGCTACTAAGGTTGCACAATTTATCCAGCTTTGTGACAAATCAAATATTCCACTAATTTTTATAAATAATGTTACAGGTTTTATGGTAGGTAAGCAGTATGAACAAGCGGGAATGATTAAGCATGGATCTAAAATGATTCAAGCGGTAACTAATGTAACAGTTCCTAAGATAACATTATATGCAGGTGCAAGTTTTGGTGCTGGTAACTATGGAATGTGTGGCTATGCTTATGAACCAGACTTTCTACTATCTTGGCCTAATGCAGTTACAGGCGTTATGGGTGGAAAACAAGCAGCATCAACTATGAGTCAAGTCATTGCTGCCGCATCCAAAAAGCGTGGAGAAGAAATTGATCAAGATAAACTTGATGCAAAAGAAAAAGCAATTACAGAGCATTTCGATAGTCAATCAAGTGCATTCTATACGTCAGGACGATTGCTTGATATGGGAATAATTGATCCTAGACAGACAAGAAAGATTTTAGGTTTCCTGTTAGATACATGTAAAGAAGCTCAAAATCGTACATTAAAATCAAACACTTTTGGCATTGCAAGGATGTAGGAGAAAAATATGACCACAAATCTACCAAGTACGGAAAGCATTAAACTAGAATTAGATAATAATTGGCTAACAATTTGGCTCAATACACCTGAAAATCGTAATGCACTAACTGATCAAATGATTGATGATTTTAATAATGTATTTGAAGTATTGAATAACACTAAAGATGTCAGAGGTGTGACTATTAGAGGAGAAAATAATATTTTTTGTGCTGGTGGTGATTTGAAAGGAATGAATAAAGTTTTTGATAGTAAAAATCCTAATCAAGATGCTGTAGAGTTAAGTACAAAAGTTGGATATTTTTTTAAAGCAGTCAATTCTTTACCGCAAGTAACTATTATAATCATCGAGGGTGTTGCAATGGCTGGAGGGTTAGGTCTTGCATGCGCAGGAGATGTTACTATAGTTCAATCTGATACAAAATTTGCTTTAACAGAAACTATGGTTGGATTAACTCCAGCTCAAATATCGCCATACCTTGTTTCAAAAATGGGATATGCAAATGCTAGAAGATTAATGTTGACTGCAGCAAGTTTTAACGGAAAAGAAGCTCTTAGGCTTGGACTAGCAGATTTTATTTTTGATGATGAAAAACAAGGAAAAGAGATAGAAGAGCAACTTAAATCTCAAGTATTAAGTTGTGCACCAGGAGCTATTGCTCAAACAAAAGAACTAATCAATTCTTTTGCAATTAAAGTGGATAAAAATTTTATTGATTTAGCAAGCAAGAACTTCGCTGATCAAATCTTAAATGGAGAAGGCAAAGAAGGCATATCTTCATTTATTGAAAAACGTAAACCAAAATGGAAAAAATAATTTTATTTAGGAGAAAAAAATGAAATTTACAGACGAACATGACGCATTGTATAAAACTGTTAAAGAATTTGGTGAAAATGAAATAAAACCATTTTCTGAAGAATGGGAAAAAGCAGGAATTTATCCAGCCCATGAAATTTTTAAAAAAATGGGTGATTTAGATTTATTAGGAATAACAAAAGATCCCAAATATGGAGGAACAGGACTTGATTATTCTTTTTCTGTTGTCTTTGCTGAAGCGCTTGGACATGCTTGTAATGCTTCGGCAATAATGAGTATAGGAGTGCAAACTGATATGGCAACTCCTGCTTTGGATAAATATGGATCTGATCTGATTAAGAAAGAATTTTTAGCACCATCTATATCTGGTGATTATGTTGCTGCTCTTGCAGTAAGTGAGCCAAATAGTGGGTCAGATGTTGCATCAATTAAAACCTCAGCAAAGAAAGATGGTGATGACTATATCATTAATGGTCAAAAAATGTGGATTACTAATGCTACTCAGGCAGACTATTTTTGTGTATTAGTCAATACAAGCAATGATTCAGTACATCACAATAAATCATTAATCGTAGTTCCATCAAGTACTCCAGGGCTGTCTGTTGGCGATAAAATAGATAAAATTGGAATGAGAGCTTCAGATACAGCGCCAGTTTATTTTGATAATGTAAGAGTACCTCAAGCTTATAGAATCGGAGAGGAAGGTGCAGGATTTACTATGCAAATGAAGCAATTTCAAGAGGAAAGATTATTCCTTACAGCATCAACTCTTATAGCAATGGAAAATTGTATAAAAGATACTATTGAATATTGTACAGAAAGAAAGGCTTTTGGAAAGTCAATTCTAGACAATCAAGTTGTTCATTTTAGACTTGCTGAGCTTCAAACTGAGCTTGAAGCATTAAGAGCCTTAACTTATAAAGCATGTGATAGATTTGTTGATGGTAAGGATGTAACAATGTTAGCATCAATGGCAAAGTTAAAAAGTGGAAGATTGATACGTGAAGTTACAGATTCATGTTTACAATATTGGGGTGGAATGGGCTTTACTACTGAAAATCCTGTTTCTCAACAGTACAGAGATGGTAGACTTCAATCAATTGGTGGTGGAACAGATGAAATAATGCTACAGATTATTTGTAAGCATATGGATACGTTACCGAAAAAATAATTTTAGGAGAAAGTTATAAAGATTCGAGGAGCAAACTAAAACCTAACCAAGGGTAAATGAAAGGAATTAAGAGGTATTTTTTTAAACTTTAATCTGCTCCTCATTATAGTATATGTTTTATATAAAATAATGTTCCCCTTTTTTCTTTTTTTTACTTATTATACAAACATGATCGCGGGATGGAGCAGCTTGGTAGCTCGTCGGGCTCATAACCCGGAGGTCGTAGGTTCAAATCCTACTCCCGCTACTAACCTCCGCTCAACAAAGGACAATTAAAAATGAACTTATCAAATGAAAAAAAACATAGTAAACTAGCCAAGATTTTATTGAATCCTATTTTTCTTTTTCTGATCGTAGCCTCTTCAATGTGGTCAGTATGGGATATAACTAAATCGGAATCTTCTGAGGAGTTATTAATGAAAAAAGCAAATGAACTAGCACAAAAATTTATTATTACAGATGGTCATATTGATGTCCCTTGGCGTTTGCATAAAGGTGGGTATGAAGACTTATCAGTTAGAACTCCAGGAGGAGATTTTGACTTTATTCGTGCAAAAGAAGGTGGATTGGATGTGCCTTTTATGTCAATATATGTTCCTGCTACTTATCAAGAAACTGGCGGAGCCAAAGCAATGGCAGAAGAACTGATTCAGTCAGTTGAAAAAATCACTACAGATCATCCTGATAAATTTGAAGTAGCTTATAATGTTGCAGATGCAGAAAGAATAGTAAGCGAAGGAAAGATAGCACTTCCTATGGGAATGGAAAATGGAGCTCCATTAGAGGGTGATTTATCAAATGTTAAATATTTTCATGAACGTGGAATTAGCTATATTACATTAACACATTCAGAAGATAATGACATATGTGACTCATCATACAATCTTGGCGAAAGAACACATAAAGGGTTAAGTGAATTTGGAGCAGAAGTTGTTAAAGAGATGAATAAGGTCGGTATAATGATTGATATTTCTCATGTATCAGATGATGCATTTTATCAAATAATGGATGTTACTGAGGTTCCAGCAATAGCTTCTCATTCATCTGCTAGGCATTTTACTCCAGGTTTTGAGCGTAATATGAGCGATGACATGATCAAACGCCTTGCTGAAAATGGTGGAGTGATACAAATCAATTTCGGTTCATCGTTTGTTACAAAGGAATCACAAGATAAACGAAGTGCAAATTCTGAAAAAGCAAAAAAATATATGAATGAAAATAATTTGACTTCGGATGATCAATCAGCAAAAGATTTTGCTAGAAAAGTTGCTGAAGAAAATCCAGTCTTTTGCGATGTCATTGATGTAGCAGATCATTTTGATCATGTAGTAAATTTAGTTGGTATCGATCATGTAGGTTTTGGATCAGATTATGATGGAGTGGGAGATACTCTTCCATATGGTCTTAAAGACCCTTCTGATTTTCCTAATTTAATATATCATTTATTAAAAAGAGGTTATTCTGAAGAGGATATTGAAAAAATATGTTATAAGAATGTATGGCGCGTTTGGAAAGCCACTGAAGAATTTGCTGGATCTCAAAGTTAGTATTGTTTCTATTCAGAAATTTGTCGTAATCGTTCAAAAACAATTGCGCTGACAGCTGAGGACACATTAAGAGAGTTCATATTATTTGACATTGGAATTGTAGCAGTAAAATCAGAATTTTTTAATACCTGCTTACTCACCCCATTACCTTCGCCACCAAAGATTAATATGGAACGACCCTTTAAATCTATTGAATACCAATCTTTTGCATCAATATTATTTTCAAAGCTTGTAATCCAAAAATCATTTTTCTTAAAATGTTCAATAGTTTGATTGATATTCACCGCAGAATAAAGAGGTATTTTCGCAAAACCTCCTTGACTTACTTGAGCTACCGCACTAGTCATAGACACACTATTTCTGTCAGTAATAATAACTCCATCAACACTTCCTCCAGCACAAATACGTAGTATCTGACCTAAATTGTGAGGATCTTGAACTTGATCAAGAATAACGTAACATGCATTTTTTTGTTCTGTTACTGGTAAAGATGAGAAGCTTGATGCTTGTGCTTTTATCAATATTCCTTGAGATCTATTACTATCAATCTTTTCTCTGAAACTATGACCATCAAGTATAGTAACTTTATCTTGAGGTATTTTTTCGCATAATGTTTTGACACCTTGATGATTGTATGCAGGAGAGTTTTTTTCAATATAAATTCGATTAACCTCTATTAGGCTTGACTCAATAGCATCATGACATCCATTGATGCCATACACTGAAATTCGATGTTTTGTAAATTTGTCCATAAATTATGCTTAAATTTAGTAAAAAAATTGATGATAAAAATTAAAGAATCAGAATTAAACTTTTCATTTATAAGATCTCGAGGTCCTGGAGGTCAGAATGTAAATAAAGTTTCTACCGCTGTTCAGTTGAGATATAATATTGTTAATGCTGATATTCCAGAAGATATTAAGAATAGATTTTGTGATAAGTATCATAATAAAATATCAAAAAATGGCGATGTGATTATTGTTGCCCAATCGCATAGAACACAAAATAAAAATAAAATAGATGCTATCAAGAGGTTAGAAAGTTTATTTTCAGACATAAAGATTCCTGTTAAACGAATTGCTACGAAACCTTCTTGGAGTTCTCAGGTTAAAAGAGTGAAAAGTAAAAAAAAGAGATCAGTATTGAAGAAAAATAGAAAAAAGGTAATCCTAGATGAATAAGTATATTATTATTCTATTCATATCATCTTTTTTGATAGCTCAAGAAGAAATTGAAAAAAAAGATCTTTCTATTCCACCTCTACTAGAACAAGAAATGACGGATCTTGAACTAATGTTAGTTGCTGACATAAATACCAATCAAACTTTAAGTGAATTTTTAAAACTAAATGTAATTTCTAATTCTTTGAAATTGAATGCACCTCAATATGATCGTTTTGCTAGAAAAAATAATGTTGGAATGTTGCTCCCAGTCAATACTTCGTCGTCACTTTATCTAGATGCGGGTATTCAAGGTTGGATTGAAGCGAATAAATATATTCAAGAAAATAATGATAGTTATTCTGTCGGATTTTTTGGGAGTACTGGAGAAAAATTTAGTTATTATAATTCAAGAAAAGGATATGTAGATACAGATAATTATTTTAAAGATTCTTGGGATAAGCGATCCACAGATGATTACATTCGCTACATGCACATATCTCCTTATATGCCTGACTCTGAACAAAATACAATATATGACCCCAATCGAACTCAATAAAGCTCTAGACGGTGTCGTAGAACTCGATAATTCACTGCTTGGGAAACAAGTATTGGGAATTAGTATCAACTCGAAAGATATTATTCCGGGATTCGTATTCGTTGCTATTAATGGAGCTAAATTTAATGGAAATGATTTTATAGATGAGGCACTGCTTAAAGGTGCAATATGCGTTATTAGTGATTCAAAAAATATAGAACAGTCTAGTAAAATTATTAAGGTGAAAAATGCTAGAGAAGCACTTGGAAAAATTGCAGCTAACTTTTATGATCATCCTGAAGATAAAATTAAACTTATTGGTGTGACAGGAACCAACGGCAAGACCTCTACAACACTAATATTAAAAAGCATTCTTGAGTCTTATGGTAAAAAAGTGCTTCAAGTTGGAACTCTAGGGATTATTCCAAATATAGTTAATAATGATTTTGGTTTAACTACTCCCAATTCTATAGATATTTTTAAGATACTCAATACTGCAGTACAGAAAGAGTACGATTTTGCTATATTGGAAGTTTCATCACATGCTTTGTCTCAGAATAGAGTTGATAATCTTAGATTTGATTTTGCAGGCTTTACTAATCTTACTTTAGACCATTTAGACTATCATGGCACTATACAGAACTATTTCAATGAGAAGAAAAAATTATTTGGACTGATAAAAGACAATGGATCGAGTTTGATACTTAGTGATAGCATATATGGCAAAGATATTTGTAATGAATGTGATAACACGAATACTATATCCCTTACAAATAAAGATTCAGATTTTTATTGTGTAGATTTTAATTTAAATCATAATGGCACTACTGCTATTTTTAATTTTAAAGGTACATCTATAGAGGTTACTTCAAAACTAGTAGGAAAGTATAATCTCGAAAATATTATTTTAGCTGCTACAGTTGCTTTTGAGGCAGGAGTTGATATAAAATCTATTAAAGAAGGAATTGCTTCATGTGAATTTATTCCTGGGAGATATGAATCTATATTGAATAAAGGTCCAGCTATTATTATAAGTGACTATGGACATACTCCAGATGCATATACTAATGTTTTACAATCTATCAATGATGTATACCATGATAAAAATATTAAAGTTTTATTTGGAGCTGGCGGCAATAGAGATAAGTCAAAAAGAGCAGAAATGGCAAAAGCGATAGAACTTTTTGCAGTTCAATGTTATTTGGCTCCTGACAATCCAAGATTTGAAAATATTGATGATATTAATCATGAAGTTGTAAAAGGTTTTTCAAAAAATATTTATCAACTATTCAATGATAGAAAAAAAGGATTAATAGCAGCACTAGTAGATTTAACTTCAGCTGATATCTTAATTATTTTTGGAAAAGGCAATGAAGAGTATCAAGAGATTGGTGGGAAAAAATTACATTATTCTGATAGAAAAATTATAGAGGAATTTTATGAGAATTGATATACAGCAATCTGAATTATTTACCGAATACTTCTCAAATGAAATTGATGGTAAAATTGATTATTTAATATCCGGCATTAGTACAGATAGTAGAGATATTAAAGATGGCGATTTATTCTTGGGCCTTAAAGGAGAGCATTTTGATGGATCTAATTTTATCAACCAAGCTATTGCAAATGGAGCGGTTTGTTCTCTTGTAGAGTCTGGCATTAAATCGGATAATATATTTATTGTTAATGATGTCACATCACTAATTGGAAAGATTTGTGCTAGATGGATGAACGATTTTAAAGGTTATACTATTGCGATAACAGGAACAAACGGTAAGACAACATCAAAAGATATGATATATCATATCTTAAGTAAATCAGGACATCGCGTATGTAAAACTGAGGGTAATTTTAATACATCTATTGGAGTTCCTTTGAGCATATTTTCTTTTCCAGATAATGCAGATTATTATGTACTAGAACTTGGAGCAAATCAGGTTGGAGATATCAAAAATTTGTCATCAATGATTAAGCCAAACTGTGCTATTGTAACCAATATATCTGATGCTCATTTAGAGGGATTCGGTTCTTTGGATAATATTATCAAAGAAAAAACATCTATCTTTGATTATTCAGATATAGGATTTTATAAATCACAGATTAATATTGATTATTCAAACTCTAAAATCAAATTATTATCAAATAGTTTAGAAAATTTTCATTATCCAGAAAAGCTGAATTTGATGTTTGATAAAAATAGAACTTTGCTGGAAAACGCTTTCACGGTATATCATGCTTGTAATGCTATCATAGATATATCTATTGATGATTTCTTTACGTTAATTAAGGACTTTTCTTTGCCAAAAGGTAGAGGGCAAGTATATCTTCTAGATAATAACATAAAAATGATTGATGATACATATAATGCAAATCCCGAATCTGTCAAGGCAGCAATTGACAATCTTGTAAAGTATGATAATAAAGGAAGAAAGATATTTGTTTTTGGAGATATGAAAGAGCTTGGTGTTGATGAGACAAAGTTTCACAATCAGATTGGTGAATATTGTTCAGAAAAAATTGATATTATAATGTGTTATGGTGATTTAGCAAAAAATACTATTAATCATAGTAACAAAATTCCAATACAGCTACATTTTGATACGAAAGAAAGCCTATCCAATAAGCTTTGCAGCGAGCTTCAAAAAAACGATGTAATTTTATTAAAAGGTTCTCGTAGTATGAAATTAGATTTGATAATAAAAGATATTATAAATTATGTTAAATGAAATATTAGAGCCATTTAAAGATTACTTTAGTTTTTTAAATCTATTTGAGTATATCACATTTAGAGCAGGTGCAAGTGCAATACTTTCTCTATTAA
The DNA here is from genome assembly GCA_000402755.1 of Fidelibacterota bacterium SCGC AAA160-B08. Taxonomy (GTDB): domain Bacteria; phylum Fidelibacterota; class Marinisomatia; order Marinisomatales; family Marinisomataceae; genus Marinisoma. The sequence goes on along the minus strand of AQSD01000011.1, from coordinate 220 downwards.
TCAGTTTTATTTTTGGCCCATTTGTTGTTAGAAAGTTAACAGAATTACAAATTGGAGAATCCATTGGAGATCATGGTCCAAAAAGTCACCAGAAGAAACAGGGTACACCGACTATGGGTGGAGTACTCATTATTCTTGCAACAATTATACCCACTTTATTATTTGCAGATACGAGTAATCTATTTATAAGGATTATTTGTTTTTCAATGGTTTGGATGGG
>AQSD01000010.1 GCA_000402755.1 Fidelibacterota bacterium SCGC AAA160-B08 | reverse complement strand
AAGTATGTCGATTAAACGAAGAATCTTGTAAAATATTTGATCAAGAAAATATGAGAGTTGTGCATCTTAGGATTGGAATGGTACTTACTCATAATTTTTCTCTATTGATTGGCTTGTCTTCTCTATTTTCAATTCCAATTCCAGGAGCAAAAAATTATTATTTTCCATGGGTTCATATTGAGGATGTTATAGGATTTATAGATCATGCACTGACAAATAATATTGAAGGCCCTTTTAATTTGATTACCCCCGAACCGATTACCCATAAAGATTTTTACCATACAATTAAAAAACATTATAGGGGAATTATTCCATGGATATTATTTATGCCAGTCTTTGTAGTAAAAATGATTGGAGATATGAGTGAAATGGTATTGTATGGTCCTAAGACGATGCCAAAAAGGACTCTTGAGAGTGGATATAAGTTTAAATTTAAAAAATTAGACAAAGCATTGCAGAGTCTTGGCAAATAAAATGACTTGGAAAATATTCAGAATTCATTAAGTTTTACGCCGTGAAAACAATTATTTTTTATCAAAAGGAAACTATCAATTGGCTGTAAAAAAAACCTCAAAAAAAGTATTTAAAAAAGAACTAGCAAGCGTAGAGCAAGAAATTCTAAAAATGGAATCAGCTGTTCCTGCAAAAAAAGCTGTTAAAAAAACTGCAAAAAAAACTGTTAAAAAAACTGCAAAAAAATCAAAGCTTAAAACTGAAAAAGAAATACAGGCAGATTTAGTTATAGCTGAAAAAGCAGAAGCTATGAAAGATGCAAAAGAGAGAGCTGCTGAGCGAATTAGAAGATCTAAAGTCGCTAGCGGTACTATCAGTATGTATCTATCTGAAATTTCTCAATATGAGCCTCTGGCCCCTGAGAAAGAAGTAGAGCTAGCTGTGCTTATTGCCAAAGGAGATAAGCGAGCGATGAAAGAATTAGTAGAAGCTAATCTTAGATTCGTAGTCTCTGTTGCTAAAAAATATCAAGGAAATGGACTATCCCTTTCTGATATTATTAATGAAGGAAATTTAGGTCTAATAAAGGCAGCTAAACGATTTGACCCTTCACGTGGATTCAAATTTATTTCTTATGCTGTTTGGTGGATCAGACAAGCAATATTGCAAGCATTAGCTGAGCAAGGCCGTTTAATTCGATTGCCTTTAAATCGAGTAGGTACTATTACTAAGATTACAAAAGCAGCAGAAAAATTAGAAGCTGAAATGGGTAGACCTCCAAAAGTAGAAGAGATCAGTCATCAGCTTGAAGTCAAAACAGAAGAAGTCTTTAATGCTCTACAATATTCAAGAAGACATAGCTCTCTAGATGCACCATTTGCAGAAGGGGAAGATAGTTCTTTAATTAATGTAATTGAAGATGAGCAAGAAAAAGATCCTGATAATAAAGTAATGGATACATCCATGAAGGAAGAAATTGCTTCAGCTTTAAGCACTCTGACAGATCGAGAGCGTTCTGTTATTGAAATGTATTTTGGTATTAATCGCGATAGATCTTTTACATTGAATGAAATTGGAGAGCAATTTAGTCTAACGCGTGAACGTGTTCGACAAATTAAAGAGAAAGCAATTAGACGTCTTGCACATAAGACTCGTAGTGAGCCACTTAGAGTTTATTTAGGTCAATAAATTGGATCCTATACAGATATTATTTCCAATTTTTCCTTTAGTTCTAATGATGCATGTACATGCAGTTGTTAATGCAATGCAAATCAGAAAATCAGTGTTAAATAAAAAGCTAGATGCTAGATGGTTAAAGTATATGCCAGGCTGGCAAGAAATTCCAAATGATATCCAAGCTTCAAGAGAACTGTATAAAAACCTTTTTGAGGCTCCAGTAGTGTTTTTAATCTTTTGTTTATGTGCATATACCGTCAACAACGTATCTTTATTTAATTTAACTTTAGCATGGTTATATGTTATTTTAAGATTATGGCATTATTATGTCCGAACAGTTAATCCTAAAATATCTAAAAGAAGAATTCCTTTTCAATATTCATTACTTGTTACATTCGTTCTTTGGATTGAATTATTTATTTTTTTGCTAAAATAATTCTATAGCACAACAATTACGATAGTTGTATAATCCAATAACGTGAGTAAAAAATCTAAAATTGCTATAATAGGACGACCAAATGTCGGAAAATCAACCCTTTTTAATCGACTTTCAGGCAAAAGAACATCTATTGTTGATCAAGTTGAAGGAGTCACAAGAGATCGAATCTATTCCTCAGGAGAGTGGCTTAATAAGGGATTTGATATTATTGATACGGGAGGATTTGTTAGCTCAAATGAAGATATTTTTAATGAAAAAATTAAAGAACAAATTATAGAAGCATTAAATGAATGTGACGGTATCATTTTTATGGTAGATGGAAAAAATGGCTTGAATCCAAATGATGGTCATCTAGCTAAGATGGTGAGACATTCTAGTAAAAATTATGTTTTAGCAGTTAATAAGTGCGATACCCCAGATCATAGCGATCGCATACTCCCTTTCTTTAGTCTAGGATTAAAAGAGCCTGTACCTATCTCAGGATTAAATGGAGCAGGCGTTGGAGATGTATTAGATACTTTATTTGCGCATGAAGATCTTCAAGGACAAGATTTTGACGATATGGATGAAGAATCTATGTCCATATCAATTGTTGGAATGCCTAATGTTGGAAAATCGTCTATTCTGAATGCTTTGATTCAAAAAGAACAAGCCATTGTTTCTGATATTGCTGGAACAACGAGAGACTCTATTGATACTCACATAAAATGGCATGGACATTCTATTAAAATTGTAGATACTGCAGGACTTAGAAAAAGGAGTAAAATTGATGATGATATTGAATATTATAGTTCATTAAGAGCAGTAGACTCACTAATACGATCTGATGTTGTTTTACTTGTTATTGACGCAGAAAAAGGCTTCACAAAACAAGAAAAAACTATTGCTAGCGAAATTATCCGTAGGGGAAAAAGGATGGTAATACTAGTAAACAAATGGGACCTAACTGCTAATAAAAATATTTCTGCAGAGATATTCAAAGAAGAGATGATTCACGAATTCCATTTAATGCAATATTATCCTATACTTTTTATATCTGCTTTAACAAAAAGACGTATATCGAATGTATTATCTGAGACATGGACTGTATTCGAAAAACAGAGAGATAAAATTAGTACAAAAGCATTAAATGAATGGCTTGTAAAAGCAATCAGAAAATATCCACCTCCANCATTGCAAGGAAAGTCAATTAGGCTAAAATTTGTAGATCAAGTACAATTTTTGCCACCAATTTTTGCTTTTTTTTGTAATTATCCTAAGCTGATTACTGTTGCTTATAAGCGATATTTACATAATCAGATTAGAGAATCTTTTGATTTAGATGGTATAACAATTAAGTTGTCTGTTAGGAAGGGATAATTATTCAAAAAAAAGTTTATAGTTGGGCTTTATATGATTGGGCAAATTCTGCATTTGCCACTACTGTTATGGCGGGATTTTTCCCAATTTTCTTCTCTCAATATTGGTCAGATCCAAATAATCTATCAATTAGTACTTTTTACTTAGGGTTGGGAAATTCTATAGCATCTATTATCGTTGCATTGTTAGCACCATTTCTTGGTGCAATCGCAGACAGAGGAAGCTATAAAAAAAGATTTTTAATATTTTTTGCATTTTTGGGTATCGTAATGACGGTAGGCTTAGGCTTTGTTGCGCAAGGCATGTGGCCGATAGCTTTATTGGTTTATATCTTCTCTACTATTGGATTTTCAGGCGCTAACACTTTCTACGACTCTTTGTTGCCGAGTGTTAGTAATGAAAAGACAGTAGATTATGTTTCTGCTTTAGGATACTCTTTAGGATATCTTGGGGGAGGCATACTCATTGTAATCAATTTTTTAATGTTATCTTATCCTGAATCTTTTGGCTTAGCGGATAGTACTGCTGCAATTCAATGGTCTTTTATATCTGTTGGAATATGGTGGGCATTATTTTCTATACCTCTTATTCTATTTGTGGATGAAGAAAAAGATTCTGAAACAAAAGGTGTTGTTGATGCTGTTAAAGAAGGAATAAATCAGTTTAAATCTACCTTTAATGAAATCAAAAATTTAAAAGTAGTAGCTACTTTCTTATTAGCTTATTGGCTCTATATCGATGGGGTAGATACAACAGTTAGAATGGCAGCAAATTTTGGTATTAACCTTGGTTTCGGTCAAACGTCTATTATGGGAGCACTTGTTCTTGTTCAATTTGTTGCATTTTTTGCTACGCTACTTTATGTAAAATTTTCAGATAAAGTGGGTATAAAGAATGGAATCTATACAGCTATTGTGGCATATATTTTCATTATTATGGGTGCATATTTTGTTACAGAAGCATGGCATTTTTATATTTTAGCAGGATTAATTGGTTGTTTTCAAGGAGGAATTCAAACACTTAGTAGAAGTTTGTATTCTCGTATTATTCCTGAGAATAAATCTGCTGAGTTTTTTGGCTTTTTTAATATGTGGGGTAAGTTTGCGGCAGTATTTGGACCTATACTTATGGGTTCGGTTACAGTACTAATAAACAATGCTATTGCAGATCAACAGCTCGCGGCTCGCATTGGATTCCAATCTATTATTATACTTCTTGTATTAGGTGCTTATGTATTTTCTAAAGTAGATTTGGCTGAAGGTGAAGCCATGGCAAAGAAATTGTCATAGGTTCTTATATTTTCAGTAACTTAAAGTAGACAATTATTTAGATTTAACTTAGGGGGGTAAGTTATTCTACACTTTTTAAAAGAAATTTCAAGTCAAGCATCAGACATCTTTTCTGATGATGCACAATTGCTGCTAGAAAAACTTCATAAAAATTTTAATACCAAAATTGATGACGTTCTTATTGAAAGAAAAAGTAATCAAGGATTGGTAGACTCCGGAATCTTACCTGGATTTGATCCTGAAACTAAAGAAATTCGTGAGTCTGCGTGGAAGGTCAGAGACATCCCAACAGATTTACTTAATAGAAAATTAGAGATCACAGGACCTGTCGATAGAAAAATGATAATCAATGCTTTGAACGCAAATGTAAATGTATTTATGGCAGATTTTGAAGACTCATTATCTCCAACTTGGGAAAACATCCAAAATGGAATGGTTAATATGCGAGATGCTGCGCATCGAACTATATCATTTGAACATCGCGTTACTTTAAAAAAGTATAACTTAAATTCAAATCCTGCGACTCTAATGTGTCGAGTAAGAGGGCTTCATTTGAAAGAAAAGCATATTGTTGTAGATGGTACACCAATGTATGGGGGTTTGGTAGATTTTGCGATGTATCTATTCCACAATCATCAAGCGTTGAAAAGTTTTGGTACAGGACCTTACTTTTATATTCCAAAATTAGAATCTTATAAAGAAGCAGAACTATGGAGCCAGATAATATGTTTCTGTGAAGATGAACTCAATCTTGATAGAGGTACAGTAAGAGTAACTTTGTTGATAGAAACCTTGCCAGCAGTTTTTCAAATGGAAGAGATTTTATATTATTTAAAAGATCATATCGTGGGATTGAATTGTGGTAGATGGGATTATATTTTTAGTTATATCAAAACATTACAAGCGTTTCCAGATAAAGTATTACCTGATCGACAGCTAATTACAATGGATAAGTCATTTTTATCATCGTACTCTACTTTACTAGTAAACACATGTCATAAAAGAGGAGCATTTGGAATGGGTGGAATGGCTGCTTTTGTTCCCTCTAAAGACCGCGAAGAGAATCAAAGAATTTTGAATAAAGTAAGAAAAGATAAGTTGTTTGAAATTGAAAATGGGCATGATGGAACCTGGATAGCACATCCCGGACTTGCTGATTTTGTTAATGAGATTTTTCATGAAAATTTTAAGCAATCACAAACAAATCAGTTAGATTTTATAACAGAAGATATTGTTAGTGCTCAAGATTTACTATCTGGATATAGCGGAGTTAGCACAGAAGAATGTTTACGTTTAAACATTAGAATTAGTTTGAGGTATATCGAATCATGGCTTAGTGGGGTAGGATGTACGGCTATTTATGGATTGATGGAAGATGCTGCTACAGCAGAAATCTCTAGAGCATCTATATGGCAATGGATAAAACATAAAAACAAGTTAGATAATGGAAAGATTGTTGATAAAAGCTTATTCTTGTCTTGTTTAGATGAAGAATTTCAAAATGTAAAGAATGAAGTTGGTAAAGATACTTTTCATAATGGTAATTTTAGTAGAGCAAGATCTATTTTAGAAGAAATTACTTTATCAGAAAACTTAGAAGATTTTTTAACAATTAAAGCATATAGGGAACTATAAAATGGACATAAAAAAACAAATTTCAGATTTAAAGAATGATTGGGAAATGAATAAACGATGGTCTTATGTTGAAAGACCTTATACCGCAGAGGAAGTAGTAAGATTGAGAGGTTCGTTTCAACCAGAATATACAATAGCCAGACTTGGGTCAGAAAAGCTTTGGAAGATGCTAAAAGAGGAAGATTATGTCCATTGTCTAGGTACATTAACCGGCGGACAAGCTATTCAAGGGGTAAAAGCTGGTGCAAAAGCTATCTATTGTTCAGGTTGGCAAGTTGCGGCAGATGGTAATAGCGCTGGATCTATGTATCCAGATCAGTCCTTGTACCCTGTTGATTCTGTACCATCTCTTGTTAAAAGAATTAATAGTTCATTTAAAAGAGCTGACCAAATTGAATGGATGAACTCAAATGGTAATCCAAAAGTTGACTTTTTTACTCCAATTGTTGCAGATGCAGAAGCAGGATTTGGTGGTGTGTTAAATGCATTTGAACTAATGAAGTCAATGATCAAAGCAGGAGCTGCTGGAGTACATTTTGAAGATCAGCTTGCTAGTGTTAAAAAATGTGGTCATATGGGTGGAAAAGTATTAGTACCAACACAAGAAGCTATTAATAAATTGGTTGCCGCAAGATTAGCTGCAGATGTTTCTAATGTTCCAACATTAATTGTAGCAAGAACCGATGCTAATGCAGCAGATTTACTAACATCAGATATAGATGAAAGAGATGCTAAATTTGTCACAGGAGAAAGAACTTCAGAAGGTTTTTATCGCGTAAATCCAGGTATTGATCAAGCAATCTCTAGAGGACTGTCATATGCGCCATATTCTGATTTATTATGGTGTGAAACTGGAAAACCAAATCTTGAAGAAGCAAAGAAATTTGCAGAATCTATTAAAAAAGATCATCCTGAGTTGATGTTAGCATATAACTGCTCCCCTTCTTTTAATTGGAAGGCAAATTTAGACGATGCTACGATTGCAAAATTTCAAAGAGAACTGGGTGCAATGGGATATAAGTTTCAATTTATTACACTGGCAGGAATTCATTCTATGTGGCATGGTATGTTTGATTTAACTAAAAAATATGTTAAAGATGGCATGACTGCATATGTGGAGCTTCAAGAGAAGGAATTTGCTGACCATGATAGAGGATATACATTCTCAGCACATCAACAAGAAGTAGGTACTGGCTATTTTGATGCAGTAAATAATTGTATTGCTGGAGAGTCTTCAACTAGTGCAATGTCAGGATCAACAGAAGAAGATCAATTCTAAGAAGTTTTTATAGTTATTATTTGAATAAATAACTACTAATAGCAAAACAATTCTTTTAAATTGAAGTAATGAGTAATCCAATAACCAACTATTCAGAGCTAGTTCAGCATCAACATATTAATAGTGTGAACACCCTATTTGGGGGTTATATGTTAGCATGGCTAGACTTGGCTGCAGGAAAAGCATCAAGTCGTTTTTTAAAAGAAACAGAAGCTTCTAGTGCAGTAACAAGAGCTATGGATAGTGTAGAATTTAAAGAACCTGTCTTTTTGGGAGATTGGGTGAATTGCGAAGCAGTTGTATATGAAGCTGGAAAATCTTCTATTAAAATTGCGGTAAAAGCTTATGCAGAAAGTAAAGTACATGGTAAGCGTTTAGCTTGTACAGCAAACTTTACTTTTGTTGCAGTCATTAAAAATGAAAATAATGAATTTGTAAAATTTGATCACAATATTTCTTTAGAAAAGGAGAATTAGGTAATGGCCCACATTAAAAAATTAGAATATGATACTAATATGGATAACGTTAAGGATAGCGATATATTAGCGATAGGTGTTTATCAAGATAAGAATGATTCAGACTTAGTTAAGAGTCAAATTAAAGGTAAAGTGGGAGAGCTTGCTTACGACTTCAATGATGACCAAAAAACACTTTATTTTGGATTAGGACAATCTGATAAAGCAACTCCTGAAGATTTGAGAAGAGCAGCAGGGGCAGTAATGACATTTATTATTAGTAATAAATATTCTTCCGTTTCAGTGGAATGCCCTAAATCAGATAGTCATGATGATTATTTTTGTCAGGCATTTTCAGAAGGTCTTGTACTGGGAAGCTATCGCTTTTTAGACTTTTTTACAGATGAAAGAGGCAAATATCATTTAGAAAAAATTACAATGGTTGGTGAGTGTTGTGCTGATGCATCTAAAAAAGGAGCTACAGTAGGAAATGCTGTATGTGAAGCTCGAAATTTGGCCAATAATCCACCAAATGTGAGTACACCTTCACGTTTAGCTGAATTTGCCCAAGAAGTAGGTAAAAGAGGCGATATGAAAGTAACAGTATTTGATAGAGAAGAATTTACAAAGATGGGAATGGGTGCTTTTGCTGGTGTCGCACAAGGTACTAATGAACCTCCAAAATTTATCATTATGGAATATTTTGGCGCAGATTCAAAAGATGAGAAGCCTGTAGTGTTAGTAGGTAAAGGATTGACATTTGATACAGGTGGAATTTCATTAAAGCCAGGAGCAAAAATGGATGAAATGAAATTTGATATGTGTGGTTCTGCGATTGTGCTTGGAGCGATGAATGCTGTTGCAGACTTAAGACCAAAAAAGAATATTGTAGCTATTGTTCCGTCAACGCATAATATGTTAGGTGGATCTGCTTTTTTACCTGGCGATATTCTAACAGCATATAATGGAAAAACAATTGAGATATTGAATACGGATGCAGAAGGAAGATTAATTCTTGCAGATGCACTTGCTTATGCAAGTAAACACTACGATCCTGCTTTTATGATTGATTTTGCTACATTGACAGGAGCTTGCGTGGTAACATTTGGACATATTGCAACGGCTATACTCGGAAATAATCCTGACCTTATCAAAAGCATTGAAAAATCATCTAAAAATACTGGCGAACTTGTATGGGAATTGCCTCTATGGGATGAGTATTGCGATCAAGTAAAATCTAATATATCTGATGTCAAAAATTTAGGCTCACCCGGACAAGCTGGAACAATAGCCGGAGCAGCATTTTTAAAAGCGTTTGTAGGAAAAGATATTCCTTGGACTCATTTTGATGTCGCTGGAACATCTTGGGGCGTAGAGAATAGAAGCTATATTCAAAAAGATGGCGCTTCAGGGCAGGTAGTTAGGCTCGTTCTTGATTTAATCGGTGCTTAATGAATAAATTAAAAATTATTAATACTACTCAGTATTCTTTACAGCTGCTTACGGCATTATTTTTACTTTATTTTACTGTTAATTCAGATACTCCAGAGAGAGTTGTCATTCCAGTTTTATTAATCTGCGTTTGGACCTTAGGATTTGCTCAGCGTAGAATTACAAGAAGAAGAGTAAATAGATTAAGGAAAGATGATAATAAAAATGTCTTACATGAGGGTTAAATAAAGAATGAATAAATTATTTATAGATGATATTTCTCTGGATCAAGAAAATCATAAATATGAATTAAGCGAAAATCCTGACTTTCATTTCTCGAGTGTAACAGAATTTATCCATCATTTTTTTGAAAAATTTGATCAAGTCGGTATTGCTCAAAAATTAATTAATACTCATCCAAAATACAGCGGCAAAACAGTGGATGAGGTAATTAAAGAGTGGGGTAAGGGTGCAACAAGAGGAACTATTGTTCATAATGAGCTAGAGGCATTTATTAAGGATAATATTACACCAAAACATGAGATGTCTATCATAGGAGCAGAGTGGATTAAAGAAAAACAAAAAGATCCTGATAATACATTTTTTTCTGAGGTTATTATCTATTCTAAAGAATTAGGTATTGCTGGAACAATTGATGTCTTAGTATATAATAAGAAACAGGATACATACCACCTCGTTGATTGGAAAACTAATAAGCGTATCGATAAAACATCTTATAAAAAGAAGGTAGGTATCTTAAACTCTACAGTACATATGCAAGATTGTAATTTTAATCATTATTCGTTACAGCTTTCATTCTATAGATATCTTCTAGAGCGTTACTATGGCATTACTATCGGCAGTCAAACTCTTTTTCATTTAAAGGAAAATAGGTATGAAATTTTTCCCGTAAATTATCATGAAGAAGAATTAATAAATATGTTAAGAGAAAAAGAACTGATATGATAAATACATACCTACTTATTGCCGAGCGGCGATAAAGAAGAATAGTTTTTACAAGCTTGCAAAATAAAAAAAATCTATTATTACATATAAAAATAAATAACCCATTATTTCCCATAATACATTATTGATACCTTTAATTTTTACTTCAATCCTATCCTCAGATTTTGTTTTCTTATATTTAAAGATATTCGGTAGTAATCGTGGTGTTGATTCATAATAGGCTTTATAAGAGTCGTCATGGGTGCTTAAAAGGACTTTCTCTTCATTTATTATAGTTGGAACATGAAATAGAATAAATACTGATAATAGCGCGATTGATATAGGAATTGACTTAATTGCAAAGCATATCCCTAATAATATTGTTAAGCTAAAGAAGTATAGAGGGTTTCTTACCATTGAATAAGGCCCGTCTTTAATTAATTTTTTTGTTTTAAATCCCTCTAGATAAAGAGACGACCATATTCTTCCAAATCCTCCAAGTACAACAAGAGCGAAACCTATGCAACTGAATAAGATTGATGTATTAAGATCTATATCTAAATTATAAGCAGAAAAATTATTATCAAGAATGATGAATGTAATTATTGATAGGATGGATAGTCTTAACACTGCAATTCTTTTTTTAGCCACCAGATTTTTTTTCGTTACCATAATTTTCTATTTATTCCTTTAAGTTTCTATTTAATTGAAACGCGCTTCTCCTGAACTAATTCACATCCCGGAACATCTTCTCCATTTTTTAATGCTTCTTTAATTTTAGTTTTATCAATCGATTGTACTTCTTTTGTTTCAAGAAAGTCTCCTGGAATATCTTTTTCATTGATGATAACAACTTTATGAGGGTTATTCTGAATAGTGATAGTGATTTCAGAGCTCTCTATTTTTTGTGTATTAGTTTTTTCTAAATTATATCTTAAATATTCTTTGAGATGTTTTATTTTAGATTCAATTGATGTTCTTCTTTTGTGTTGTCTGGATTCGACTTCTTTAATGCCGCTAGCAGCATGCTCTAGGTTTTTAATATATTTAGCTACATTAGTAGTTTTAAGTTTGAATTCACCTTCAAGTGATTCTAGAGTATCTTTAACTGACTGGTCATCTAAGTCTGTGAGATTTTCTAAGGCTTCTTTAAACTCATCTGCAAGTTCATATAGGCTAGGTAATGACATGGATTAATATATAAAAAAATACTCTTAAATAATCAGAGTATTTTTCAAACACAATTCAATGGATAATCAGAAAGGCTGATATAAGCTAATTTAAATTTCTATAAGTTGCTTTCCGAAATTTTTACCCGTTAGAACATCTCTTAAAGCTTGAGGAGCATTTTCAAAACCTTTTGTGATTGTTTCTTTGTAAAATAATTTTTCCTCTGATATCAATTTAGATATTTCATTGGTCGCTTTTTCCCATTCGCTCATCCATTCTGTTACAACAAAGAATCTATGTTCAGGCTTGGGATCAAGTGCGCCTAAAACATGAAATGGTGTTTCCATTTTAGACATATCTTCGACATTGTATTGAGATATAAATCCACAAATTGGAACCCTTGCACCCTCATTAAGAAGGGGAGCAATTGCTCTTGTTACCGCTCCACCAACATTCTCAAAATAAATGTCTATTCCTTTGTCGCAAGCAATCCTAAGATCTTCTTCTAAATTGCCCGCTTTATAGTCTATACAATCATCAAATTTTAAAATATCTTTCACATAAGAACACTTTTCCGGACCGCCAGCTATACCAATTACGTGACATCCATAAGATTTTGCTAATTGTCCAACAACGGTTCCGACAGCTCCTGATGCAGCTGAAACAACCACGGTCTCTCCAGATTTAGGCTTTCCAACGTTATTTAGACCAAAGAAGGCAGTCCTTCCAGGCATTCCCGCTGTTCCTAAGTAAGTCGATAGTGGTATATTAGATTCAGGCACTTTAAATAAAGTAGGATCAGTATCTTTTACTTTGATATATGTTTGCCAACCTTTATGAGCGCATACTTTATCACCAATTGTATATAGAGTAGAGTTAGTTTCAACAACAACACCGACAGTTTCACCAGTCATAGGTTCTCCAATCTTAGCTGGTTCGGCATAGGAAGAACCATCATTCATTCGACCTCTCATATACGGATCAATTGATAGATATTTAACTTCAATAAGAATTTCATTGTCTTCTAAGGACGTTATTGCTTCACTGTTCACTTTCCAGCAATCATCTTCTGGCATTCCTTTTGGTCTTTTATTTAAAAGCAATTGTGTATTCTTATATTCCATTATTTTTCCTCATATTTGATTGGATTAAATTTATTTTAAAGTATACGTATTAACAAGTAGGCACTATTTTTTAAGTATAGTTATAGAATAAAGACTATTATAATTCTTTGATTTCTTTTAGAAGGTCATTGAGCATGTCTTTTGCATCACCAAATACCATTATAGAATTATCATAACCAAATAATTCATTTTGAACACCAGCAAAGCCAGGATTCATACTTCTTTTGTTGATAATAACAGTACGAGATTTATCTACATTTAAGATAGGCATACCATATATAGGACTAGATTCATCGTGTCTTGCTGCAGGGTTGACAACATCGTTTGCTCCAAGAATTAATGCAACATCACAATCTTCAAATTCAGGATTAATTTCATCTAAATCTTTAAGTAAGTCATATGAAACATTAGCTTCAGCCAGTAGTACATTCATATGTCCTGGCATTCTACCAGCTACAGGATGAATAGCATATAACACTTTTTTACCTTGAGCCTCTAATGTATCAGCTACTTCTCTTGCAACATGTTGTGCTTGCGCTACAGCTAATCCATAGCCTGGTACAATAATAATTTTTTCAGCAGCATCAAGAATCATTGCAGCTTCTGTTGTTGAATAGCTTTTAATATTCATTTCTTTTTGATCTGAATCACCACCAGTAGGTGCTGCACCCACAGCTCCAAAAATTACATTCGCTAAAGATCTATTCATTCCTTTGCACATAATATTTGTTAAGATTAATCCAGAAGCACCAACTAGAGAACCACTGATAATAAGTGCATTATTACCAAGTAAGAAACCTGTAGCCGCAGCTGCTATTCCAGAGTATGAGTTTAATAATGAAATGACGACAGGCATATCAGCGCCTCCAATTGGAATGGTAAGGCCAATACCAAGCATAAGCGCTAAAGCTGTAATCGTATAAAATATTGTATCATTTGGTAATAAGCTAAAATTATGAGCAAACAACAATGCAATCATAGAGGTAAAAATCAATGCATTGATAGCCTGCTGTCCTGTAAAGGTAATAGCTCTTCCAGATATAAATCCTTGAAGTTTTCCAAATGCAATGAAACTTCCAGAGAAGGTTAATGTTCCAATTAATACACTCAAACACATAATAATATAAGAGCTATCTGATCCTGAGAAATATTCAGAAGATGCAACAAAGCCAGAGGCTGCTCCACCCAATCCATTAAATATAGCTACCATCTGAGGCATTTGAGTCATTTCAACGCGAGCTGCAATAACAATACCTAAAATAGAACCAATTCCTACACCTAGGGCAATCAATTGCCAGTCAAAATTTGCGCCCGATGTTAGTGTTGCTATGATAGCAACTAGCATACCAAGTGAAGCTAAAAAGTTTCCACTTCTTGCAGTCTTTGGATGAGAAAGACGTTTGATCCCTACAATAAATCCAATTGCAGAAATTAGGTATAATAAGTTTTGTATATCAGTTTGATTCATCATTTTTTCTTAAACATTTTTAACATTCTATCTGTTACCAAAAATCCACCTACAACATTAACTGTTGCACAAATTAGCGCTGCTAATCCAAGGTATGTACTAAGCTCTCCTTCGATAGTAATGGCTAGTAAAGCTCCTACAATCGCAATACCTGAAATGGCATTTGATCCAGACATTAAAGGTGTATGGAGGGTAGGAGGTACTTTATTAATAATTTCATTACCAACAAACACTGCTAATATAAAAATTGTTATTAAATTAATAATATCCACTATAAAGCCTCTTTGGTTGGTTGGTGTCTAATTTCACCATTTTCAAGAAATAACATTCCATCTATAATTTCATCTTCTTTATTAAGTTTAAAGCCATCTTCGCCATGACAATGTTCAATAATAGCCTGTACATTTTTTGAAAATAGCTGACTAGCATCTATTGCCATTGTGCTTGGGAAGTTAGTGTTACCATCAATTAGTACATCATTATAGTATACTATCTCATCTGGTTTTGTTAATTCGCAATTTCCACCATTCTCTGATGCTAAATCCATAATTACAGAACCAGGTTTCATACCTTCAACCATTTCTTTTGGAATAAGTATTGGTGCTGGCCTATTAGGAATAAGAGCTGTAGTAATAACTAAATCAGATTTTGAAATTCTTTCTTTCATTACTTCTTGTTGGCGTAACTTGTATGCATCGCTAGTTTCTTTAGCATATCCGCCTGATCCTACTCCATCATCACTATCATTTTCTACTTCTACAAATTTTGCTCCTAAACTTTCTACCTGCTCTTTAACCTCAGGTCTTACATCAAATGCTTCTACTTGAGCTCCTAATCTTTTTGCTGTTGCAATTGCTTGCAATCCAGCAACACCTGCTCCAATAACTAGAATTCTTGATGGAGAGATAGTTCCTGCTGCTGTCATTAGAAGTGGCATATATTTTCCAATATGGTTTGCTCCAATTAAGACGGATTTATAGCCTGCAATATTTGCTTGAGAACTTAGAATATCCATTTTTTGAGCTAAAGTCGTTCTTGGTAGTAAGTTTAAAGAAAATGCAGAGCATTTAGCGCTTTGTAAATCTTTGACTAGATCAATATCTTTAATTGTTTGAAATAGTGAAATTAGTAAGCAGTCTTTTTTTAATAAATCAATCTCTTCCTTCATCGGGGAATTAACTTTTGCTATAATATTGCAATCAAAAACTTCATTTTTTTCAACAATTTTTGCACCAGCTTCTAAATAAAGATTGTCTGAATAGTTTGATGCAGCACCAGCATTTTTTTCTACAAAGAATGAATAACCCTTTTTTGTGAGGGCTGAGACTGTTGAGGGTATGATTGCAACCCTTTTTTCACCAGCTTTTCTTTCTTTTAATACGCCAATTTTCATATCAATTTCAACGCTGTAAAATTACACAATTCTTATTAATCAGCAACAAATTTATTATCTATTAAAAATATAATTTATATTAATTAAGTTAGACCATGAATTTATATCCAACTGCAGAACTATTTAATTCTTTTCATCTGCCTGTATCTGATATTCACAATATATATGTGGAAGAGTCGGGTAATAAGGATGGAAAGCCTGTTATTTTTCTTCATGGTGGGCCTGGAGGGGGAATTGATCCTTCTTATAGGCAGTACTTTAATCCTGAGAAATGGCGTATTATTATGTTTGATCAAAGAGGATGTGGTAAAAGCACTCCATTTGCTGATTTGCGTGAAAATACTACATGGGATTTAGTAGCAGATATTGAAAAGATACGAAAACATTTATGTGTTGAGTCTTGGGTGATATTTGGTGGAAGCTGGGGGAGTACTTTATCGTTAGCTTATAGTCAAACACATCCATCTGTATGTAAGGCATTAATTTTAAGAGGTATATTTCTACTAAGAAAAAAAGAGATTCATTGGTTTTATCAAGAAGGAGCAAGTAAAATATTTCCTGATGCATGGGAAAAATTTTTAGAACCTATACCTAAAGATAAACAAAACAATCTTCTTGAAGCTTATTATGAACTATTAACACATGAAGATTCTTCCAAGAGAATTGAAGCAGCAAAAGCATGGAGTATTTGGGAGGGTAGTACAGTAAAGTTAATTCAAAATAGAGCATTAATAGAACACTCGTCTGACTCAAGATTTGCAGAAGCATTTTCAAGAATAGAATGCCATTATTTTACAAATAATGGGTGGTTTGATACTGATAATTATTTAATTGAAAATGTAGATAAAATTAGACATATCCCAGCAGTAATAGTCCATGGAAGATATGATGTGGTTTGCCCAGTTGAAAACGCCTGGGAGCTTCACAAAGCGTGGCCAGAGTCAGATTTACATATCATTCCAGATTCAGGACATGCAATGTCTGAAGAGGGAATCAAGGACAAGCTTATTGAGTATACAGATAAGTTTTCGAAGTTATAGATTAGAAAAATATTGCAGATAATCCAACTAGGGCACCAACTAAAAATGTAGTTGGATTGCTAATATTGCTAGCCGAAACTATAAGCCCAATTAGAGGCAACAAAGAGCTTCTTTTGTCGTTGATAAAAATCTTTTTCTGTGATAAGTCGTCTATATTTTCTGACTCATTGTATTCAATATTTTGATCTGAAAATTCCTGGATATCTTGATCCATTTCAATGCTTTTTTTAGCTTCTTCTTGAGATAGTCTTAAAAGAAATGATATATTTCTTCTTGTAGGGTTTGTAATCTCAAAAGATTCAATTTTTTTTCTGAGCTTTAAAGCTATCTGAGTTGATTCTTCATTATTTGCGATTTCAATCTTGGTTATAGCGCCATTAAAATCTTGCTCTACTAATTTTGTGCTATCAGTTTTAGCGTTATATACTGTTAAATAAAACCATTCTGATGAATACCAGGCAGTTACATCTTTTAGGTCAACCTTTTTGGTAACACTTATGTTAATTAAGGTTCCGTTCTCCCTAGAGTCAACTTCAAGATTATTGATAGTAGTTTCTTGAGCAAAAAGAAAACAAGAAAAAAATAGAAATAAAAGAGTTATTGTTAGATTATTTTTCATCTAATGAATATATTATTTGTTTAGATTCATATGAAACACTTTATCAATGAAAAGCAAAGAAATTAGAGAATCGTTTATTAAATTTTTTGAGGGTAAAAACCACCATAAAATTTCCAGTGCCCCTGTGTTACCTTACGGTGACAAGTCACTTTTGTTTACAAATGCTGGAATGAATCAGTTCAAACCAATTTTTCTAGATACAGAAAAGCCAAAACATTTACGAGTAGTAAATAGTCAAAAATGTATCAGAGTCAGTGGAAAGCATAATGATCTAGAAGAAGTAGGGAGAGATGGCTTTCACCATACGTTTTTTGAAATGCTCGGTAATTGGTCTTTTGGAGATTATTATAAGAAAGAAGCTATTGAATGGTCATGGGAGTTACTTACTGATGTTTGGGGCTTAGATAAATCACGTCTTTGGGTTACAGTATTTCATGACGATGATGAGGCGTATGATTTATGGGAAAAAGAAACAGATATTGATAAGAGTCGCATTGTAAGATGTGGAGCAAAAGATAATTTTTGGGAAATGGCAGAAACAGGTCCTTGCGGTCCATGTTCTGAAATTCATTATTATGTCGGAGATGACATAGACAATCAGCAGGCTAAGTATGTAAATAATTCAGATGAATATTGGGAATTATGGAACTTAGTATTCATCCAAAGTAATCGCTTGAAAGATGGAACATTTGAAGATTTACCGAAAAAACATGTAGATACCGGCGCTGGATTAGAGAGAATTTGTTCAGTGTTACAAAATAAAAATTCAAATTATAAAAATGACTTATTTTCAAAAACTATATCTGATTTAGAAAAAATATCTAAGACAAGCTATCAAGACCATGAAGTATCTTATAATGTTATATGCGATCACATTAGAATGCTATCCTTTGCTATAGCAGATGGAGTATTGCCATCAAATGAAGGTAGAGGGTATGTTGTTAGAAGAGTACTTAGAAGAGGATCGAGATTCGCAATGAATCTCAATTCCAATGAACCGATTTTATATAAACTAGTCGAGTCAGTTGTTTCTACAATGTCAGATACTTATCCAGAACTAAAAGATAAACAAAAGCATATAGAAAAAACTATTTTTAGCGAAGAGCAATCTTTCTTAACTACGCTAGAAAAAGGAATTATTCAGTTTGAAAAAATAATTAAGCAATCTTCTTCCGACAGTATAAGTGGTGCTAATGCTTTCAAGCTATATGACACATATGGCTTTCCTTTGGATTTAACAGAGCTTATGGCTTCTGAAAAAGGAAAAACTGTGGATATAAAAGGCTTTGAAGAAGAAATGAATAAACAAAAAGAGCTTGCTAAAAAAAATCAAAAATTTGTTATGGATAGCCAAGATATTCAATGGAAATTTGTCAACAATTCACCGCATTCAAGCTTTATTGGTTATAGCCAAAATGAAAGCTCCAGCAAGATAGTAAACTGGGCTGATAATGATAGTAATATATATATCATCTTGGATCAAACTCCATTTTATGCTGAATCGGGCGGTCAAATTGGAGATACTGGAATTATTAAAAATAAAGATTTTTCTGCTGAAGTGGTAGATACTCAGAAAAATGGAGATTTTATTATTCATATATGTAATCTAAAAAGAGGTACTATATCAAAAGATATGAATGCTTCTTGTAAGATAGATTTGGTTAGAAGAAATAATATTAGAGTTAACCATTCGGCAACTCATTTACTGCATCAATCTCTTAAGAGTATTCTAGGTGATCATGTGAATCAAGCAGGCTCTTTGGTTCATCCAGACTACTTAAGATTAGACATTACTCATCCATCTAAAATCGATAAAAAAGATATGGATGCAATCGAATTACTTGTGAAGGAGAAAATTGCTGAAAATATATCTGTAGAAACTAATATAAAAGCCTTAGAAGATGCAAAAAAAGAAGGTGCTACTGCTTTATTTGGTGAAAAGTATGGAGAAGAAGTTAGGGTATTAACGATGGGATCTTTTTCAAAAGAATTATGTGGAGGTACTCATGTTTCAGCTACTGGAGAAATTAATGAGTTTATGATAACGCATGAAAAAGCTATTGCATCTGGAGTGAGAAGAGTTCACGCTATTACCGGAAAACATGTCAAATTATATATTCAAGATAGAATGAATACTATGAATAGCTTACAAGAAGCGAATGATAAGAAAGAGCTTGAGAAGAAAAATCAATCAAATATGTTAAATATTATTGATATCGATAGCATTATTCAAAATCAAACGCATTTAAATAGCATCGCATTTATAAATGAAGAAGTTGCTCTAGGTTCTATTGCTGACTTGAAAAAACTAAATACAAAATTAAGCTCAAAATTTACTTCAGGCATTGCAGTTTTTTCAGTAACGATGAATGAGAAAGCTGTAATATCGGTAAGCGTATCAAGAGATTTAATTGAAAAATCTGTATCTGCATCTTCCTTAGCAAAGATTATTGGAAAAACATTAAATGGTGGAGGTGGAGGTAGAGATGATTTTGCTACAGCTGGAGCATCCTCAGATTTTTCTTTAACTGAGATTAAAGATAAAATTAATAAATTGATAACATCTGAAATGGAGAAATTATAATGCAATTTCAAAAAATTGATAATTCATATATTATTTACGTAGAAAAAGGCGAAAAAATAATAGAGACACTCACACAATTTTGTATTGATCATAATATCAATTCTGGCCAACTCTCTGGGATTGGAGCAGTAAAAAGTACGGACATAGGAGCGTACGACATGACATCAAAAGACTATATTCATAAATTGTTTAATCCGATTCATGAGCTATTGTCTTTTCAAGGAAATATAGCCATTAAAGATGACGCGCCTTTTATACATGCACATATCACCTTAGGAAATCATGATATGGAAGTTTCAGGAGGGCATTTATTTGAAGCTGAAGTAGCAGCTGTTGGAGAATTTATACTACATAATTTTAATACAAAAACACATAGAGAGCTTGATGATAATATTGGATTAGCTACTTTGAGCCTCTGTAAAATTTGAAAGGAAGTAATGATGAGTAATTTAAAAGCACCAACTCCCGTTGGACCATATTCAATGTTTAGGTACTTGAGCGATAATTCTGATTGGGTTATGGCAGGATCGATTCCTATAGATCCCATATCTGGAGAATTAAATAATGAGACAATTCAAATGGAGGTCACACAAGTATTTGATAATATTGAAGCAGTATTAGCTGACAATGGTAAAACTTTAGTAGATATAAAAAAGTTTACTGTATTTTTAATGGATTTGACCTCTACGCCATTAGTAAATGCTGAAATTGAGAAAAGAATCAAAGGAAAATATCCAGCACGTTCTACAATTCAGGTAGCAGGATTGCCAATGGGAGCAAGAGTAGAAATTGAATGTTTAGGCTAATAAAAATATTCATTTTTAGTGCTATTATTTTTTCAAATCTTTTTTCTCAACAAAAAGTAGATTTTCGCACAGAAGAAGAACAATTAAAAGACCCTAAAATTGCCTTGAAACGATCGCTAACAATTCCAGGAACTGGACAGCTCTATAATGATCAAAAAATTAAAGGGTATGCATTGATGGCTGGCGAAGTTCTAGCATTGTGGAATTTTAATGAGAATAGAAAAAAATATAATAATTATGAAGATTCTTATGCAAATTCTAAAGATTACTATTTAAGAGAAAGAAATCGTTTTGCATGGATCGCAATTGGTTTATATTTTTATAGCATCCTTGATGCGGTAGTAGAAGCGCATCTCGATAATTTTGATGAGGTTGTTAAAGAAAGCGACCCTTTAAATAACACTAAGGAAAAAGATGGACAATAATAGAGAGCAATGGAGTTCAAAAGCAAGTTTCATTTTAGCTGCTGCTGGTTCAGCGGTAGGTCTGGGAAATATTTGGAAATTTCCATATATAGCAGGTGAAAATGGTGGAGCAGCTTTTCTATTTATTTATCTTGTCTGTATTGTGCTGGTTGGTCTACCAATATTAAATATTGAGATTCTTCTAGGAAGAGCAACACAAAAAAATCCTGTAGGCGCATTTAAGACATTGACTGATAAGCCTTTTTGGAAGTATGTAGGCGCATTAGGAGTGTTTGCTAGTTTTACAATTTTATCTTTTTATAGTATTGTGGGTGGGTGGTCAGTTGCCTATACGTTTGAAGCATTAAAAGGAACATTTTCTTCTTTTGATAATCCTCAGATGGCTGCAGATTTCTTTAATCTAAAAAATAGCAGTGCTATGTGGGTTGTTGGTTGGCACTCAGTTTTCTTTTTGATGATTGTTGGTATCATTTTATCCGGAGTGAGATCGGGATTAGAGAAAGCGAGCAAATTTTTAATGCCAGTTTTATTTGTAATTTTAATGATTTTAGTAGTACAAGGATTAATGTTGCCTGGAGCAGATAAAGGTACAGCCTTCCTTTTTTCTCCAGATTGGTCAAAGATTAATCCACAAACTTTCCTGCTTGCATTAGGACATGCTTTCTTTACGTTAAGTTTAGGTATGGGCGCAATGATGACCTATGGGAGTTATCTATCTGAAAAAGATGATGTAGTTAATGCCTCTTATATGGTTGCTTTCCTTGACACTGTCATTGCTATCTTAGCAGGAGTTGCTATTTTTACAGTGGTATTTTCATCAGGATATGATCCTGCTGCAGGTCCTGGTTTAGTCTTTCATGTATTGCCACCACTGCTTGCACAGTTAGCGGGGGGTTATATTTTTGCATTATTATTCTTTTTATTACTTACTATAGCCGCAGTTACATCTGGAATTTCAATTTTAGAAGTTAGTGTTGCTTATTTAGTAGACGAGTTAAAGTATTCCAGAAAAAAAGCAACTTTAACAATGGGATTATTGGTATATCTCGCTGCTATTCCATGTGCATTATCTTTTAATTTATGGTCAGATGTTACATTGCTAAATACAGGCTTTACTTTCTTTGATGCAGCAGACTACCTTGCATCTAATATTTTATTACCACTTGGCGGATTCTTTCTTGCTA
>AQSD01000009.1 GCA_000402755.1 Fidelibacterota bacterium SCGC AAA160-B08 | reverse complement strand
TGTTGTTAAAGAATTGATATTAATAATTAAATCTTCTCTAACAAGAAATTCTCTATTCATTGCAAGAAAAAATTGATCTAAAGAATTATTTTCTCTGTTACTATTCAGACCCGTGATAGAATCCTTATATTGATAGTCTCCATCATAGCTAGTTTTACCTATTGTGATAATTCTTTTTGAGTTTTCTCTACCCATTGAATATGTTGCACCATATTGATTAAATCCATAGTCACCAGAACTGTAAAAAACTCTATTTGGACTATTTTTAGTATTTATGTCTAGAGTCCCATCAATAGATCCAGATCCATACGTTGTACCTGAATTTAATCTATAGTTTAATGAGCTTAGTACGAATGATGGAAAAGCAGATAAATCTACTTGGCCATTTTGAGCATCAGTTAAGTCAACGCCATTAAACAATACTTTGGTATGACGAGCAAATCCTCCGTCAAAAGAAGCCGAGGTTACGCCTGCATATCCGCCATAAGTTCTTATTTCTAGTGAAGGCAGTTGAGATAAAGAGCCATTATTTGAAAAAGAACCTAAATTATTATCTAAGCTTTTATTTTTCAAATATCTTGAATTGCTTTTTCCATAAACATTCACTTCTCTAAGATTTACATTTTTGCTTAATAATGTAAATACTTGAGAATCATAGTTATCTAATTGTACTGTATTGCTTTCAAATCCGATTCTTTCAAATCCAATTTTTGAACTACCACTAATTTCAATTCTAAAAGAACCATCATATGCTGTGGTAGTCCAATTATCATTTTGCGCATCATTATTTAGCTCTCTTACAACTACGTATGCTAGGGGATGACCATTGGTATCAATAACAAGGCCAGTTAAGGTTTGTGAAAAAAGGTTAGATATTAGTATTGTTGATAATAAAATATAAAATTTCATTATACTTTCCTCCGAAGTTCAGTTTTTATTGTTTTAGTAAATAAGGTCTCCTGACTTATACCTATTAACGATTTAAAACCTTCTCCCAATTTTTATGGAATGGTAATTTTTAAATCTCAGTAATTACAGTAGCGGGGACTGTTCTAGAATTTCACTAGTATTCCCTACATTTACTCTGCAACATGTTAATGTTATTTTTATAAAATATGAATGATTATTTCCATAAATTGTATAAGAAATGAAATACAATATCCCAAATTCAAATATCGAAAATAATGTTACTCTGGTATTGAATGCTAGCTATTTACCACTTGCAGTATGTTCTTCTAAGCGCGCTTTATGTTTATATTTTTTAAATAAAATTGACGTACTAACAAATTATGATCAATATGTATATTCTCCTTCGACAAGAATAAAAGTACCTAGCGTAGTAAAACTAAAAACTTATGTATCTCACAACAGTCTTGATGTAGTTTTAAATAAAAAGAATTTATTGCTTAGAGATAATGCATGTTGCCAGTATTGTGGACTAAAATCAGATTTAACTGTAGATCATATTATTCCAAAATACAAAGGCGGATCTGATACATGGGAAAATTTAATTGTAGCGTGCTCTCCTTGCAATGCAAGGAAGGGAAGTAGGACTCCAAAAGAAGCAAATATGAAATTGATGAAACAACCAAAAAAACCTAATAGATTCATGTACTTTAATCAGTTTATAAAAGATAAAAATTTAGGCTGGGAAGATTACTTATTTATAAATAAAAATTAAAATGAATAAAAAGAGAATATTAAGCGGAGCACAACCATCGGGGTTATTACATATCGGAAACTATTTTGGTATGATTGAACGAATGATTGATTTTCAAGATTCTTCTGATCTATTCTGCTTTATTGCAAATTATCATTCATTGACATCGATCAGTAATAAAGAAGAATTAGAAAAAAATACCTTTAATGCATTTTCTGATCTGTTAGCATTGGGACTTGATTCTAAGAAATCTACCGTATGGGTGCAGTCTCATGTACCAGCAGTGACAGAATTAACATGGATACTATCTAACTTTACAAGTGTTGGCTTGATGCAGCGATCAACATCCTATAAGGATAAAGTTGCAAATGGTTTAAGTCCTAATATGGGCTTATTCTCTTACCCTATTTTAATGGCATCAGATATTTTAGCATTTCAATCTGATATTGTACCTGTAGGGAAAGATCAGAAACAGCATCTAGAAATGACGAGAGATATTGCTATAAAATTTAATAATGCTCATGGGCCAGTTTTTACTATTCCAGAGATTGATATCGATGAAAGTAGTGAGATAATTGGAGGTATTGATGGTAGGAAGATGAGTAAATCCTACAATAATACTATTCCGATTTTTGGTAGTGAGGATTATATGAAAAATCAAATAATGAATATTGTAACCGATTCTGCTGGATTGAATGAGCCAAAAGATACAGATACACCTCTTTTCAATATGTATGCATTATTTTTGAATGATGATGAAAAAAATGAACTTAAAGATCGATATGCTACACCAGGCTTAAAGTATATGAGTGTAAAGAATGAGTTGTATCAACATATTATGGATTACTTTTCTAAACAAAGAACCTTGAAGCAATATTATATAGATAATCCTGATAATATTTTTGATTTAATGGAGGTGGGGAAAAAGAAAGCCGAAGTTATTGCGTCTGATACTCTATCAAGTGTCAAAAAATCTATTGGAATGGTCTAGCTAGTGTTTAATGTAAAATTAGAAAATTTTGAAGGACCATTAGATTTACTTTTATATTTTATTAAAAGAGATAAAATAGATATTTACGATATTCCAATTTCTCAAATTACATCAGAATATATTGATGTAATTAATACTGCTAAAAAACTAGATGTTTCAGTAGCCGGCGAGTTTCTTTTTATGGCATCGTTGTTATTAAGATTAAAAACAAGAATGCTTTTACCTAGACAGAAAGACGAAGAAGGATTAGATATTGATGATCCAAGAATTAATTTAGTTGGACAATTATTGCAGTATAAAAATTTTAGAAATATTGCACATCAACTAAAGGGTATACACGAAGAGAATAAAGATTTATTTTATCGCCCAAATGATAAAATTTCGTTTAAAAAAACAATTAACCCTTCAGATTTTTTGAATGAAGTAAGCCTATTTGATATATCAAAAATCTTTCAATCTGCTATAGATAATGCACCGCAAGATAATTCATTTACAATAGTAAGAGAGACTATATCTCTACAGGAGCAAAAACAATTTATTATTTCTAATTTTAAAGATAAAAAGACTATTTCTCTTAGTAGTTTGATCAAGAAATTAGATAGTAAATTAGAAATTATTGTTACATTCTTGGCTCTATTAAATATGATTAAGGAGTCAGAGTTGATTTGTAAACAAAAAAATACTTTTGAAGATATTGATATAACATTAAATATTGTTAAAGCATGAACGAACAATTGCTAATCATAGAATCTTTATTGTTTGTTGCTTCTGAACCGCTTATGCAATCTGACTTGACTAATATATTTGATGATAGTGATATCCCATCATTAGATGAGATAGTTAGTGAACTCAATATCAAATACTCTGATCATGCCTTTGAAGTGAAAGCCGTAGGAGAAGGTTATATGCTGGTTAGTAAAAAACAATTTGAACCCTTTATATCAAAGTAC
Source organism: Fidelibacterota bacterium SCGC AAA160-B08 (assembly GCA_000402755.1). Classification (GTDB taxonomy): domain Bacteria; phylum Fidelibacterota; class Marinisomatia; order Marinisomatales; family Marinisomataceae; genus Marinisoma. The sequence goes on along the minus strand of AQSD01000009.1, from coordinate 35,131 downwards.
GTTCCAACTAAAAAGCTTATGCTGTCTAATGCGAGCTTAGAAGTATTGGCAATTGTTGCATACAAGCAACCTATATCAAGAATAGATATTGAATCAATCAGAGGCGTAGATTGTAAGGGAGTGCTAAAAAACTTATTAAATAAAAAACTGATAAAGATAGGAGGTAGAGATGATTCACTGGGCAAGGCATTGCTTTATCATACTACCGATGAATACCTTAAACATTTTGGATTAGCAAGTTTGTCAGAAATGCCAACAAGTAGTGAAATTTCTGAGATTATAGATTCTGAAGATAATGGAATCACTAGTGAAGTTATTTAAATTTATTTCGTCATCTGGAATTGTATCCAGAAGAAAAGCGCAGGAATCTATCCAGTTAGCAATGGTTACGGTGAACAATACCGTAATTATGGACCCTTTTACTGAGATTGATCCTATCAAAGACGTTGTAAGACTAGATGATCAAAAAATTATCTCAAATACTAAAACCACAACATTAGTTTTATATAAGCCTAAAGGATTTATTTCTTCTAGAAGTGATGAGCTAGGCAGAAAAACAATTTTCAATCTTATTCCTAGAAAACCTTTTTTAAATCACGTAGGAAGGTTAGATAAGGATACCACGGGTTTAATATTATTAACAAATGATGGAGATTTATCTCAATTTTTGACTCATCCTAAAAATAAAATAAAAAAGGAATATGTTGCACATACAAATGAGATAATTAGTGATAAGATTATTAAAAAAATTGAGAAAGGAATTTTTATTGGCTCTGGCGAAAAAGGGAAAGCGAAAATTATATCACAAGAAAAAATTAAAAATATAGTTCATGTGAATATGATTCTAAGACAAGGAAAAAAGAATGAAATAAGAAGAATATTTAAGTTTTCAGGTCTTAATTTGATTGCTTTAAAAAGAATAAAATTTGGTAGTATTACATTAGATCAATTAAAAGAAGGGCAGTCAAGAGAGTTAACAAAGAAAGAAAATCAGTATTTAGATAAAATAAGAAGAAAAGCATAAGATTTTAAACATCTTGGCATTTATTGAAAGAAAAACTAACTTTCTGAGCATTTTTATGATAATAACAATTGATGGACCAGCAGGTGTAGGTAAAACTACCACAGCAAAGAAACTAGCAAGTAAGCTAGGGTATCAATATTTAGATACTGGTGCTATGTATAGAGCTGCTACATATTTTTTTATACAGCATGCTACTGATACCAGCTCTGAAAATCAGGTTAAAAAAATGCTAGATATTTTAAATTTGAAACTAGATTTTACATCAAATGATAGTATTACAATACTGTTAGATGGAAAAGATATCAGCTTATTAATTCGTAGCAAAGCAGTTACGGATGCAGTAAGTAAGGTCAGTGCGTTAGAATCTGTAAGAGAAAAAATGGTAAAAATACAGAAAGATACCACAAAAAATGGTAACTTTATTGTTGAAGGAAGAGATATTGGAACAGTAGTTTTTCCAGATGCAAAGTATAAATTTTTCTTAGTTGCTGACTACGATACTAGGGCAAAGAGAAGATTTAAAGATTTTAAGATAGTAAATGAGGAAATAAACGTTAACAAAATAAAACAAGATTTGACAGATAGAGATCAGTACGACAGTAGTCGTAAACTTTCTCCATTGAAACAAGCAAAGGATGCAATTGTAATTGATACATCAAACTGCACTATTGATGATCAAGTAAATCAAATCTATAAACACATTGAAAGAAACTAAACAATATGAATGATCAAGCTAAACAAGATGTCAAAAACGAAGTAGTAGAAGAAGCAGTATTAGAAGCAGTGGTAGAGAGAAAAACTGATGAAAAAGTATCAGAAAATCAACCAGTAGCAGCAGAAACAGTATCTTCTAAAAAAACAATTAAAGATTATTTAAGTAAAGATTTATTTTCAGGAATTAAAGTTATTTCTGGGAAAGAAGATCAGGCTGAAATTGAAAAATTAGCTGATGACGTTCTAGAAGAATATGAAGGTACATTTAATGATATATCAGAAAATCAGATTATATCAGCCAAAGTAATTGGTATTAGCGATAACGATGTGATGGTAGATATTGGTTTCAAGTCAGAAGGCTTAATTAGTAGATCTGAATTTAATAATAAAGATTTGCCTGAGATTGGTTCTGACATTGATATATTTCTTGAAAAGTTTGAAGATACAGATGGCAATATCACCTTATCAAAATATAAAGCAGATTTTATAAAGAGATGGGATGAGCTAAGAATGTTTGAAGAAACTAAAGAGCCTGTGCAAGGAAAGATTATTAAACGCGTTAAAGGAGGTCTTGTAGTAGACCTAGGTGTGATACAAGCTTTCTTACCAGGATCTCAAGCTGACGTTCAGCCTATTAAGAACTTTGACGACTTAATTGGTAAGGAAATGGATTTTCAGATTGTAAAAGTAGATGAAATGAGAAAAAATCTTGTTGTGTCTAGAAAAGCAATATTAGAAGAGTCTCTCAATGAAAAACGTCAAGAACTAATGACAAAAATTGAAGTGGGTGCACAGCTTCAAGGCTTAGTAAAAAATATAACTGACTTTGGAGCATTCGTTGATTTAGGTGGTGTTGATGGACTAATACACATTACTGACTTCTCTTGGGGAAGAATCAATCACCCTTCAGAAATTGTATCCATAGGAGATGAAATAACTGTTCAAATTATTGACTATAATAAAGAGACATCTAGAATATCTTTAGGTCTTAAGCAGTTAGTAGACAATCCTTGGAAGACAATACCAGATAAATATAGCATAGGAGATACTAATATAGGTAAAGTTGTTAGTATCATGAATTATGGTATATTTATTGAGCTAGAAAAAGGTATTGAAGGGTTAATTCATATCTCTGAAATATCCTGGACAAAAAATATTCAAAATCTTCAAGATCAATATAAGGTTGGCGATTCCATAGAATCAAAAATTTTATTTATCGATGCTAATGAACAGAAAATTAGCTTAGGTATCAAGCAATTAACTGAAGATCCATGGAGTAACATATCTGTGCAGGTAAGCATTGGCGACAAAAAAGAAGGGGCAGTAAATAAAGTCACAAAATTTGGAGCATATGTAGATCTAGGAAAAGATATCGAAGGTTTCATAAGAAATACAGATTTTCACTGGACAAAAAATCCCTTACATCCTAAAGAGTTTGTCAGCGAAGGCGATATAGTTAAATTTGTTATTGTAGATATCTCAGATAAGGATAGAAAAATTTTAGTAAGCATGAAAGATCTTACTGAAAATCCATGGTCTGATATAGTTGAAAAATATTCTGCAGGCGACAAGCTTAAGGCATCTGTTGTATCTATAAACGATTCAGGTGTTACAGTAGATATGAGCGACGATATTACAGGCCTTGTTCATTCAGATCAAATTTCAAAAGAACTAAAGAAAGATTATTTACCTTCTATTGAACCAGGTGCCACTATCGATGTAGTAGTTGTTGAGGTTAACGAGCAAGGTAAGAATGTCACCTTAATGCTTGATCAACCTGATGTTGACTAATACCAATCAGATCAAAAGACTTTTATACTCTTTTGTCATTGCATTTATTTTTTGGTTTTTTATTAAAAGTGAAGATACTTATTCTGTTACAACAAATATTCCTTTAGTTGCACGTAACCTACAGGAACAAAAAACATACAAAGAAGAAGTTCCTGAAAGTATTGTTGTGACCTTAAAAGGTTCAGGTAGGGCATTTATATGGCTTAGATTTTTTGATAGCTTCTATGAAGATTATAAAGCTGTTTTAGACTTAAGCAGTATTGCAGATGAGTATGATTTTGAACTCGATCAATACTATAAAAATAATCCAGAAAAAATAGTTTTACCGTCTTCTTTAGACTTAGAATTTGTTGAAGTGATATCTCCTAGAAATATTAAAATTAACTTAGATAAATATTTAGTAAAAAAAGTACCAATTAAATCACAAGTATCTATTTCAACAGAGCCAGGATATATACAAGTCGGAGATATAAATTTCTCACCAGACTCTATTAGTATTGGTGGACCTCAAGAAATTGTAGATAATATTGCATTTGTTGTAACTGGAAAAGATACTGTATTAAATCTAATGGCATCGGTAGACACTGAGCTATTGATTCTAAATCCAGATAAGTTGGTTGATTTTGATCCAAAAAAAGTCCAAGGATTTATTGATATTCAGCCTATTAGCGAAACAATTGTAACAGGAATTCCTGTAAAATTGATTAATAAACCCAATGATATAAATGTTTTTGTTAATCCTGCTACAGTTTCACTCACTATCGTTGGAGGACTTAATCAAATTGCTAGTATTATATCTACAGACATAGAGGTCTTTATTGATTTTGAAAAATCTTGGACTTCAGAAAAACAATTTTATTCACCGAAAGTAAAAATTCCTGATAGTATCATGGAATGGAAAGATTTATCTCCAAACAATTTAGAAATTTTAGTTATAAAAGAAATAAATTGATCGTTCTAGGAATAGAAACATCTTGCGACGAAACTGGTGTTGCGATATGCGACAATTCAAAAATTATTGCAAGCTACACTAAGACTCAGTCAATCCATACAAAGTTTGGTGGAGTAGTTCCAGAAATTGCGTCAAGAGAACATGAAAAATTTTTACCTGAAATTACTGAAAAGGTCCTTAAAGATTCTAAATTACAATACTCTGATTTAGAAGCAATTGCAGTGACAAGTGGTCCAGGATTGATGGGGTCTTTATTGTCAGGGATTTCTTTTGCTAAGGGCGTATCGCAAGGTCTAGATATTCCTATTATACCTATTAATCACTTAGAAGCACACTTAAATTCAGCGTTTATTGAGTTTGAGGCACTAGATCCACCATTTATTAACTTGCTTGTTTCAGGCGGTCATACACAAATATGGCTTGTCAAAGATTTATTTGAATATACTTTATTAGGTGAGACTTTAGATGATGCATGTGGGGAAGCATTTGATAAAGGAGCTAAAACGTTAGGATTAAATTATCCTGGCGGACCTGAAATAGAAAAATTAGCCATGAAAGGCGATAGAGAATTAATAAATTTTCCACGCCCTATAATTAATGATGGAACTTATAATTTCAGTTTTAGTGGACTTAAAACATCTTTAATTAATTGCGTCAATAAGGATAAATATAATCTAAGTGATGTTGCCGCCAGCTATCAAGAAGCTATCGTGGATTGTCTATTAGGAAAATTAAAAAATTCTATGGATGATTTAAATATTAATACTGGTATAGTTTGTGGCGGAGTCGCTGCAAATCAACGATTAAGAGAGAAGTTAAATGCACTAGATAAAACTATTATTTTTCCATCCTTAAAGTATTGTACAGATAATGCTGATATGATAGCGTTTCTAGGAGAAAAAAAGATAAATAATAATTCAGCTAAAATTGGTATCAATTTTTCTGCTTATTCTAGAGGTATGGTTGTTTAGCAATGAAAAATAAATATAAGATATTTTTATTATGGATGTCCATTGGCGTAGCTATAGGTTCAGCGATTTATATTAACTCACTTTCCCTTTTCTTTTTTGCCGATGAAACTGATATTATTTCAGATACTATAATTTCAGAAACTATTGAATCAAAAATTTCAGAAGATATAGTAGATATAGCTATAAAAAATGTTATCGTATATCCAAATTTGTTTGATAAAAGATCTATTTATATTGATATCGAAATTAACAATCAAAATGGCAATGAATTCACTCAAATTACTCTATCTAACGGTGGAAAGTTAATAGCATCAGATAAAATAAAATTACGTAGCGATAAGCGTACTTATTTTCAGTCATTTCTTGTTAAGGATAATATTGATTTTAATAAAGCATTTGATATAAAAATTTCTAGCCTAAAATTAGAAAATAATATATCTAATAATAGATATAGTGTTACTACAAGCCTCAAGACCGAAAAGCTTAATATTGCTCTTATTAGCGGTACTCTCAATTATAATTCTAAAGCCATAATTAGTAAAATAGATAATAATTTTGATCATTTTTTTCCTGAGCTAGATAGTTATACTCATAATTTTGAAGAATTTTGGTTTAAAAAATATGATTTAGTTATCTTTGATAACTTTCCTGAAATACCCGTTTCAGATCGATGGTTTAATCTGTTTATAAAGAAAATCTACTCAGAAAACACCTCTCTCGTGATGTTTAAAGGAGATACGCAGGACATAAATTCATTTGTCAAAATGGGACCTTTATTTGGATTAAACTTTACGAAAGAAAGCGAATTAAAAAATGTCGCTAAAAAAACTTTTTTTACTAAAAATCATTTTAAATCTGTATTGATAAATGATGAATTTTTTTATAAACAAGTATTGAGTGGAGAGGATACATATTTTGAGGAAACAATTGAATGGATATCTAAGAAAAAAGATTTAAAATATTCTTTCTTCTTAGGTAATAAAAATTATCATATTAATGAGCCAGTATTTATATACGGTTTTGCAAATCGTGTCGATAGCGATAGAAGAGATTTTACAGCACATCTTTATAAAAATGGAGTGTCTATAAGAAAAGAAAAATTATACTTAAATCCTATATCAAATTACTATTTTAATCAATTCGAAATTTTAGATTCTGGAGATTATGAAATTAAAATCATTGATAAAGACAATTTTACTATAGAAATGATTAATTTTAATATCTTAGAAGAATTAACTAAATTATAATATATGATAGATATAAAAAATATAAGAGAGCATCACTCTTCATTAGAGAAGGATCTAAAGAACAGAGATCAATCTATCAGCTTAAAAAAGATTATAGAAGCTGATATTAATTTAAGAGAGCTGACAAAGAAGCTTAATGATTTACAATCAGAACAAAATAAACAATCGAAAGAGATTGGAATCTTAAAGTCTCAAGGTAAATCTGATGACTCTATTTTTGCAAAATTAAAAAAACTATCAAATACTATTAAAGACTTAGAAGCTGAGCATCGAGAAAAGTCTAAAAAATTAAAAGATATGTTACTTGAGATTCCGAATATACCCCACGAATCAGTTCCTGTTGGAAAAACAGAAAAAGAAAATATCATAGTTAAAGATTGTGTTTCAAAGAAGAAGATTGATTGTAAACCTAAGAGCCATGTTGATCTCGCTCAGGATCTTGATTTAATTGATTTTGAAGTAGGAGCAAAAATTTCAGGAGCAGGCTTTCCTCTTTATAAAGGAAATGGGGCATTACTTGAGAGAGTATTGATTAATTTCATGATAGACTTTCATTTAAAAAATTATAATTATACTGAATTTTTTACTCCATTTTTAGTAAAGCCAAACTCTGCTATTACTACAGGTCAATTACCAAAATTTGAGGAAGATATGTATCATGTTGAAAAAGATGGGCTATATTTAATTCCTACCGCAGAAGTTCCATTAACTAATATTCATCAAGATGATATCTTAGAATTAATTGATCTACCAAAATATTATTTAGCTTACTCTGCATGCTTTAGAAGAGAGGCTGGTTCTTACGGAAAAGACACAAGAGGGCTATTGAGGGTTCATCAATTTAATAAAGTTGAATTAGTAAAATTCGTTCGTCCAGAATCTTCATATGATGAGCTAGAATCTTTAGTTGGACAAGCTACAAAGCTATTAGACTTACTAGAACTAGATTATAGAGTTATAGAGCTATGTAGCGGAGACTTAGGTTTTTCTGCAGCAAAATGCTACGATCTAGAAGTTTGGGCGCCAGGTGAAGAAAAATGGTTAGAAGTATCATCATGTAGCAATTTCGAAGATTTCCAATCTAGAAGAGGAAATATTAGATTTAGAGATGAAGATGGAAAAATTGATTATTTACATACATTAAATGGTTCAGGTCTTGCAACGCCAAGAATTTTTGCTGCACTATTAGAGACACATCAAAACCAAGACGGTTCAATTAAAATTCCAGTAGCTCTGCAACCCTATATGGGCTTGGCGGAGATTAAATAATTGAAATTTTTTTGGGTCTATAGTAATCTTTTTATATGGACCTTTTTTTACGGCTTAAGATCAATGTTTTCTATTTTACTATCAAAGAAGAAAAGTAATTTCAAGTATTATGGTATTCAATGGGGTAAGACATTAGGAAAGATTATGAGAATTAAGCTTGAGGTTATAGGTAAAGAAAATTTGCAACCTGATAAAAATTATATTTTTGCGCCAAATCATTCATCTGTAATGGATATACCTTTATTATTTGTAGCAGTAAATAGATACTTAGTTTTTGTAGCCAAAAAAGAGCTAGGTAGAATTCCTATATTTAAAACAATTATTAAGGTAGCAGGATTTGTACTTGTTGATCGTAAAAATAATAAAAATGCTATTGAGTCATTAGAAAAACTGAGATCTGATATGGATCAATCTCCTAGGTCAGTAGCTATTTTCCCCGAAGGAACAAGATCTCGAAATGGAGAGTTACAAGATTTTAAAAAAGGAGCTGCAATATTCGGAATTAATACGGGAATGCCAATTATTCCTGTTGCTATTACTGGGTCATATAGTTGGTGGAAAAAGAGCTTCTTTTCAAAAGATTTAAATATAATAAAGATTATATTTGGTGATCCTATCGATACAAAAAATAGCTCTTATGAAGATCGTAATAAGATTACAATGAGTATTAAAAATGAAATTATTAAATTAGCAAATGAGCAATAGTCAATATCAACCAGATAATATTTTTGATCCCATTAGAAATTATAAAAATGATGGTAAAAAAATTGTATTTACGAATGGATGCTTTGATATTCTACATGTAGGACATATTAGATATTTAAAAGAGGCAAGATCTCTTGGCGATATATTGGTGATTGGTATTAATTCTGATAAATCAGTAAAAAAATTAAAAGGCCCATTAAGACCAATTAATTCTTTATCCGATCGAGTATCGATACTATCAGAACTAAAGTTTGTAGATTATGTTATTAGTTTTGAGGAACAAACTCCATTAGAGTTAGTTAAATTAATTATGCCAGATATTTTAGTTAAGGGTGGAGATTATACAATAGATAATGTAGTAGGATCAAATGAAGTAATTAGCGCTGGCGGAAAAGTAAAATTATTAAAATTTCATGATGGATATAGCTCAACTAATTATATCGATAAAATAAAAAAACACTAACTTGATTCTGACTTACTTTACAGATAATTTCCCATCCTTATGAGATTGCTTAAATCATATATAATATTATTACTATTTGCAGGCTACAGCTTAGCTCAAGACTCTGTTGATCCAAAACTAAGAAAACCATTTATGAATACTAGCGATGCAGCATTTTTAGGAAATGGTAATCGAATTACATCTATTCTAAATGAAGCAAAACAGTTTTTGTCAGATGCTGTGATTGCTGATGTGAATCAGGATACTGTAGAGGTCGTTTATAACATTAAAAGAATTTTTGATTTATTATCAGATGTGGAACAATTAGGGGTAAGAGAAGAATTAGATAAAATAGAATTTGAAAAATTTCAGTCTGATTTTATTCAAATTTATACTACACGATTAAGTACAATAGGTAGTTCAACTCAATTCTTGACAGCAGACTTAATTCGTAGAGATATTGCTTCAATAACAAATGAAAATGAAGCAGTAGAGATGGGTACAACTAAATTTACTATTGTTGATGATACCGAGGGACATATTCCGCTTGTAATGAATTCACAAGTTGAAAGCTATATTAGATATTTTCAGGGCAAAGGTCGTAAGGGCTTTAATATTTGGCTTAGAAGATATGTTCAGTATAGAGATCTAATGTTGCCAATTTTAGAAGAAAATAATCTACCTGAAGAGTTGTTGGTCGTTTCTATGATTGAATCTGGACTTGACCCAAAAGCAGTATCGAGAGCTAAGGCAGTAGGATTGTGGCAATTTATGTATTCCACAGGTAAGCAATACGGATTAGAGAGAAATTGGTATATTGATGAGCGTCAAGATCCTATAAAGTCTACAGAAGCAGCAGCTAAGTACTTTAAAGCCCTATATAAAGAATTTGATGATTGGTATTTAGTATTAGCTGCCTACAATACAGGGCCAGGAAGATTAAATCGCGCATTGAAACTTCACGAGACATCTGATTATTGGCAATTATACTCTCTTCCAAAAGATACTAAAAACTATATACCTTACTTTTTATCTTCTGCAATTATTTTAAAAGATCCAGCAAAATATGGATTTAAGATGCCCAAATCAAATACACTAAGATATGATAAAGTGACTATTGAAAAGAGCGCAGATTTAACTGTGATTGCAAAAGCTGCTGATACAAAACGTAGTACGATTCAACGCCTTAATCCTGAATTGAGACAACCAGCAACACCATCAAACGGTTCATATACATTAAATATACCATATGGGAAAAAAGATAGTTTTTATAAGAAGTTTAATGCTTTACCAGATGAGCAAAAATTTGCTGTACAGAAGATAGAACATCGTGTTAGAAAGGGAGAAAATTTCATATCTATTGCTTCTAAGTATCGTGTATCTGTTGCAGATTTACAGACTATTAATAATATTAGTAATATTAATAAATTGTCTATTGGCCAGCGTTTAAAAATTCCAGTCAAAGGTGGGGTATATTCTAATTACCCAGAAAAAATTATATATAAGGTAAAAAGTGGAGATACTTTAGGCCATATTGCAGAAAAATACAATACTAGAGCTGCTGAAATTAGAAAATGGAATAATATGGGAAATACTTCCGGTATCTATCCTAATCAGAAATTATCATTATTTGTAAATAAGAAACCAGATAAGGACACTCCAAGTAAAAATGTTTATATTGTCAAGTCTGGTGATACCTTAGGTGGAATAGCCAATAAGTATAATTTAGAAGTAAGTAAGATCAGGGAATGGAATAGTATGAGAGTTAATTCTTCTAGAATTTATCCCGGTCAAAAACTAACTTTATTTGTAAAATAAAATTTTAATGGAGAATTGATAGTATGATTAAACAAGATATAGTAGACAACGTTTCAGAAAAAACAGGATTAACAAAGCTGGAAGTTGAAGCTGTTATTAATACATCATTTAGCGAAATTATTATGACATTAGGTAAAAATGAAAAAATTGAATTAAGAGGATTTGGAACGTTTGCAGTCAAGCATAGATTGCCAAAGAAAGCACGTAATCCAAAAACGGGAGATCCTGTTTATTTACCAGAAAGATATGTTCCGGTATTTAAACCTTCCAAACGAATGAAAACAACTGTAAACGATAAACTAATTGATTATTAAATAGGAGCAATTGATGCCTTGCGGTAAAAAAAGAAAAAAAAGAAAAATGAATACACATAAACGTAAAAAACGTTTGCGTGCAGACAGACATAAGAAAAAAAATAAATAACTAAAATGAAACCGAAAAGTTTTGCTATTTGGGCAAATCCTGGAAAAAAAGAAGTTCCAGGATTGGTCCATGAAGTTATGTTATGGGCAAAAAATAATGATATAAAATTATTTTTGCCTAATAGCTTAGAGCACCTAAAAATTGCTCCCAATCATCCTAATGTTTATGACTCTTCTAATCCACCTAATGTTGATTTTTTATTATGTCTAGGTGGTGATGGTACCCTTATTGCTGGAGTAAGAATTTTTAGCAAGCCTACTGTACCTGTTCTAGGAGTTCATATTGGAGGATTAGGATTTCTTGCACAGATCACACCTAAGGAACTAACTGAAAAGTTAAATATGATTAAAGATGGTGAATCTCAAACTCAAGAAAGATTAGTTCTAAATGCAGAGATTTCTAATGGTAGCAAATCTCATTTTGCAATTAATGATTTTGTTGTCCAAAATGAGACAGCCTACAGAGTAACTTCTCTATCTTTATATATTGATGGAAAGCATGTAAGTGACTATAAGTCAGATGGTATTATTATTAGTACCCCTACAGGTTCCACTGCATATTCTTTATCTTCTGGAGGTCCAATTGTTCAACCAGATGTATTTTCTATTATAGTTACTCCAATTGCTCCACACTCTTTAACATCACGACCATTAGTTTTGCCAGCAGATGTTGATATAGAGTTTAGATTTAATGGTGATTCAGAAAAAGAATTAAAGCTGATTTCTGATGGCCAAAATATTGAAAATTTTACTAACAATTCAACAGTAACAATATCACAAGCAAAACATCATTTAAAATTTATCACTTTTGAAGACTATGACTACTATCAGACATTAAAAACAAAGATGGTTTGGGGAAAAAGAGGAAGTTAAAGCATTTACTGCTATTCTTAAGACTACTAGTAGTTTAAAAGAAAAAGATTTAAATATAATTACAGAAGTATTTTGGGATAAAAATAGATAACCAATCTTAAAAAGGAAAAAAAATGGCTAATTCAATTTCATTAAAAACAATAGAGAAATTTCAAAAAAAATACGAATCAGATAATCATGTTAAAGTCGTAAGAAATGCAATGATCCGTACTGACTTAAGTGACTTAACAATGAATTGGGATCACTACAGAAATATAAACCACTCTTTTTCAAATATTGTAAAAGGAGAAATGCCAGTTACTAATCAAAAATCTAGTGGAAGATGCTGGGGATTTGCTGGATTAAATTTATTCAGATTTTATATTGGCAGAAAACATAATTTGAAAAATTTTGAGTTTTCTCAGAGCTATTTTATGTTTTGGGATAAGCTAGAAAAAGCAAATTATTTTTTAGAATGCATTATAGATTCTGCATCTGAAGATTGGAATAGTCGCATGGTAATGCATCTCCTTTCAAATCCAATTGAAGACGGTGGGCAGTGGGATATGTGGGTTAGTTTAATTGATAAGTATGGTGTTATTCCACAATCAGAAATGTCAGAATCGTTTTCATCGAGCCAGTCAGCTACAATGAATCGAATGATTGCTCGGAAGCTTCGTGAAAATGCAAAAGATTTGCGTCAAAATATAGGCAAAGGCGTTTCAACAGAAGATTTAGAATCTATTAAAACAGATATGTTAGAAGAAATCTATAAGATGCTTACAATGCATATTGGAACACCTCCAACTTCATTTAATTGGCAAACCCATGATAAGAAGAAGAAGTTTATTAGTTTTGAAAATTTAACTCCTAAATCTTTTTTTGATAATCATGTTGGATTGAATCTTGATGAATATGTATGTCTGATCAATTGTCCTATGGAAGATAAGGAATATAGAAAAGTTTACACCGTTGAGGCTCTTGGAAATGTTGTTGAGGGAAATTCAGTTCGATATCTTAACGTAACAAGCGAGGAAATGAAAGCTGCATCAGCAAACTCTATCAAAAATGATCATCCAGTATGGTTTGGTTGTGATGTTGGAAAGCATTTTGATAGAAAATTAGGAGTCATGGATATGGATTTATTTGACTTTAATTCTTTTTATCAGTCGAAATTTTCTATGAATAAAGCTGATCGTCTACAATACGGAGAAAGTCAAATGACTCATGCAATGCTTTTCACTGGAGTAGATTTAGGCGCTGATGATAAACCGATCAAATGGCGAGTAGAAAATAGTTGGGGTGATAAGGCTGGAGAAAAAGGTTATCATATTATGTCAGATCAATGGTTTGATGAATATAATTATGAAGTTGTTGTACATAAAGACTACCTATCTGATGACTTATATAATCTTTATAAGAATGAAGAAGCTATTCCATTAAAACCTTGGGATCCAATGGGTTCTCTAGCAAAATAATTTGGATACTTTAAGTCATGCCCTTTGGGGAAAAGGATTATTTGGATATAGAGGCTATACCCGTTTAGCAATTTTTTTTGGTGCAATGCCTGATTTATTCTCGTTTGGAATATTTTTTGTTGTTCAAATTTTAAGAGGAAATTATTCCTATAATGGTCCACCAAAATTAGAAATAATTCCAAATTGGGTATTCTTTAATTATGACTTATTTCATAGTTTTATAGTTGCTTTTTTATTTATTGGAATAGTTTATTTTTTTAAGAAGTCCATAGCTTTTGCTATGTTGGCATGGCCATTTCATATTCTTCTAGATTTTCCCTTTCATTCAAAAGAGTATTTTCCAACTAAATTTCTTTGGCCAATTAATGATTTTTCAATTGATGGAATTCCTTGGTCTAATCCTGAGGTTTGGTTTCCTAATTTAGCTGGAATAATTTTATTGTATATTTATAGATATAAGAAGTCTATTTAATTCGAAAAATAGAAAAAACTAGGTTTTTAATAATATAGCCTGCCATCTTAGGGTTTTCTTTTAATCTTCTAATAGAGTAATCATACCAATTATCTCCATAAGGGACATATACACGCACCTTATTACCTTCTTTGATTAATTGTTGGAGCTTTTTCTCCATTGGTACCCCATGTAATATTTGAAACTCATATTTACTGGTAGAAATTTTATTCTTTTTAATCCATGTGTATAGTTTATCAATTAGATATTCATCATGGCTAGCAATTCCTACATATGAACCTTTTATAAGTGCACGCTGAACTAATTCAATATAATTATCCCTTATTTTTTGATAATCGCTGTAAGCTATATTTTCATTTTCAATATATATACCTTTACAAATTCTGACATTAAACATTTCATTAGATAATGTATTTATATCATCCATCGATCTATGCATATAGGCTTGTAGTACGATTCCAACATTAGAATAATTTTCAAATGCTTTTTTATATAGATTAATTGTTTCTGATGTATATGGTGAATTTTCCATATCAAGACGTAAAAAATTATTATGTTTTTTTGCAGCACTTACTAGAGTCATCAGATTGTGTTCAACCAAATCATATCCTAAGTCTTGACCGATATGAGTTAATTTGATAGATAAGTTTGCATTTAAATCTTGTAGTGCAATTCTATCATATAAATTTGCATAGCGTTTAGTAATCTCAGTTGCCTCTTCTTTTGTTGATACATGTTCTCCTAAAATATCAATAGCAACATCGTACCCCTTATTATTTAACTTTTTTACATTAGTTAACATTTCATCGTCAGTAATACCTGCGATATAAGGAGATGCCACAAGACGAACAAAAATCTTTGGCAAAAAAGGAATGATTTGAATTATCAAATAATTTATTAATTTCATACCAGACAAATTTAAGAAATAAACAAATTAATGAAAGTAGTATTAAAATGAAGGCAGTATTAATTATAGGAGGAGCGGTATCGGGTTCAACCGCTGCAAAAAAATTGACAGCAGAAGGAGTTCGTTGTGTTATTATTGATCAAAACCATATGCCCTATGGAAAAATTGAAGATGGACTTCCAAGATGGCATGATAAGCAGCGTACCAAAGAATATTTTAAAATTGACGATATTATGTCTCATGAGTTAGTAGATTTTATTCCACTCACTAGACTAGGTAAAGATTTGCATTTCAAAGATATCTATGATATAGATTGGAGTTGCATTTATTTTGCAAATGGCGCATGGAACGATAGGTCTTTTCCATTTACTGAAATCGAAAAATTTTCAAACTTTTATTATCAGAATCCATTTGTGTACTGGTTTAATCATTATCATGAAGCCAGTTATAATGGACCATCAGTAGATATTAGAGATAATGCCCTAGTAGTAGGCGGAGGACTTGCTTCTATTGATGTGTGTAAAATTATACAGTTAGAGTTAGTAAGACAAAAGATTGAATCACAGATTGAAAATTTTGATATTGTTGAAATGGAACATAAAGGCATTCCAAAATATCTAGAAATGCATGACATAGATTATAATACGCTGAATATTCATGGAGCTACTCTTGTATATCGAAGAGATGTAGAAAATATGCCTTTGACAACTATTCCTGAAAATGCAGATACTCACATGGTTGAAAAACGTAAATTAGCTCGAAGAAAAGTTCTTGAAAATATGCAAAATAAGTTTTTGTTTAATGTTGCGGAATGTACTCAACCAACTGGATTGCATATAGTAGATCAAAAGTTAGAAGGTCTTGAGGTCATTAAGAATGAGATTGTAAATGGTAAGCCAGTCGCTATTGAAGGATCAGCCGATATTTTAAAAGGAAGTATTATAGTAAGCTCAATCGGAAGTTTACCTGAACCGATTGATGGAGTGCCTATGGATGGCTCAACATACAATATTATTGATCAAGAATCTGGAAAGTTTGATGAACTAGATAAAGTTCATGGAATGGGTAATGCTGTAACCGGTAAAGGAAATATTAAAGCTTCTAGAGTTAGCGCAAAAACAGTAGGAGATTTAACAATTGATTTATTGCAAGATGTAAGTTCTGATACAATCAATACGATAGATAGCAAAGTGAAAGAATGGCAAAAAAAAGTAGCCTATGATGGAAATTATTTTGAATGGAAAGCTAAAAAATAATTTTTTTTCTATTTCTTTAAATATTATCTAGAACCCCATCAACTTTTTTATTACTTTCTCATGTCTAAAATAAGGGTGAAACTAAGCGCCTACATTTATGCTGAAAATAAAAGTTAAAAAAGGCCATAACATTAACATTGCTGGAGTAGCCTCCAGAGAAATTTTAGCACCTCAAAAAAATAATACTGTTTCTTTATCTCCTGAAAATTTTAGATACATCAAACCAAAACTTCTAGTTAAAGAAAATGATGTTGTAAAGTTAGGAGATCCTATATTTTTTGATAAACTATCTCCTGCAGTTAAATGGCCAGCAATTGCATCTGGTAAAATTTCAAAAATTATTTATGGAGATCGAAGAGCGATAAAAGAAATCATTTTTAGCGTTGATGCTAGCCTTGAAAGTAAAGATTCTAATGTTGAGCAAAAAAAATTGTCTAATAAGGATGATATAATTAATTATTTATTAGAAAAAAATATGTGGCCTTTTATTACACAAAGGCCATTTAATAAAGTTGCAGATCCTTCAGACAATCCAAAATCTATTATTGTTAGCTTGGCAAATACTGCTCCTCTTTCAGTTGATTATAATTTTACATTATCATCAAATAAAGACACTATCATTAGCGCCCTAGAAAATTTAAAGAAATTGACAGAAGGAAAGCTATTTGTAGCTGTTAACCCTGGCGAATTTGATTATTTATCTGATTTAGATTTTGTAGATGTTGTTCAAGTAGAAGGACCACACCCAGCTGGTAATGTCGGAGTTATACTTAATAATATTAGTCCTATTAATAGTAAAGATATTGTTTGGACAGTACAGGGACATCATTTACCTATTCTTGGCAAATTATTCTCTGATGGCATATTTGATCCATCTATTACTATAAACTTAAGTGGGCCTGTTGTAAATAGTCCTTCTTATTTTAAATCAAGAATTGGTGCTTCATTAGAATCTTACTGTAAAGGAAGCTTGTCTATAGATCAGGTAAGAATTATTTCTGGAGATGTGTTGACAGGAAAAGAGTCTATGATGAATGGATATCTAGGTTTTTATCATTCTTCCATTTCTGTAATTGAAGAATCTTTTGATAGATCATTTATAGGTTGGTTGCATCCTGGAGGTTCATCAAAGTATAGTATTTTTAATGCATATTTTGGGAATAATAAGTCCCCTTACAATTTTACAACTCTTCAAAATGGTAGTCATAGAGCTTTTGTTCCTATAGAAGCTTGGGAAAAAGTATTTCCAATGGATATCTATATTAATGCTTTGCTCCGTAGTATTGAATCAAATGACTTTGAAGAGATGGAAAAATTAGGTATTTATGAATGTGATGAAGAAGATGTGGCATTATGTTCATTTGTATGTCCAAGTAAAACTGATGTAGGTGCAATAATTAGAAAGGGACTAGACACAGTCTATTTTGATCAATAAAATGAATTTTTTAAAAAAAATATTAGCAGAATCTGGTAAGCTCTTTGAAAAGGGAAAGCCTTTATCATTTGCATACCCTTTATGGGAAGCTACTGATACAATATTATTGTCAACAAATTCTCAAAATAAGTCAGGTCCACATATTAGAGATAATATGGATATTAAGAGAACAATGTTTTTTGTCGTTATTGCTCTAATACCATGTTATTTGTTTGGAGCTTACAATATTGGATATTTACATTCAGCAGCTATGGGTATCTCTAGCTCTATCTTAAGTGATTTTATCTTCGGAATGACATACGTTCTACCGATTTTAATCGTTACTTTTATAGCGGGAGCAATTTGTGAAATTACCTTTGCAGTTATTAGAAAGCATGAAATTAATGAAGGATTTCTTGTATCATGTGCACTCATTCCACTGACAATGCCACCAGATATTCCATTATGGCAATTATTTATAGGAACTTCCTTCGGAATTATAATTGGAAAAGAAATTTTTGGAGGTGTTGGTACTAATGTATTTAATCCGGCATTAACTGCACGTGCTTTTATGTATTTTGCTTTTCCAACAAAAA
This sequence comes from Fidelibacterota bacterium SCGC AAA160-B08, assembly GCA_000402755.1. GTDB lineage: Bacteria > Fidelibacterota > Marinisomatia > Marinisomatales > Marinisomataceae > Marinisoma. The sequence continues at coordinate 16,801 of AQSD01000009.1, read as the reverse complement.
TTTCAGGTGAGAAAGTATGGGCTGTAGGTCCTGATGGTTATACTGGAGCAACTGCACTTTCAATACCAGCAAATCCAACAGAATACGATACGGCAACAAACTTATTTAATCAAGTTACACAGTTTGATTTTTCAACACTTAATCTATTCTGGGGATTAATTCCTGGATCTATAGGCGAAACGAATAAGCTTCTAGTTCTTTTAGGAGGATTATTTTTGATTTATTGTGGTATTGCTTCATGGAGAATTATGATAGCATCAGTCTTGGGTTTAGTATTTACCGCCGGACTATTTAATCTTTTAGCAGATTATTCAACGAATGCTATGCTAACTATCACACCACTACAACATATTCTAATTGGCAGCTTTTTATTTGGAACAGTATTTATGGCTAGCGAACCGGTAACATCTACACATACCAATAAGGGAAGATGGATTTATGGATTTATGATTGGAATGTTAACAGTGATTATCAGATCTATAAACCCAGCTTATCCTGAAGGGGTAATGTTGGCAATATTAATTATGAATATGTTTGCACCATTAATAGATTATTATATAGTTAAATCAAATATTAATATGAGACTTTCGAGAAATGCATAGTAACAATTATACATTAGGTTTTGTTTTTATTGTGACTGTTATTTTAGGAACACTACTGTCATTCACAAAAGAAAATGTTAGAGATCTACAAGAATATAATCTGAAGGCAGATGTAAAGAAAAATATTTTACGATCACTAAATTTCGTAGAAACAGAAAGTGAGCCCTGGTCTAATGAAGTTGTAGAAAGAATTTTTAATAAAAATGTTCAAGCATTTTGTGTTAATACAAATGGAGATTTTGTTGATTGTATTCTTGAAGAGGTTGATACTGAGAGAAATATTGAAGTATTACCAGTCTATTTAAAAGTTGTAGATAATAAAACTGAAGGAATTGCAGTGCCTGTTGCTGGGAAAGGACTATGGTCTACAGTGTTTGGTTACATTGCATTAGAACCTGATACAGATACTGTTCTTGGTATTCAATTTTATAAGCACGGTGAAACTCCAGGATTAGGGGGAGAAGTTGAAAAGGCTTGGTTCACAAATAATTTTGTGGGTAAAAAAATTAGATCTAACGATGATAAAGTTATTGGTATAGAAGTTTTGAAGGGCAAAGTGGACTCTTCTAATCCTTACTCTATGCACCAAGTTGATGGTATTTCAGGTGCAACTGTAACAGGCAAGGGAGTAGGTAGCTTTCTAAAAGAAGATTTAGGAAGATATGAATCATATTTTAATAAGGTAAGAGCTGATGGAACTATTTAATTCAGAATCAAAGAAAATTATTAACGACCCAATAAACGTTAATAATCCAATTTCATTACAGGTTCTTGGAATTTGTTCTGCTCTAGCTGTAACAATTCGTTTAGATCAAGCTATTATAATGACATTGGCAGTGATTTTTGTATTATGTTCATCGAATGTAATTTTATCTCTTATTCGTGACTATATCCCTTCTCGAGTTAGAATTGTAATTATGTTATCTGTTATTGCATCTCTTGTTTCTGTAGTCGATGAATTATTACAGGCCTATTTATATGATATGAGTAAGCAGTTATCAGTATTTGTTGGTCTAATTATTACTAATTGTATCATTATGGGAAGAGCAGAGGCATTTGCATTAAAAAATGGGCCTTCAAAAGCATTTTTAGATGGACTTGGTAATGGTCTTGGATATGGAATGATCATTATTATTGTATCATTTTTTAGAGAATTATTTGGTGCAGGTACTATTACTTTGCCTGATGGCGGTGCAGGTTATGTGCTGTTTAGTATTCCCGAAGCTTGGTATGCAGCAGGCTATGAAAATATTGGCTTACTAGTATTGTCACCCGGTGCATTTTTCATATTAGGACTAGTTATTTGGACGCAAAGAGAAATTTTTGGAATTGAGGAAGGTGAATAATGGGTGGTTTTGAAGACTATCTAAGTATTTTTACTAAAGCGGTATTTATTGAGAATATTGTTTTAGCATACTTCTTAGGATTATGTTCATTCTTAGCTATTTCTAAGAGTATAGACGCCTCTGTTGGTATTGGAATGGCTGTAGTTGTTGTTTTAACTATCACTGCTCCTATCAATTGGTTTATTTATGAATTTTTATTAAGTAAAGGTGCGTTGGTTTGGTTGAACACATTATTTAGTATTCAATATGATTTTTCTAATACAGATTTAAGTTTTTTAAAATTGATTGTCTTTATTTCTGTAATCGCAGCGATGGTGCAATTAGTAGAAATGTTTATGGAGCGTTTTTCTCAGTCTCTTTACAGCAGTCTCGGAATTTTTCTTCCTTTAATTGCGGTTAATTGTTCAATATTAGGCGGCTCCTTGTTTATGGTTGAAAGAGAATACAATGTTACCGAAACTATGGTTTACGGTTTTGGTTCTGGGGTTGGATTCTTTCTAGCTATCGTAGCATTAGCATCCGTAAGATATAGGTTACGCTACTCTAATATACCTCCAAGATTAAGAGGTGTAGGAATGGCAATGTTATTAACAGGATTACTTTCTATGGCATTTATGGCATTTTCGGGGATTGATTTATAATGAATGATATTTTTATCGGCGTAGTAGTTTTTAGCTCAGTGATTCTTTTATTAGTTATTGTATTAAATGTTTTGGGTAATATTCTATTGCCTCAAGGTGAAGTGACAATAGTAATTAATGATGATCCAGACAAATCTATAACTGTTGATACTGGAGGCACAGTATTATCTGCCTTAGGAGCGCAGAATATTTATTTACCATCTGCGTGTGGTGGTCAAGGTACCTGCTCTCAATGTAGATGCCAAGTAGTTGAAGGTGGGGGAGATATTCTACCTACCGAAGCAGCCTATATCAATAGACAAGATCAAAAAGATAATTGGAGGTTAGGTTGTCAGGTAAAAATTAGAAATGATATGAAAATTCAAGTTCCAGATGAAATTTTCAGTATTAGAAAATGGGATGCAGTTGTTAAGTCTAATGATAATGTAGCAACGTTTATTAAAGAATTAATTCTTGAACTTCCAGAAGATGATCCTATCGTTTTTCAATCAGGTGGATATATCCAAATTGATGTTCCTCAGTATAAGGATTTAGATTACAAGAATTTTGAAATACAAGATATGTATACTAGCGATTGGGATAAATTTGATATATGGCAATATAAAGCCGAAAATAAGGAGCCAGTCTTCAGAGCATACTCCATGGCAAATCATCCAGCTGAAGGTAATATGATAATGTTAAATATTCGTATTGCTAGTCCTCCACCTAATAACCCTAATGTTCCTCCAGGAATTGCATCTTCTTACACTTTCAATTTGAAAGAAGGAGATAAAGTAACTGTATCGGGACCATATGGAGAATTTCATATCAAAGATACAGATCGTGAAATGGTATATATTGGAGGTGGAGCAGGAATGGCTCCATTAAGATCTCATATTTTTCATTTATTAAAAACAGAAAAAACAACACGTAAAATTTCATTTTGGTATGGTGCTCGATCTGAGAAAGAAATGTTCTACGATGATGAGTTTAAAGCTCTAGCTGAAGAATTTGATAATTTTACTTATCAAGTAGCTTTATCAGACCCTTTACCAGAAGATAATTGGGATGGCCCTCAAGGCTTTATCCATCAAGTCGTAAGTGATATGCACCTTGAAAAACATGAAGATCCTACTGAGTGTGAATATTATTTATGTGGCCCACCTATGATGATTAGCGCTGTACAAAATATGCTTTGGAATTTAGGCGTTGAAGAAGATATGATCGATTATGATGATTTTGGGTAATAGACCTTATCTATTTATTTTATTTTTAATTAGCTGCAACTCCTTAGACAATTCTTCAAAAAATAACTTATATCATTTTCCAATAATCACTGGCAATACTATGGGAACTACATATACAGTTAAGTATGCCACCGATATCAAGAATAGCGATGATATCAAAAAGAATAAAGACAAAATTGAAGAGATTTTAAAGGATATTAATATGCAAATGTCCACATATATTGAGGATAGTGAAATCTCAAAATTTAATAGAATTAATAATACAGAATGGATAGATATATCTGAAGATTTTGCTTTTGTAGTAGAGTCTTCATTTCAGTATTATGACATATCTAATGGGTTATATGATATTACTGTCATGCCATTAGTGAATCTTTGGGGATTTGGTCCCGATAAATTTTTAGACATCCCAACAGCTGCTGATATAGATAGCGTTTTGTCATTTATAGGGCAAGATTTAATTGAAATTAATGATAGTAAGATCAGGAAGAAAGATCCTAGAGTTCAAATTGATTTAAGTTCAATAGCTAAGGGTTATGCTGTAGACAAAATTATTACAAACTTGGGCTATGATAATATTTTTGTAGAAATCGGTGGAGAAGTGAGAGGAAAGTCTGATGGAAAGATTTGGAAGATTGGCATTAATACTCCATCAATAGATAATATATCTAATGAAATAGAGTATATTGCTCCAATTAAGAATGGATCTATTGCAACATCAGGTAATTATAGAAATTTTTATATTGATGAAGATGATAGATTTTATCATCATGAAATTAATCCATTAACAGGATATCCTATCATGTCTAAACTAGCATCTATATCAGTATTTACTACAACATCATGTATGGAGGCAGATGGTTTAGCTACCGCTCTTTATATGATGAATCCTAATGACATTCAGAATTTCTTCAATGACACAGAATTTGAAGGATTGATGATTTTTATTAATCCAGATATGAGTTTTAAGCAAGTAGTTTCAAGAAATTTTCCTAAGAATTAAATATTACTTTCACAACGATCTGGTTCACCGCCACAAATTTCACATCCATCCGGAGAGTCTCCACATGCTTTTTTAAGAGGCTTATTTCTAAAAATTAGTCCAATATTCATAGCTAAAGCACATAATCCAAATATTATAATTACTATTAAGTATTCCATATAACAAATTTAAATAATATTTATTCGATTTTGGTCATTTTTTATATTGATTTGATTTAAATTCTTTTCTATGGATTTACTAAATCACCCAGTAGGCATTGCATCGCTAATTTTATTTGTGATTGCATATGCATTTGTTATGACAGAAGAGGTCACGCATTTACGAAAATCAAAACCTGTTTTGCTTGCAGCTGGTCTTATTTGGGCAATGATAGCTGGAGTTGGAGTAAAGTATGGCCATTCAGAGCATGTAGAAGAAGCAATTATGCATGCATTTTCTGAATTTACTCAATTAATGCTATTTCTTTTAGTCGCTATGACATTTATTAATTCTATGACAGAGCGAAATGTATTTGAAAAATTAAGATCACGACTATTAGCTCAAGACTATTCGTATAAAAAATTATTTTGGATTACCGGTTTTATGGCATTTTTCTTATCTCCAATAGCAGATAATTTAACTACAGCCCTAACTATGTGTGCTGTTGTAATGGCCGTTGGGGTAGGTAATAAAAATTTTGTTAGCATAAGTTGTGTCAATATTGTTGTTGCAGCAAATGCAGGAGGAGCTTTTAGTCCATTTGGTGATATCACAACTTTAATGGTATGGCAAGCAGGTTATGTAGAGTTTACACAGTTTTTTGCATTATTTATTCCTTCTTTAGTCAATTTTGTAATTCCAGCTTTTATTATGAGTTTTTTTATTAATGGTTCATCGCAAGATGTCGATAATAATCCAGTTCAATTAAAACGTGGCGCAAAAACTATTATACTCCTCTTTTTGATAACAATACTTTTAGCAGTTTCATTTGAAAATTTCCTTCATATTCCTCCTGTATTTGGAATGATGACAGGATTTAGTTTATTGCAATTTTTTGGATATTATTTAAAGCGCACTTACTCTGCACCAAAAGCTATTTCAAGAGATGGCTCAGACCAGCCTTTTGGAATTTTTAAACAAGTAGCTCAAGCAGAATGGGATACATTGCTTTTCTTTTATGGGGTAATTATGTGTGTGGCAGGGCTGTCTGAAATAGGTTATCTGGCAGTATTAAATAATTCTCTTTATGATGGATTAGGTTTTACGGTAGCTAATTCACTTATGGGTATTATCTCAGCTTTAGTAGATAATATACCCGTTATGTTTTCTGTGATTCAAATGCATGATACAACAACAATGAATTTAGATCAATGGCTGTTAATTACTCTAACTGCAGGAGTGGGAGGAAGTTTATTATCAATTGGTTCTGCTCCAGGAGTTGCTTTAATGGGACAAGCAAAAGGCGTATATACTTTTTCTAGTCATTTAAAATGGTCGGGAGTTATTTTCATTGGATATGTAGCTAGTATCTTGACACACTTATTACTATCAGGTCTTCTTTAGATGCGAATTACAAAAGTAACCACTAGAAATGGAGATAGTGGAAAAACTGGTTTAGCGCGAGGTGGTTCCGTTTATAAAAATGAGGCCATTATCCATGCTTTAGGAGACATTGATGAGTTGAGTAGTATAATAGGTGTATGTAATACCGCTTGCGACGATGAGCCTATTATCAACCAATTAAAACTTATTCAGAATGACCTATTTGATATTGGAGGTCAAATATCATTAAATCAAGATGGAGCAAATATTATCACAGACACATCTATCACTGTATTAGATAATTATATCAATCATTATAATGAAGCCTTAGAGCCACTTAAAGAATTTATTATACCCGGCGGAGATTTATTTTCAGCTAATCTACATGTTGCCAGAGCAGTTACAAGAAGAGCAGAAAGAACAGTTGTAGAATTGTATTCAGAAAATTTAGAAAATAATAATGTTGTAATGTATTTAAATAGATTGTCAGATTATTTATTTGTCTTGTCAAGATTCTACAATAAGAATAAAAATATTCCTGAAAATACCTGGCAGAGATAGTCTCTATGAATTACAAGGAAATTGAATCAATTATTGCCGGGAAAGATAAAATTTTTATATCTTCACATATGAATCCAGATGGAGATAGTTTAGGCTCAGCTTCTGCAATGTATCACTATCTAAAGAAATTAGGAAAAGATTGTAGAATTATAAATCACTCTCCTACACCTGAAGTGTATAATTTTTTAAATACAGATAATATTTTTTATGAGCTTGATGGAGATAATGCTGGATTTATTAAGAATGCTGATCTGGGAATTATATTAGACATTGGAGATTTCTATCGTTTGGGAGATATAGCATACCTTATAGAAGATAACAATATAGAAACTTTAAGCATTGATCATCACCCTCAATCTGATAATGACTTATTTACAAATACTTTCATTAATTTGAATGCTTGTTCTGTTGGAGAAATTTTATATTCATATTTTTGTGATATCGATAAAACCTTAATTGATAAAAATATTATGCTAGGTCTCTATGTAGCAGTGCTTACCGATACAGGTTCATTCAGACATAGTAATACTACGGAAATCAGCCACCAAATTGCAGTTGATGCAATCAGTATGGAATTAGAAATTTCAAAAATCTATCAACATATTTATGAGAGCTCCTCTGTGAGTCGTATTAAGTTGTTAGGTAATGTAATTCAAAATTTAAATTTCGATTGTAATGGAGAATTAGCATGGTTTTCTTTAAACGAGGATATGGTAAAAGAAGTGAATGGATCTAACCAAGATTTTGATGGATTTACAGATTTTTTTAGAAGTATTAAAGGAGTAGAAGTGTCTTTAATGCTTTATGATTTAAAAGGAAAAGTTAGATTGAGCTTTAGATCAAAAGGGAAGTATAAAGTAAGTGAAATTGCAAAGAAAATGGGCGGAGGAGGTCATCCTTTTGCAGCTGCAGCATTAGTAGAAGGGGAATTCTCTGATGTTAAATCTAACGTTTTAAGTATGTTGTCAACTTATATAAATAAACACAATGAAAATAATATTAGCTAAGTCATCAGGTTATTGTTTCGGAGTGCGTGATGCAGTAAATGCTGCATACGATTTGAGCAAAGAGCATGGAGAAGTCTACATGTTAGGTGACATCGTTCACAATGAAAATGTGGTTGAAGATTTAGAAAAAAAAGGTGTGAAGGTAGTAGAAAAATTGGAAGAAATTCCAAAAGATAAACCCGTTCTATTTCGCGCTCACGGTACATCAAAAGATGTATGGAAAAAAGCAGAAGATAAAAAAATGAATATTATCGATGCAACCTGTCCTTTGGTACATGATATACATAGAGAGGTTAAAGAATTGCATGCTGAAGGAAGAAAAATTATTATTATTGGCGATCATGGCCATGATGAAGTAATAGGAATTGCGAGCCAAGTTGATGGTGCTATTATTGTTGCATCTATTGAAGAAGCTCAGGAATTAAGAAAAACAAAGAAAGCTGGAGTTGTAAGTCAATCCACTCAAGCAATAGAAAATGTTCAAGACATCATTAATATTTTAATGACTAAGGTGGTAGATTTGAGATTCATAAATACTATCTGTTTTCCTACAAAGCGAAATCATCAGCAAATTAAAGAATTATCAACTATAGCAGATATGATACTTATTATAGGGTCATTTACAAGTGCAAATTCTAAAAGATTAACAGAATTAAGCTTAGAAAGAAATAAAAATACATACCAAGTGACAAATGCTACAGAAATTGATTCATCTTGGTTTAAAAAGAATATAAATTCAGTTGGTATTTCTGCAGGCGCATCTACGCCTGATTGGATTATCAGCTCAGTAATCAAAAAAGTTAAAGAATTAACAAATACAACAGAGAAGGAAATTATCCATGAGTCAAGAGTACGATTTTAAAACAAAAGTTGCATTAGCTGAAATGTTAAAGGGCGGTGTTATAATGGACGTTACCAATCTTGAGCAAGCAAAAATTGCAGAAGAAGCGGGGGCTGTTTCAGTTATGGCATTAGAGAGAATTCCATCAGATATTAGAAAAGATGGAGGTGTAGCTAGAATGAGTAACCCCCATATGATTAAAGAAATTCAAGATAATGTTTCTATTCCCGTAATGGCAAAATGTAGAATTGGCCATTTTGCAGAAGCTCAAATTTTACAAGCTCTAGAAGTAGATTTTATTGATGAGAGCGAAGTATTAACAATGGCTGATGAACACTTTCATGTCGATAAACATCCCTTTAAAGCACCATTTGTTTGTGGAGCTCGTAATCTTGGCGAAGCTTTAAGAAGAATACATGAAGGAGCAGCACTCATTCGAACTAAAGGAGAAGCTGGTAGTGGTAATATTGTTGAAGCAGTTAGACATATGAAAATGATTACTTCAGAATTAAAATCTCTCCAAGGACAGGATTTTTCAGAAAAAGCAAAAGAATTTAGAGTGCCGATAGCACTTATAGAAGAAGTTGCTAAGAATGGTAAACTTCCTGTACCTAATTTTGCTGCTGGGGGTATTGCAACTCCCGCAGATGCATCTTTAATGATGCAATTAGGTGCTGAAACAGTATTTGTAGGTTCTGGAATTTTTAAAAGTGACGATCCATCAGAACGTGCACATGCTATCGTCCAATCTGTTACGCACTTTGCTGACGCTAAGAAAGTGCTGAGTGCATCTTATAATTTAAAAGATGCTATGAAGGGATTATTAATGTCAGATATTCCTGAAGATCAGAGGTTTTCAGAAAGAGGTGAGTAGTGGTTGGAGTTTTAGCTCTACAAGGAAACTTTCAATCACACATTCATATTTTGAATGCAATTGGTATAGAATCTAGACTAGTTAAAAATGTAGAAGACTTATCAGGTCTTAAAGGACTAATTTTACCTGGAGGGGAATCCACAACAATGTCAAATCTTCTATTTAGAGATCAAAGTTTTATTGATGGAATAAAATTATTTTCTGATAATAAACCCATCCTTGGCACTTGCGCCGGCTTAATTCTTATGGCGAAGAATAGTTTTGACAAAAAAGTATTAAACATGAATATTATTGATATCGAAGTAAACAGAAATGCGTATGGTAGGCAGGTTCATTCTTTTGATGATTTAATCAATGTAGAATATAAAAATAGCGAACCTTTATCAATCAGAGCATCATTTATTAGGGCTCCTAAAATCACTAATTTAGGAGAAGATGTTGAAATATTATGTAAGCACAATAGTGAGATTGTTGGTGTAAAAAAAGGTATGCATGTAGCAGTTACATGTCATCCTGAATTACAAAATGAAATACTTTTACATGAATTGTGCTTTAAGGGCTAACTATGAAATATTTAAATAATATTAAATCACCAGAAGACTTAAGGTCTCATTCGAAAGAAGACCTAACAATTATCTGCGATGAATTGAGAGAATATATTGTATCAACTATTAGTGAGATTGGTGGTCATTTAGCTCCAACTTTAGGTACAATAGAATTAACGACAGCTCTGCATTATGTCTACAATACACCAAAAGATAAACTAATTTGGGATACTGGCCATCAGGCATATGCACATAAAGTTTTAACAGGAAGATTTGATTCTTTGCCTACTATTAGAAAATATAAAGGATTGAGCGGATTTTTAAAGAGAACAGAGAGTGAATATGATGTATTTGGAGCAGGACATGCATCAACTTCTATTTCTGCTGGCTTGGGAATAGCATGTGCTAGAGACTTAGATAATGAAGATTTTAAAGTAGTAAGTATTATAGGAGATGGAGCTTTAAGTGGCGGACTTGCATTTGAAGCACTTAATAATGCGGGTCATCTTAAGAAACAGTTATTGGTTGTTGTAAACGATAATGATATGTCAATTAGTCCTAATATAGGAGCATTTAGAAATTATCTGGTTAAGATTACTACTAATAAATCTTATAACTATATAAGAAGTACAATTGGAAAATTAATCCTAAGACTACCTAAAAATTTTAGATTTATTCAATCCTTGCTTAAAAAAGCTGAATCAAGTGCAAAAAATTTCTTTTTCCCTACAACCATATTTGAAGATTTAGGTTTTAGATATTTTGGTCCTGTTGATGGACATAATATCAATGAATTAGTTAATATATTAGATAATATTAAAAATTTAGATACTCCAGTAGTGCTTCATACAATTACAAAGAAGGGCAAAGGACTCGATTATGCAGAAAGCGATCCAATTAAATATCATGGAGTAAAAGAAAGAAAAGAACCAGTTTCTGCTAATCAGACTAAAGAAGTACCTATTTTTCAAAATATTTTTGGAGATACATCTTGTAATTTAGCAAAAAGTAATAAAAATATTGTTGCCATTACAGCTGCCATGAGAGAAGGTACAGGTCTAGTTAATTTTGCAAATGATTTTCCTGATAGATATTTTGATGTTGGGATAGCAGAGGCACATGCAGTAACATTTGCTGGCGGATTAGCAGTAAACGGAAAAATTCCAATAGTAGCAATTTATTCTACATTTTTACAGAGAGCCTATGATCAAATTATTCATGATATTGCCCTACAAAAATTGCCAGTAATTTTTTGTTTAGATAGATCTGGTTTAGTAGGAGAAGATGGTGCGACACATCATGGAGTATTAGATATCGCTTATATGAGATGTATTCAAGGAATGATTGTTACTGCACCAAGAGATGGTAATGAGTTACAGGATTTATTATTAACAGCTACTAATTACAGTAGCGGACCTTTCAGTATCAGATATCCAAAAGAGTCATCAATAAATTTTGATAATAAAGATCCCAATCTTATAGAAATTGGTTCTTGGGAGATCATGACCACAGGTCAAGATGTTTTAATTTTAGCAGTTGGATCTATGGTTAGCAGAAGCACTGATATTGTAGAAAGATTAAAAGAAAAAAATATTCAAGCTGAAGTCATTAATTGTAGATTTATTAAACCAATGGACTTAGAATACTTAAATAATAATCTTTCAAGATTTTCTAAGATTGTGACTATTGAAGAAGGTGTTTTGGATGGAGGATTTGGAGAGGGTATTGCAGCTTGGTCCTCTGATAAAAATTTGAAGAATGAAATTTTAAATATTGGTTTACCGAATGATTTTGTAGATCACGGCCCAAGAAATATACTATTAGAAGAGGTAGGTTTAGATAGCTCTTCTTTATATGAAAAAATTATTCAATTTATTAAATAATAAGAAAATGAGTAAAAAAGTACCAAATAGAGAAAAAAACTTTAACAGTCTCAGCGGTAACAAGCTGAAAGAATATTATTCATCTGATAAAAAAAGTGATAAATATAATATAGATCCAGGCACTTTTCCATATACTCGAGGAATTCATAAAAATATGTATAGAGGAAAATTGTGGACTATGAGACAATTTTCGGGTTTTAGTACTCCAGAAAAAACAAATGAGAGATATAAATATTTATTAAATAATGGTCAGACTGGACTTTCTGTTGCTTATGATATGCCAACACTTATGGGTTATGACCCTGATCATGAACTATCATCTGGCGAAGTAGGCGTTTGCGGTGTTAATGTTGCTTCTTTAGATGATATGGAAACTTTATTTGAAGGTATAGACTTAGAAAAAATTTCTGTATCTCAAACTATTAACGGTCCTGCAATTATATTGTTTGCTTTCTATGTAGCATTAGCAAAGAAAAATGGAATTGATATTAGTTCTTTAAGAGGAACATTGCAGAATGATGCTGTAAAAGAGTATATAGCACAAAAAGAATTTATTTTTCCTCCGAAACCTTCAATAAAATTGGTAGTTGATGTTATTGAGTTTTGTTCAGAGAATATGCCACTTTATAGTCCTGTATCGATAAGCGGTTATCATATTAGGGAAGCCGGATCGACTGCTGCACAAGAATTAGCATTTACATTAAACAGTGGATTTACCTATATAGAAGCTGCACTAGAAAGAGGTCTCAAAATTGATGACTTTGCTCCTAGATTATCATTCTTTTTTAATTCTCATATGGATTTCTTTGAAGAGATAGGTAAATATAGAGCAGCAAGAAGAATTTGGGCTCATAAATTAAAAAATGAGTATGGCGCAAAAAGTGAAAATTCATTGAAGCTAAAATTCCACACACAAACAGCTGGATGTTCTTTGACTGCGCAACAACCAGAAAATAATATTGTGAGAACTGCATATGAAGCGATGTCTGCAGTATTGGGCGGAACAAATTCTCTTCATACAAATTCACTTGATGAAACATTAGCACTTCCATCAGAAAAAGCAGCAAAAATAGCATTAAGAACTCAACAAATTCTTGCACATGAAACAGGCGTACCTAATGTAGCCGATCCATTGGGAGGATCGTGGTATGTAGAGGAAATAACTGATAGAATAGAAGATGAAGCAAATGAATACTTTAAAGTAATAAAGAATCTTGGTGGTACAGTTACAGCTATTGAAGATGGTTATTTTCAAAAGAAAATTGGTGAGTCTGCATCAATCTATCAAGAATCAATTGATTCAAATGAAAGAATAATTGTTGGATTGAATGATTTTGTTGATAAGGACGAAAAACTTGAAATTGAAATTTTAAAAATATCTCAAGAAGCTCAAGATATACAAGAAGAAAAAATTAAAAGATTGAGAGAAAAAAGAGATAACGCACTACTAAATAAAAAAATGAAAAAATTAAGAAATGCTTGCGAAAATAATTTAAATTTAGTCCCTTGTTTAGTTGAAGTAGCTGAGCATGGAGGTACTGTCGGAGAAATTGTCGAACTAATGAAAAGTGTATATGGGGAATGGGAAGAATCTTTTGGAATTTAAATTATGAATAAAATTTACACATCACTGATTCTAGTTTTTACCTTAATTGTCGTATGGACTATATACCTTACTAATGTAGAAAATGATACTAATAGCTTAACAGTTCGTTACTATACAATAGAGGAGCTCTCCACTAAAGAAGCTTCTATTACTAAGGTTAAGGTTGGAGGGCTGATTAAGCCAGATTCAATCATTATTAATGATATAGATCAACTAGAAGTATCATTTTATGTATACCAAGGAAGCGATAGCTTAAAAGTTTATTATTATGGTATTAGACCAGATTTATTTAAAGATAATGCAGAGGTTGTAGTCGCTGGTGCCTTTGATGATAATTTGATTATTGCTACAGAACTTCAAACTAAATGCGCTTCACGTTATGAAGGCGATTTAAAAAATATAGAAAAAATATAATGATTTCTCAAATTGGAAGTTTAGCGCTCAGTATAAGTGGTGGATTAATATTATCAAACTTCTTCTTTCTATTTTACTATGCCATTAAAAAAGATAAAACTTTTCTAAACGTATCTGAAAGAGGGTTAATAGCAGTATGTTTTTGTGTTATACTAGCTACTCTTTGCCTACTAAATGAATTATTAATTAGCAATTTTAATTTGCAATATGTGTCTCAATATACAAGCTATGAAACTCCATTATTTTTTAAAGTTACTGCTTTATGGGCAGGGCAAGCTGGTTCATTGCTTTTCTGGACATTTATCATGTCTATATATTCATTAATTTATATTCATATCACTTTGAAGAAGATGCCTACATTAAAGTATTCATCTTATATTATGCTTTCTTTTATATTTGGATTTTTTTTACTTTTATCAAATTTTATAGCAAATCCCTTTCAGCCAGTATCATCTGATATTATTGTACAAAATGGAAATGGTTTAAATCCGTTGTTACAAAATGTTACAATGGCTATTCATCCACCAACTCTTTATTTAGGTTTTATTGGAACAACAATCCTATTCGTTATGGCTTTATCCGGTTTGATATCTAAATCGCTTAATTTTGAATGGATTCAATCTATTAGGCGTTGGTCATTGATTGTTTGGACTTTCTTATCAGGAGGCATCATTCTAGGCGGATATTGGGCATATAATGAATTAGGTTGGGGCGGATATTGGGCATGGGATCCAGTAGAAAATTCTTCCCTAATGCCTTGGCTGATACTTACCGCATTCATTCATTCATCTATGATACAAGAAAAAAGAGGTATGTTAAAATCTTGGAATATTCTATTAGCAGCATCGACTTTTCTATTAGTTATTTTAGGTACATTTATTACTAGAAGTGGAATAGTATCTTCCGTTCATTCATTTACTGCTGAAAATTTAGGTCCATTATTTCTTGCCTTTCTATCAAGTTTAATTTTATTTACTGGCTACTGGTTTGTTAAGAGATTTGACACATTGAAATCTGATAATAAGATTGACTCTTTTACATCAAGGGAGGGTGGATTCTTATATAATAATCTCATTTTACTTCTAATGTGTTTTATTGTTTTGTGGGGCACATTGTTTCCCATTCTTTCGGAAGCATGGAATGGAGAAAAAATTTACGTAGGAGCAACTTATTTTAATCAACTAAATGTTCCTATTGGATTGGTTTTATTATTTCTAATGGGAATTGGTCCATTATTGTCATGGAAAACAACTTCAAGATCCACTTTATTGTCAAATTTTAAAATTCCAATGTTAATGAGCTTCTTTTCTGGAGTTATATATTCTATATTTTTTGGCCCATTTCAACTATACCCCTTAGTAACATGCATGGGTATAGCATTTACGATTACATCTATAATGAATGAATTCAGAAAGTCATATAAAAAATCTAAAAGTGACAATAAATCTATTCCAACTGCTATTGTAAGCATGCTATTCAATAATAGGCATAAAAATGGGGGATATATTGTTCATATTGGAATCACACTTCTTTTTGTAGGCTTTATTGGGAGAGCATTTGAAGTAGAGAAAGAATTTAACTTATCTCCTGGAGAGGAAATTTATTTTGCAAGCTACATCTTTAAGCTGAATAGTATTAAAAGTGAAGCTCGAGACAATCATTATGCATTTATAAGCGATATGGATGTAATAGATGAAAGAAATAATCTATTAACTAACCTGCGCCCTGAAAAAAGAATTTATTTTTACTGGAATCCAGACCCTGAGAAGCGTCAGCCTCATAGTGAGCTTGATATCTACAGTACTATGAGAAAGGATATATACTCAATATTTTCTGCTTATGATGCAGAAAAAAATCAAGGATACTTTAAGATTATGATTAACCCTTTAGTAAATTGGGTGTGGGTTGGAGGTATCATGATGGTACTTGGTTCTTTATTCGCTTTTTGGCCATCTAAAAGGAGAAGCTATGGAGTTGTTTAACCAACTTTTTATTTTTGCATTATACATTATGGTGATTTTATTTGTGTTTTATCCTTTGATAAAAAAAATTAAATAATGTTACAAATAACAAATCTCAGTAAATCATTTTCTGATACTAAGGTATTAGATGATATCTCACATACAGTAGATTTGGGTAAGTTAGTTGCTTTGCTAGGAAAAAATGGATCAGGTAAAACAACTTTTTTAAAATGTATATCTAATATTATGAATATTGATTCTGGAAATATTAATTATAACGGGTCTGATTTTTTATTTTTGAATGATAAAGCAAATATTTTTAGCGATTTAACTATATTAAATAATCTTAAATGCATTTTACGTTCCTATAATCAAAATTTAAATATCAACATTTATAATCAATATTTGCATTTACTTGGCTTGAAAGATCTAGAAAATCTGCCTTTAAAGTATTTTTCTAGAGGAAATCTTCAAAGAAATAAGCTCTTTATTGCATTAAATTTATCATGGGATTACTTATTAGTAGATGAGCCTTTTACCAATCTCGACGATAATGCTCAAGCTGTTTTTAAAGATATTTTTATAGATTTAAAGTCAAAAAATAAAACTATTATTTTTTCAACACATAATTTTAATTATATATCAGATATTTGCGATGAATCTATAAAGATAAAAGAAGGAGGAATCCTTCTATGCTAATGAATTTAATTAAAAATGAATTTCTTCTAGAAATGAAGTCATCAAACAATCTCTTCTATATGACATTTTTT
>AQSD01000008.1 GCA_000402755.1 Fidelibacterota bacterium SCGC AAA160-B08 | reverse complement strand
CTTTAGATATATACTGGTTTCACGTTTCATCTTTTGGAGAATTTCAACAGATAGAATCAATTATTTCTAGTATAAAAAATAGTGACAATAATATTGGAATTATAGTATCATTTTTCTCTCCATCTGGATACAATAATGTTAATAATGATAATATCGATTGTAAGGTATATCTTCCATTTGATTTCCCTTGGTCTATCTTTAGGGGATTAAAGTTAATTAAACCTAAAAAAATTATTTTTGCTTCATATGATATTTGGCCAAACATACTTCTTGCGGCACGTTTTTTACATATTGATACAATATTAATTTCTGCAAGAATCCACAATGATAGCTTTAAGCTGAGAGCGCTAGGAAAGAGTATTTATAAAGCTATATATGGTCTTATTGATCAAATATTTACTGTGAATAGTCGGGATCTAAAAAATATGGAATTAATTGTTCCAGATAAGGTAATTAAAGCGATGGGAAATCCTCGTTTTGATATCGTATTAACAAGAGAGTCAAATGTTGATATTAAGTTTGATAGCGACTACAAATTAAAGAACAAACTATTTTTATTTGCTAGCCTGTGGCCTGAAGATGATTCAATGCTTTTTCCTAGAATTTTTGATTTATTAAAAGATAATCATAATGCTAAAATTATTCTCATTCCGCATGAGTTGTCAGATAAGTCAATTAATTACTATCAAAAACAAGCTAGTAGAAAAAATCTATCTTCCATAGTAATAGAAGATTATATAGACTTATCAAGCCTTAAAGAACAGATTATTATTATAAATACGGTAGGTATTTTATATAAGCTATATTGGCAAGCTCATATATCATATATAGGTGGAGGATTTTCAAAGAATGGTATACATAATATTATGGAGCCAGCTGTAGCATCTAATCCTATAATTTTTGGACCAAATTATTCAAATGGAAACTTTTCAGAAGCAGAAGAACTATTGTCTGCATCGGCAGCATTTACGATCAATTCTGATTCAGCATTAATAGAAGTATTTAATAAACTTAATGATGTGAATATGTATGCTTTATCAAGCACTTCTGCGAGGAATGTTATGGAGAGTAATATAGGCTCTACGAGCAAGCTGTTGTCGAGTATACTGGCATGAGTAAATTATTCCAATATAAAGATATTTTTCTTGTCCCCAATTTAATTACTTATGTAAGATTTTTATTAATTCCTCCAATGATTATCACCTTCAATCTTGATATGAAAGTTTATTTTTATATAATATTATTTATTTCCTTATTATCAGATTTTTTAGATGGAGTAGCTGCAAGAAAGTTGGATCAGCATTCAGAGTTGGGAAAAACATTAGATCCTATTGCAGATGGTACAACTTTGTTTGCATTTATAATTTTATTAAATAGAAGAGGAGATATTGCTGATTGGTTTTGCATCTTCTACTTTGTTAGACAAATAACAATTTTAATATTTTCTCTTATCTATTTACCAAAAATAGACAAGATATATGGTTCTAATATAGTAGGTAAAACCGGAGTATGTTTTCTTGGTGTTGCTTTGTCAATACATGCTCTAGATTTCACACAATTTTTCTACTTAACAGAATATTTAATTATAATTTCTGCGATTCTACTCTTCCTTAGTTTGTTAGATTACTTACGTTTCTTTTTTGCATTAGGCTCTAAAAAATAAAACTTATTGTCATACTTTATAAATTGTTTTTTATATCAATAGATATTATATTTATTAGACAATATGGCAGACTTTAAATTAGTTTCAGATTTTCAACCATCAGGCGATCAGCCCGGAGCAATTGACGAACTTGTTGATGGTATAAAAAATAAAATAAATCATCAGACATTGTTGGGAGTGACTGGCTCTGGTAAGACCTATACGATGGGTAAGGTGATCGAAGAAATTCAAAAACCTACATTAATTATTTCTCATAATAAAACTTTAGCGGCACAGCTTTATGGCGAGTTTAAGAGCTTGTTTCCTAATAATGCAGTAGAGTATTTTATTAGTTATTATGACTATTATCAGCCAGAGTCATATATGCCTATCACAGACACTTTTATAGAAAAAGATTTTTCAATGAATGAGGAAATTGATCGATTAAGATTAAAAGCCACGAGTTCATTATTGCAAAGAAAAGATGTTATTGTCGTTAGTTCAGTATCATGTATTTACGGATTAGGTTCTCCGAAAGAATGGAAGAACCAAGTAGTCAATTTGAAAAAAAATAATCCAATAAGTCGCAGGGGCCTTACAGAGGCTCTAATTGACATATATTATAAGAGAAATGATCAAGTTCTGGAGAGATGTAATTTTAGAATTATGGGAGATATTTTTGAAATATTTCCAGCATATGAAGAAAAAGCTGTTCGAGTTGATATTTTCTCAGATACTATTCAATCTATCGTCATTTTTGACCCATTGACAGGAGAAGAAATAGAAGAAGTTGATGAATCAAATCTTTTTCCTGCAAGACATTTTGTATCCGATAAATCAAAAAATAAAAAAGTTATTAAAGAGGTAAAAAAAGATTTAAAAGATAGAGTAGTATTTTTCAATAAGAATGAAAAATTTTTTAGAAGAACAGCGTATAACTCAACGTACTAATTTTGATATAGAGATGATTGATGAGATAGGTTATTGTTCAGGTATTGAGAATTATTCTAGATATTTTGATGGAAGAAAGGAAGGTGAAAGACCTTCAACGTTGATAGACTTTTTTCCTAAAGACTTTTTAACTGTTATCGATGAATCCCATGTAACTCTTCCGCAGATAAAAGGTATGTATAATGGAGATAGAAAAAGAAAAGAAAACTTAATTGAGCATGGATTTAGATTGCCAGCTGCCTACGATAATAGGCCGCTTAAAGCTGAAGAGTTTGAAGCAATTCAAAATCAGGTAATTTATGCCTCTGCAACACCAGCGCAAAAAGAATTAGAATTATCTTCTGGAGCAGTAACAGAATTAATTAATCGTCCAACAGGTTTAGTTGATCCTGAGGTCATAGTCAAGCCGTCTCTTGGTCAAATTGATGATCTAATTAGTGAAATAAAGATTCGTACTATAAAGAAAGAGAGATGTCTAGTTACTACCTTAACTAAAAAAATGTCAGAAGATCTATCTGAATATCTAAGCACTCAGGGAATCAGAGTCAGATATCTTCATTCTGAGATAAAAACTATTGAAAGAGTAAAAATTTTAAGAGATCTGCGTTTAGGGGAATTTGATGTACTAGTAGGAATTAACTTATTAAGAGAAGGGCTTGACCTTCCAGAAGTTTCTCTTGTTGCAATTTTAGATGCAGACAAAGAAGGATTTTTAAGATCTAAAAGTTCTCTCGTTCAGACTTCTGGTAGAGCAGCTAGACACATAGATGGTAAGGTTATTTTATACGCTGATAGAATTACAGATTCAATGCAGTACCTACTTGACGAAACTGACAGAAGGAGAGCTATTCAGCTAGCCTTCAATAAAAAAAATAATATCATTCCAACATCGATTAAAAAATCAATTGATGAAATAATGGAAGCTACGAGTGTAGCTGAATCATTTAGAGATGGAGAAATTGAAATTAAAAGAGATGTCAAAACAGATAGATTTTTAAATGAAGATAAAAAAATTGTTCTAGAAATGCTTGGACAAGAAATGCTAGAGGCTGCTGATAATTTAGAATTTGAAAAGGCAGCAAACTTAAGAGATGAAATAAAGAAATTAGATAAAGAAATTAGGATAAGCAGCTAAGAGGTTAACTATGAATATTGAATTAATTAAACAAAAAGCAGGAATTATTGGCGAAAGCGATGAGATTAAGCATGTTTTGCATATGGTTGGTCAGGTTGCAGATGTAGATATTTCTGTTTTAATTAACGGGGAATCTGGAACAGGAAAAGAGCTTATAAGTAAGGCAATACATTTAGGAAGTAAAAGATCATCTAAGCAGCTAGTTATTGTTAATTGTGGAGCTATTCCAGAAGGTATCATTGAAAGCGAATTATTTGGACATAAAAAAGGTGCTTATACAGATGCCAACGAATCTCGAAAAGGCTATTTTGAAACTGCAGATAAGGGAACAATATTTCTTGATGAAATTGGAGATATGCCCTTAGAAACTCAGGTTAAAGTGTTAAGAGTTTTAGAAACCGGTGAGTATATGCGAGTGGGAGATTCTGTATCAAAAAAAACAGATACTAGAGTTGTAGCTGCAACCAATAAAGACTTGGCAAAACTTGTCAAAGAGGGAAAATTTCGACAAGATCTTTACTATAGGCTTAAAACTGTTACAATTAACCTGCCCCCATTAAGAAGAAGAAAGAGTGATATTCGATTGCTAGTTGATAGATTTGCATTACAGTTTAGCAGAACAAACAGTATTAAGTATAAAGGATTTACTCCGGAAGCAATCAAGGTAATGCAAAAATGTGATTGGCCTGGAAATGTAAGAGAATTAAGAAATTTTGTTGAGAGTGTATTAATTTTACAAAAAGGTGAAAGAATTACAGGCGAAATCATTGAAAGGCAATTAGAAAATGAAAATATGACTGATTTTTCTGATAATACCGCATTACCTGTTTTAGTGAATAGAGATCCAGATCAAGCAGAAAGAGAATTGATTCTAAGACAATTATTATTCTTAAGGCAAGATGTTGAAGATCTAAAATTATTGCTAAAACAATCTGATTTTTCCGCATTAAATTCTCCTAGAAATATAAATGCAAATTTTGAAAATCGTATTCAAGATAATGAAATTAGTAGCTTGGATAATGATCATTTGATCAAAGGAGATGCTATTGGCGCATTTAATACTAGAGACTTAGAAAAAGAGATGATTATTCGTACATTAGAACACTTTAATAACAATAGAAGAGCTGCTGCAAAATCATTAGATATGAGCGAAAGAACTCTTTATAGAAAAATAAACGATTATGGAATTGAAAAAAAGATTAACAAAAGTAATTAGTCTCCATCTAATTTTTTTATTATTTGGATGTGCTTATTATTCTATGGCAGGATCAATTCCTGCAAATATTAGCAATGTTTCTATTCCATTGTTTGTCAATGATACACCAGAATTTGAGTTATCGGAAAAGCTGACTTCAGAGATTGTTCAACAAATTAGTATTCAAAATGTTATAAAAATAACAAATGATATTGATAGCGATAGCGTTATTGACGGATCAGTAGTCTCTGTTTCAGATGGTCCTTATGCATTTAATAATAATGAACAAGTTAGTGAATACAGATTCTCACTATCTGTAAGAGTTTCTTGGATTGATAATGAAGATGATAGCAAATTGTTTGAAAAAACATTTTCTGCATTCGGAACATACAGTATTGATAATGACCCTTCTTCAGACGGATTAGATAATGACAATGACGGTGTTATTGATGCAGATGATAGCGATGAATTTGGAGATTCAAGAGAATTGGCGATTAATGTTGCAATTAATAAAATTGCAGTTGATATTGTGAACACAGTTCTTTCAACCTGGTAAAGTTATGAGCGAAATAAGCGTTAAAAATTTAAAAAATTCTATTGGAAAAGAAGTCCAAGTTAATGGATGGGTATACAATATAAGATCTATTGGAAAAATTTGGTTTGTAATTGTAAGAGATGGTTCAGGATATGTGCAATGCGTAGTATCAAAAAATGACGTATCAGAGAAAGTCTTTGCTCTAGAAAGTACACTAACTCAAGAATCTTCATTAAAAATTAAAGGAACTGTACAAGCAGATACTAGATCTGATAGTGGAGTTGAAATACTTGTCACCGACATAGAGGTAGTTCATATATCTGAAGAATATCCAATTGCATTGAAAGATCATGGAGTAAGTTTTTTGATGGACAACAGACATTTATGGCTAAGATCAAAAAAGCAATTTGCCATTATAAAAATCAGACAACGATTGATTAGATCAATTAGAAATTTCTTTGATGATAGAGATTTTGTATTGGTAGATTCACCTATTTTTACAGGCAATGCAGTGGAAGGTACAACTACACTATTCGAGACAGATTATTTTAATCGTTCTGCATACTTATCTCAAAGCGGTCAATTATATCAGGAAGCTGCTGCTATGGCATTTGGAAAAACATATTGTTTTGGCCCATGTTTTAGAGCAGAGAAATCAAAAACTAGAAAACATTTAACAGAGTTTTGGATGGTTGAGCCTGAAATGGCATATTGTGATATACATCAAAATATGGATATTATTGAAGAATTTATGTCCTATATCATAAAAGATGTTCTAGATAATTGTTCTGATGAATTAAAAATTTTAGAAAGAGATGTATCAAAATTATCTAATATTTCATCTCCATTCCCACGTATATCTTATGATGAGGCTGTAGATCTTCTACATAAAAACAATCATGAATTTGAATATGGAAGCGATTTTGGAGCACCAGACGAAGAAATGATCGCAGCACAATTTGATAAGCCTGTAATGGTTCATTCTTGGCCTCATGAAACGAAAGCATTTTATATGAAAAGAGATAAATCTGATAAGTACGCTTTGGGAGTTGATGTTATTGCGCCGGAAGGTTATGGTGAAATAGTTGGTGGAGCTCAAAGGGAAGACAACTATGATGTATTAGTAAAACGTATTGAAGACCACAATCTGCCAATAAGCGCTTTTAAGTGGTATTTAGATTTAAGAAAGTATGGCTCAGTACCTCATTCAGGATTTGGTCTTGGATTAGAAAGAATGGTTTCTTGGGTCTGTGGAATTGATCACATCAGACAAACTATTCCTTTCCCTAGGACCATGGGAAGATTGGAGCCATAATGAAATTTGCAGGAAGAATAGCCGTTTTTGGCGGAAGAGATATTACTGAAGAAATTTATAACGACACGGTAGAAATTGGCAAGCAAATGGCCAATGAAAATTGGTTAGTATTTTGCGGTGGAGGTGAAGGAGTTATGGAGGCTATCGCTAAGGGAGTTTCAATGAATAATGGTGTATGTATCGGAATTCTTAAAGACAAAGATTTTCAATCTGGAAATGAATTTTTATCTATTCCAATTTCAACAGGACTTGATATTACAAGGAATGCATTAATTAGCTATAACTGCGATGTTGGAGTTGCGATTTCTGGAGCTTATGGAACTTTAAGTGAGATAGCATTTACATTGGCTCAAGATAAGCCACTTATTTCATATAATAGCTGGGATGTTGCAAATTCAATACCAGTAGATTCTATTAGTTCATTAATCGGTGAAGTTAAAAATTGCCTCAATCAATAAAAGTCGGCCTATGTCAGATTAATCCTATTTTAGGAGATTTTGACTACAATTATGAAAAGCTATTAGATAGTTATAATAAGGCTATTGATAGCGGAGCAAATCTAGTAGTATTTCCTGAGATGGTAATTACAGGATATCCTCCACAAGATTTACTTTTTTCAGAATCTTTTATTAAAAAAAATTTAGAAGTATTAGACAATTTTTCTAAAGAGGTTTCTTCTCCATGTATAGTAGGATTTGTTGATCAAAAAGACGGAAAATTATTTAATTCAGCTGCAATTTGTGAGAATGGAAGGATAGTTAAAACTTATAATAAAATTCTTTTACCTAATTATGATGTATTTGATGAAAATCGCTACTTTGAAAACGGTATTGATATCGGTGATTTTACAATCAATATTAATGATACGAGCTTGAAGTGTATTGTACAAATATGTGAAGACCTATGGGAAGACAACTATGATAGAAAGCTTTCTGATGAGATTGTTCAAATGAATCCTGATCTCATTATTAATATTTCTGCTTCTCCATATCATAAGAATCGTAAAAATGTACGAAAAGATTTAATCATGGAAAAATTTGGAGATGCTAATTGCCCTTTTATTTATTGCAACCTCGTTGGAGGACAAGATGAGCTTATATTTGATGGAAATTCTATGGTATTTAACTCAGATATGAAATTAATAGCTGAAGGAAAAAGCTTTGAAGAAGATTTAGTAATTGTCGATACAAATTCTAGTTTACTAGATAGTCGTAAGGTAGAAAATGATAGTGAAATTTATAGAGCTCTAACGCTCGGAGTTAAGGATTATTTTTCTAAAACAGGTCATCAAAAAGCAGTAATAGGCCTAAGCGGTGGAATAGATTCTGCTCTGGTAGCATGTCTTGCAGTTGATGCACTTGGATCAGATAATGTTTATTTGATATCGATGCCTTCACGATTCTCTAGCGAACATAGTAAAACTGATGCAAAAGAATTAGCTGAAAACTTAAATGCTAATTTTGATACAGTAGATATAGATGAATTATTTGAGAAATATCTAGATGTGCTTAGTCCTAAATTTAAAGGGCTAGAAAGTGATGTTACCGAAGAAAATATTCAGTCAAGAATTAGGGGAAATATCTTAATGGCATTTTCTAATAAATTTGGTTGCTTAGTCCTCTCTACAGGTAACAAAACAGAGCTCGCACTAGGATATTGTACTCTTTATGGAGATATGAGTGGTGGATTATCGGCTATTGGAGATCTATCTAAAACCGAAGTTTATAATCTTGCAAAATGGAAAAATAAAACATCTAAGAATATTATTCCTCATAGCTCTATTTCAAAACCACCATCTGCCGAATTAGCTCCAAATCAAGTAGATCCGTTTGACTATGATTTAATTAGTCCTATTGTTGATAAGGTAGTATTGGGTGAAAATATATCAAATGATATAGCCGATACTGATCTAGGTGATATTGCTATAAGAATCAATCGTAATGAGCATAAAAGAAGACAAGCTGCACCCGTATTGCGTATAAGTAAGAAAGCATTTGGAATGGGCAGAAGAGTGCCGATAGTGAATCATTTTGATGAATGATATCAGCTTAATTCGCAACTTTTGTATTATTGCCCATATTGATCATGGGAAATCAACTTTAGCAGATAGGCTTCTTGAAGATACTGGTACTATTTCTAAAAAAAATATGAAAGCTCAGGTTCTAGACAATATGGAGTTAGAGCGTGAAAGAGGTATCACGATTAAAAGTCATTCAATTCGAATTAAATATGAAAACTATATATTAAATCTTATCGATACTCCAGGACATGTTGATTTTACTTATGAAGTCTCTAGAACATTAGCTGCCAGCGAAGGAGCACTATTAATTGTTGATGCCGCACAAGGTATTGAAGCTCAGACTGTTACTAATTATTTACTAGCCCTAGGTAATGACTTAACAATCATTCCAGTAATCAATAAAGTAGATTTACCTAATGCAGATATTGAAAATGTAACGGATCAAATTATTGAGCTTACAGGCTGTGACAAAGAAGATATATTGCTTGCTAGCGCTAAAACTGGAGAAGGTATTCAGTCAATAATTGATACTATCATTCATAAAATTCCTGCACCAGAACCTCCAAAAAATGATGCCTTTAAAGCATTAATTTTTGACTCAATTTATGATAAATATCGTGGCGTTGTCGCTTATATTCGCGTTTATGAAGGATCTATAAGTCGAGGCAGTAAGATTAAATTTTTTTCCCACAATACTTACTATGATATTGATGAAGTCGGTCATTTTGTAATCGATAGAAAAAAATCTGATTCCTTACAAGCTGGAGAAGTAGGTTATATCATTGCAAATGTGAGAGATATAGAACATGTTCTGCCAGGCGATACAATAACAAATGTGAATAAGCCATGTAAGGACGCACTTCCTGGTTTTCAAAAAATTAAACCAATGGTATTTTCAGGATTATTTCCAGCCGATTCTGCGGAATATGATGACTTACGTACTGCGCTTGAAAAATTAAAACTAAACGATGCTTCTCTTGTGTTTGAGCCGGAAGTAAGTGATGCGTTAGGTTTTGGATATCGATGCGGTTTTTTAGGGTTATTACATATGGAAATTATACAAGAAAGACTTGAAAGAGAATTTAACCTTTCAATTGTAACTACTAGTCCAAATGTTAAGTATTTAGCAAATCTTAGAGATGGTAGTCAAATTGAAGTACAGCGACCTGCCTTGTTGCCAGAGCCAAAAATATTAGAAAGTATTATGGAGCCAATTGTTACTGCAGAGATCTTAACTCCAGTAGATTATATTGGAAATGTAATGAAGATTTGCCAAGAGAAGAGAGGAAAATATAAATCTACTTCTTATCTTTCTAGCTCTAAAGTCCAGTTAATTTATGAGCTACCTTTAGGTGAAATATTATTTGATTTTTATGACAGTATCAAATCTGGATCAAAAGGATATGCTTCATTTGATTATACTTTTAAAGAATATAGAGAAGGTAAGCTAGATAGGCTTGATATTCTTATTAATAAAGAGCCTGTAGATGCTTTGTCGATGATTTGTTCAAAGAAAGATTCTTATCATAGAGGGTTAGCTCTTTGTCAAAAACTCAAAGAGTTAATTCCTAGACATCAAATCCAGATCCCAATTCAAGCATCTATTGGAACTAGAGTAATTGCACGTACTAATATTGCTCCGTTTAGAAAGAATGTAACTGAAAAATTATATGGCGGAGATGTAACTCGAAAAAATAAATTATTACAGAAGCAAAAAAAAGGAAAAAAGAGAATGAAAATGATTGGAAGAGTCGAAGTTCCACAAGAAGCATTATTAGCTGTTTTAAAAATTTGATATGATCCAAGATTACTTTAAAAAATCTAAATCTCCTTTCTATAGCTTTGTCATTACCCTACCTATTTTCCTAATATATGAATTAGGAATTTTTTTAATGAGAGATACCGAGTTTAGTTATATTAAAAATGGCGCTGATGTATTAATAGAGAACGCTATTTCTACATTAGGATTTGATATTTTCTATGTAGTATCTACATTATTTTTATTCATATTTCTTGGTATAGCCTATTATCAGAAAAAAGAATATGATTCTTTTAAGATCCATAAGTCTTATTTATTTATAATGTTAGTCGAATCTTTTTTCTATGCTTTAATATTATTTTTTATACTTGGAAGCATGAGTCTTTACCTGATGGATTCTTCTGTTGAAAACATATATTTCAATCTAATCTTATCACTTGGAGCTGGAATTTATGAAGAGTTAATCTTTAGGGTATTTTCACTTTATATTTTTTATCAATTAATGAAATTTATCTTTAAATCAATGAGTGATTTTTCCTCATTATTCTTCGCATTAATATTGTCAGCTATCCTATTTTCTTTATTTCACTTTACAGGGGGAGAGGTATTTACTCAAAATGCATTTACAGTTCGATTTATTGCTGGAATACTGTTAGGAT
The DNA here is from genome assembly GCA_000402755.1 of Fidelibacterota bacterium SCGC AAA160-B08. Classification (GTDB taxonomy): domain Bacteria; phylum Fidelibacterota; class Marinisomatia; order Marinisomatales; family Marinisomataceae; genus Marinisoma. The sequence goes on along the minus strand of AQSD01000008.1, from coordinate 33,804 downwards.
TTTTATACATAAGTAGAGGTTTTGGTATTACGGCTATTACTCATTCATTTTATGATATATTTGTTATTTTTCAGTTAACTTAGTATATGAAAAAAATAATATTTTCTATCCTGTTTTCAGGATCAATTTTTGGACAGTCTGTAATTGACACGTTATCCGTAACTGTCTATCCAGAGTTTTCATATCCTGGAGTAGCAATTGAGTATAAATTTGATACAGACTCAGTTTCACAATACGACTTTCAAATACCTAGCGGAATCGATTCTGTGCTATATACAATATCAAGCGATGAATCTGAATTTGAGAAAATCGTAGAAATAAATGACAATACTTTGACTACAATAAAGCAAAGTGGTAATCATACTATTTATTTATTTTTAGAGAAGTTTATCAAAGATCCAGGTCCTAGAGATTTTTTATACTTATTTGAGTCTGCTACTGATGTAGATGCTCTAATATTTAGTTTTCAAGTACCGTTTGCTGCAAAAGATTTCCTTGCTGATGCAGGGGATATCAAGTTAGAAAAAATTCGTGATCAAAATGGATTAACATTCATGCAGGGTATAGATAGCAATTATTCAAAATTTGGTAAGAAAGCGCTATTTTTTAGTTATTATAATCCACACGGCTTTACATCTATTCAATACGCTGCTAATATAAGCACCGAAAATACACCTCTAGAGCCACCAACGACTGCAAGCGAAAGATTTATCAGGTATCCCTTTTTAACATGGGAGCCAATGGCTATTTTCCTATTATTAACCTTAGTATTGGTATTTTTATATGAACTATCTAATAGAAAAGAAAAAAATAATTAAATATTTATCACTTTTTATTTTTTGCATGGCAATTGTTAGCTGTGATATAAAAAAGGATGCAATCGGAGCAAATGATGATCTAGTTGTTCTTGCTGCTAAAGAGGATAGAGACGATATACTAAGTTTGTTATCTATTGTATTTAATGATACACTTCTAACACCAGCTCCAGAACCATTTTATAATGTAAAGTTTGCAGATCCGAGTAGCTATGATGCTCTAAAAACTCAGACAAATTTAATTATTGCCTCTATTGGGGACTATGAGCTGAATCCTGCAACTAAGCTTGTTAGAAATTTATTAGGAAAAAAAGCATTTGAGAATACACTAGAAAATAATCCAATTGTTTTGTCCAGAGATCAATTTGCTAAAAATCAATTATTTATGATATTAAGCGGTGCTAAAGAAAGCGATATCAGAGAATATTTATTAAAGAATGGAAATTCAATTAAAAATGAATTTGATCAAAATTTTGATAAAAAACAGTCTCAGTATTTTTTAGAATCTAAGCGACAGGAAGATATAGAATCTCAATTGCTATCAGATTATGGATGGACTATCAATCTACCTTGGGGTTGGGAGATGATCAGAAATAATCCAGACTCAAATTTTGTATGGATTGGCCAAGAAATGCCATTTAGATGGATGGCTATACAATGGAAAGATGGAAATCATTTTTCTGAAGAAGATGCGATTGATATAGGAGATAGCTTTCCTCAAACATATTTCAAATCACAACAATATAATAAAGAATTTTTATCAATTGATTGGGTAGACTATCGAAATGATGCAGCTTATAGGTTATCTGGATTATGGGAGTCTATTGATCAGGCAAAAGGTGGTCCATTCGTAGGATATCTATTTTATGATTATGCATCCGATAAAACATTTTATGTTACTTATATGGTGTTCAATCCAGGTGGAAGAAAAGCATTTTATATGAAACAAATGGAATTATTCTCTAAAACATTAGAGACTAAATCATGAAAAGATTAGTCATACTTCCTACCTACAATGAATCAAAGAATATCATTAATATTCTTGATATGCTTTTAAGCCTAGACATAGATCTAGATATTTTAATTGTAGATGATAATTCTCCAGATAATACAGCGCATATTGTAAAAAAATATAATAGTAATAATGTCTTTATACAAGAGCGAGCAGAGAAAAATGGATTAGGTTCTGCCTATATACATGGTTTTAATTGGGCCTTAAAAAATAAATATGATAAAATTATTCAAATGGATGCTGACTTATCACATGATCCGATTGAAGTTCCCTCTATGTTTAGTTTGTTAGATGAATATGACTTAGTTATAGGTAGTAGGTATCATGGTGGATTAAGAGTCATAAATTGGCCAATTAGTAGACTATATATCAGTTATTTTGCCAATCTTTATGCAAGAATAATTACAGGAGTGCCCGTTAAAGATTTGACTGCGGGTTTCAAAGCATGGAATTCTGAAACATTGCGCTTAATTAAATTTAATGAAAGTTCATCTCAAGGCTATTGTTTCCAGATTGAAACATCATTTCGAGCTCATCAAAAAGCTTGCAAATTAATTGAACATCCAATAGTATTTACAGATCGCACTATTGGCGAATCTAAAATGAGTAAAAATGTAATGATTGAAGCAGTTTTAAAGGTGTGGCTATTTGGATTTTGGAGATTATTTAAACTAAAAAAATAGATGAAAAAACATTATTTAACTTTCGAAAAATCTTTAAAAGATTTAGATCACGACATTGAAAATTTAATTTCTATTGATTCTGAATCTGATAAGCTCAATCAATTAAAAGCAGAGAGAGATGAAAAAGAAAAAGAAATTTTTTCCCAATTAGGTGCATGGGAAACAGTACAAATCGCTAGACATCCTAACAGGCCCTATACTTTAGACTATATTGATGCTTGGTGCGATGATTTTATTGAGCTTCACGGTGATAAGGCATTTGCCGATGATCATGCTGTAGTAGCGGGGATTGGCACAATTGGAAAACATAAAGTTGCTATTATAGGACAGCAAAAAGGCAGAAATACAAAAGAAAATTTATATAGAAATTTTGGAATGATGAAACCTGAGGGTTATCGTAAAGCCTTACGTGTAATGAAAATTGCAGAAAAATTTCACTTACCTATTGTTACTTTGATTGATACTCCAGGAGCTGATCCAGGTATTGCAGCAGAAGAGAGAGGTCAAGGATTTGCTATTGCTAACAATTTGATAGAAATGGCTTCTATAGATACACAAATTTTATCTGTAGTAATTGGAGAAGGTGCTAGTGGTGGTGCTTTAGGTATTGGTTTATGTGATAAAATGTTAATGCTAGAAAACACCTGGTTTTCAGTAATTAGTCCAGAAGGCTGCGCTTCAATTTTATGGAAAGATTCTTCAAAAGCTCCAGAAGCAGCTGAAGCTTTAAAGCTCAGGCCTAAAGATCTCATGGAGCATGATATCTGCAATATGATCATTCATGAACCAGTAGGTGGAGCGCATCGTCATTTTGATGAAACACTTTTGATTGTAAAAAATGCTGTTATTGATCAAATTGATTCTTTTGAAAAAGATGATAGTATGACTTATTTAGATTCTAGAGTGGCTAGATATGATAAGTTGGGTGTTTTTAGAGAGTTTTAATAGAAGTCAAAACGATAATCTTCAATTTCAGACTCATCACGCAATGCTTGCAACCAATGACCCCAAATTAAGTTTTGTCTTTGAATAATTAAGCTGAACTTTAACGACTCTTTCTTTTCTTCAAAATCTGACTCATTCACTTGATCTATTTCTAATACCTTAATAAATGTTTGACCTCTTAGCGTTGGAAGTGGACCAAGCACGTCGTTCACATTAGCATTAAGTAATGCGCCTGATACATAGTTGCTTTTTCCGATAGATTCAAAGCTTCCTACTAAATTTCCACTATCTTCTGCAATATATTCAAAGCTAGGATTATTGCTAGCTATGTCAGAAAATGTTGTTTCACTTTCCAAGTCTTTTGAAATATTTTGTGCAATATTTTTAAGATTTCTTTTTTGAGTTTCTGCTAAATACTCTGCACTTAATTCTTCTTTAACTTCTTCAAAATCTATCGTTTGTTCTTTTACTATAGAGTCTAAATAGAAAATAACGACATAATTATCATTGCTTACCACATCAGATATATCGCCAGGATTACTATTAAATGCAAATCTTACAGCATCTCTCGCTACTCCAATGTCCTGAATAAAGATTGATTCTTTTTGTACTCCGCTTGCATCATTAATAACCATTCCTAAAGAATCTGCGAGTTGAACAAATCCAGCTTCTTTAGCATCTAAAGAAAAAATACTAGCCGTATCACTTAAGTCGCTCTCAGTATCTTTCCCTGGAGCTATAGATAGAAGAATGTGAGAAGCATTTACTTGCTTTGTTCCATCTTCTAGTGTTTTTTTGTCATTCACTTTAATAATATGATAACCAAAATTTGTTAATACGGGACCAACTAATTCGCCTGAGTCAGCTTCAAAAGCTGCTTTATCAAATTCTGATACCATTTTACCTTGCTCAAACCATCCAAGCATTCCACCTTTTGGCAAATTAACGTCCATACCATTGCTAGGATCTTCAGTATACATATTTGCTATATCAGCAAAGTTTTCACCCTGATTGATACGATACATTAGATTTTCAGCTTCAAGTTTTGTGCGGAATGAATCATTAGCACTAGAAACTATAGGCCACTTAATATATTTCATATAACGCATTTCTGACTGCTTATAGTCTTCAATATTTTCATTATACAATTCAGTTAATTCTTGGTCAGTAGGTCGACCTGACATCATTCCATCAAAGAAATCATTGCCATCTAAAGCTTTTTCTGTGATATGTAGTATTTCAATTTTATAGTTTAGAAATCGAGATCTATAGCTATCTATAATATCTTGCTCTGAAGTAGAAGCACTATTAACTACTAATTGCTGAAGTTTATAGTTTGGAAGATAAACATCACGCATAAATTCTTCAATTGGACGCCAATCCAATTCTCCTGGATTTAAGATTGCATCCATATATTTTTCTAAGTCAAATTGTCCACCAGTTTGAAAGGCAGTACTTCCTGTTAAAAATGCAGGAGGATTATTTTTCAATTGATAGAGAACTTCTTCATCACTTATAGCAATATTATTCTTTTCAATTTGTTCTTGTATTAATAAGTCTTGTATGATTCGTTCCCAAACTATTGCTCGAATGTATTCTCTATCTTCATCAGTTATATCTTGAGGAGATTGAGATTGTAACCTGGTAACTTCATCATTAACTAAACGATTAAAATTTTCATATAGAATTGGTCTACCATTCAATGATCCAACATGACTTCCGTTTTGTTGGCCAAAAATATCACCAATGCTAGCTCCACCTACAAGGCCACCAATAGCCATACTTATAACGAAGAGAACTAAGATAGTCCACATCACTATTTGCATTCGATTTCGCATGTTTGTAATAATTCCCATAAGGATGGAATTTATATAAGCATAGATGTGAAAGCAAAACTATTTAACATAAAGTATTTAAGTGATTTTGTTTAAAAAACTCCCTATTATTGTTTCATGCATTTCTTATTACTTATATTGCTGTTAACTCTGGGTATTTCTCAAGAGAAAACAATTGAATTAGAGGACGTCTTTAATGGAACCTTTAGCTCATCAGGGATTGGAAGATTTGATTGGATAAATGGAGAAGATGCTTATTATTTTTCTCAATCTGATTCAGATGGAAAGCATTTTTATAAGTATAATGTAGCTTCAGATGATACTACAAAAGCTTTTTCAATCGATTCTGAACTAATAGATCAATTTAGTTCAACCTTCAGCTCAGATCAGACAAAGCTATTACTAAAAACTAATAATGTTAAAATATGGAGACATTCATCTTACGGGACTTATCATATATATGACATTGACATCTTGACTTACTACTTCACTTTTAATCTCGCAGGATCGTACAATAATTTTTTCAAGAATTTCAGGAGTTCTGTTGCTGAGAATATTTGACATATTTTTTACGATATAATCGAATAAATCTCTATCATAGATAAATCCATATTTAATTGCTTCAGCTAACGAAGCATTAACTTCTCGCTTAGGCAATGTAGCTAAAAAAGATGTATCAATAACAACTGCTTTTGGTTGATGTATTCTACCTATCAAATTCTTTCCACTTTTTAGATTTATGCCAGTCTTTCCTCCGATAGAAGAATCAATCATAGCCAGCAATGTAGTAGGGTATTGTATATAGTTAATGCCTCGCATAAAAATAGAGGCTACAAAACCAGCTGTATCACCAACTACTCCACCGCCTACTGCAAAAATAGTAGAAGATCGATCGTAATGCATTCCTGTCATTTTATCGCAAATTTCTATTACTGTCTCAATGGATTTTTCTTCTTCTCCTTGGCCGATAAAATGAAATTCTACATTTGGTAAAGATTTTAATACGGAAAATTTATCTTCAAATGCTCTATAGATTGTCTCCTGAGTGATAAACATACACTTAGAAGAAACTCCTATCAAAGCAATAGCAGACTCCACAAAGTTGTCATCGAAAATAATATCATAGCTATCTTTTCCAAGCTCTACTTTTACTGTTTTATTCATTTATGTGTTCCATTATTATTTTACAGCTATCATCAATATTTATATTGTCTGTACTTATGTTGAGCTTAGATAGCGATTTGTATCTTTTTTCTCTATCATTAAAAATATCTCTCATTAAATCTTTTTTATTTCCTATCGACAACAAAGGTCTATTATTATCATGCTTAATTCTTTCATAAAGAACATCAAGTGATGTATCTAAATAAACACAAAAAGATTGATCTAGAATTTCATAATTAGAATCTTCTACTACAATACCCCCACCTGTAGCACAAACAATATGATCCTTCAATGCTATTTGCTTTAATTTTTCTTTCTCATAAAGACGAAATTTATCTTCTCCGTCTTTGAACATATCTTTTATAGAAAGATCACTATCTTTCTCTAATTCAGAATCTATATCTATAAATGTCCAATTCAGCTTATCTGCCAACATGGATCCTGTAGTAGATTTTCCTGATCCCATCATTCCTATTAAGAAAATTTGCTTAATATTTTCCACTAGCTTTTATATGTTTCTTAAGTTGAGTTAAATTATCTCCACCAAACTTTTCTAATAATGCATCAGCTAACACAATTGCCAGCATACTTTCACCAATAATGGATGCCGCCGGTACAGCACAAGAGTCTGTTCTCTCTTTATGAGCTAACTTTGGCTCCATAGTATTTAGATCAATAGATCGTAATGGCTTTATAAGCGTTGAAATAGGCTTCATGCTCACTTTTACGTGAATTGGCTGCGCATTACTCATTCCACCTTCAATACCTCCAGCATTATTGCTTGCACGCGTTATTTGACCATCTTCGTATAAGATTTCATCATGCAATTCACTTCCAAATACAGCTGAAGAAGCAAATCCTGCTCCTAGCTCTACACCTTTAAATGCATTTACAGACATCATTGCTTGTGAAATTCTCGCTTGAAGCTTGCCATCCGCATTGATATAAGTTCCTAATCCATACGGCAATCCCTTTGCAATAACCTCAAAAGAACCTCCAACAGAATCTCCGTTATTTCTAGCCTCATCAATAACATTCATCATTTTTTTCTCTGAATCTTTATCAAGGCATCGTACGGGCGATGCATCTACTGTATCATTTAATTCTTTTAAATTCATATCATTATCAACAATAGTAGTGTCTATTATATTATGAATTTGATATACGCGACTTCCTACTGTAATACCTACTTCTTCTAACAATTTTCTACAAACAGCTCCAACCGCTACGCGCATCGCTGTTTCTCTTGCAGAAGAACGTTCTAATACATTTCTAATATCATCCAAATCATACTTCATTACTCCCGCTAAATCTGCATGTCCAGGACGAGGCATTGTTACTTTTCTATGTTCTTTTTTTGGTTCTCCAATAGCCATTCTATCTTCCCAGTTTACCCAATCAAAATTCTTGATTAATAAAGAAATTGGCGATCCTAGTGTAATAGCATGACGTACTCCAGAAAATATTTCTGCATGATCTTTTTCAATCTTCATACGACCACCCCTACCATGTCCTTGCATTCTTCTAATCAAATCTTTTTTAATATACTCTTCTGTAATATTCATGCCAGCTGGTATACCTTCAATGATTCCGATATAAAAGATTTTGAATTAGATTACTTGGTAAGCTCAATGAATGTATTAAATAGCTTAACATCCGAAGCAATTGATATTGGAATTTTTGCGATGGAAAATGCGCAAGGAGGTGTTGTTATTGAGAGCGTTGAAGCGCTTGCAAAAAATCAATGCAAGATTATTGATATGTTTTATGTTGAGATTAGCCAAAACTTATTAGCAAAAGATAATATCGCTCTGGGCGATATTGAAGAAATTCACTCCCATGAACAGGCTCTAAAGCAATGCAAAGACTATTTAGCAGAAAAATTTTGGTCAAAAAAGCTTGTAGAAGAAGATGATACTGCTAAGGCAGCACAAGATCTAGCTCAAGGAAAGTTTTCTGATCATGTTGCAGTAATTGCGAGTAAAAATTCTGCAGAGAAATATGGATTAAATATTCTGGAGAATGATATCCATGATTTAAAGAAAAATTTAACATTATTTTTAGCAGTAGAAAGGATTAACCATAATGAATAGAGTTAGTATTATTGGATTTGGACGATTTGGAAACATGCTTCACCAATTACTTGTTAAGGGATTTGAGGTGGATGTATTTGATATTAAACCTGTGAATCAATCGGACGTGAATGCTATATCTCTTGAAGATGTATTAAAAAATGATACAATATTCATTGCAGTTCCAATTAGAGATTTTTCAGGTTTGATGAAAGATTTGTCTACAAAAATAAATGGTAAAAAAACATTAATTGATGTGTGCTCAGTAAAGGTTCATCCAAAGCAAATGATGTTAGAACACCTCCCTGAGCAAATAGATATTATTGCTACACACCCATTATTTGGACCTGATTCTCTTCAAGAGCGTGGTTCTGTGATGACTATGGAGAAAGTACGCGATACACATGATAGGTATGAGTTTTGGAAAGCTTATTTTGAGAGTCAAAATATTACAATTGAAGAGATTTCTGCGGAAGAGCACGATATAATGGCAGCACGATCACAGGGACTTACTCACTTAGTAGGAAGAGTAATAGATGATTTTGGTACACAGCAGACTAATATTGATACAGTCGGCTATAAAGCGCTACACAAGCTCGTGAATCAGACATGTAATGACTCATGGGAGTTATTTGAAGATATTCAGAAATATAATCCCTATACTCAAAAGATGATTGTAGAATTGAATGAAAGTTTTAAAAAGATAGTTGATCGTTTAGGTGATAACTAAAAGGAGAGAGAAATGAATCATATTTTTAAAAAAGTAAGTATTAGTTTATTAGTTTTAGGAGGCGCTTTTTATGTTATAACAGGCGCTGAAAGTATTACAGCATTAATCCCAGCTTTTTTAGGTGGAATTGTAGGTGGATTTACTCTTCTGTCTGATCGTTTTCCAAATCAGAGCAGGCACTTTGCACATATTAATCTATTTATACTAGCTATGGGGGTAGGATCTACTTATAAGTCTGTAATAGCTATTTTTGGTTATCTTGTTAGTGGAGACGCATTATTGAGACCTCTTGCTACTGTAGAACAATTCACTACATTTGTTCTATGTTTGAGCGCTATCATTATGGGCGTACAAGCATTTATCGAGGCAAGAAAAAAATAGTTTTTTACTTTTCCAACTCTAAGGAGTCATACTTGTATGCCGAAAGATCATGATCTAATAAAACAGTTTAATGATGGCGATCGAAAGGCCTTTGATGAACTTGTAACAAAGCATATAAATATGACATATAATTATTACTATTCAATTACTCGTGATGAGCTCGAAGCAGACGATTTAACACAGCGCGTATTCATCAAGCTGTATAAATCATTAAAGAACTTCCGATTTGATGCTGCATTCACCACTTATTTATATCGTATAAAGGTAAATACACTGAATTCTTATTTCTTTAAAAATAAATGGCGTTCATTCCTTCATTTAGATCAAGTACCAGAATTGCATGTTTCTGATGATAATTATGAAAAAAAAGCATTAAGTATAGAGCTATGGAATGCTATTAAAACATTACCAAAAAAACAGAGAAACGTAATGAGTCTACGCGTTTCAGAGGGCTTGTCTTTTAGAGAAGTCGGTGATGTTTTAAATATTTCTGAAGATGCAGCAAAAAACAATTATAGTCATGGTGTAAAAACATTACGTAAAATTATGGATACAAATAGATGAGCGACCATTTTAGACAGAAACATTTTAAAACTAATGTATCATTAGATACTGATGAGTTTTTAGATAAGCTTAATTATAGGATTGATTCAGAGTCGTCAAATAAACGAAAAACAGGCATTGGATTAGCTACTTTAGCTGTTGCGATTCTTTTTTATATTTTCATTCCTATTGGAGTTATTGCTTCAGAAGAAAATTTATATGCTGAAATGGATTATTTAGAAGATTCTAATGACTTAGATGAATTAGACTTAATTAACATATTTGCAGACAATAACATAGAGTTTATAAGCAATAACGAGGAGTTTTAAATGAAAAATATACTAATACTACTAACTTTAACTGCTGGACTATATGCTCAAGATAGCGGCAACAGGATGGACCAAGGAAAAGAGCAGCGTGAAGCTTGGGTTATAGGAACGCTGACAAAGCATTTAGATCTTACTTCTGAGCAAGCTCAAAAGTTCTTTCCGCTACAAAATGAATTTCATAAAAGATCAGATGAAGCAAAAAAAGCACATCAAGAAAAATTAAGAACATTACGATCTGCTGCTAAAGATGATCGATCAAAATTTGATGTTGATGCAGCAATAGATTCTAAAGTACGAATGAAAGGTACTTTAGTCAGATTGGAAAGTAAATTTCTAAAAGATACAAAAGGTATTATAACAGAACAGCAACGTATGAAATTGCTATTCTTTGAAGAAAGAATGAAATCTAATCTATCTAAAAAAATGTCTTTCAAGGACCGAGAAGCATTGGGAGCCTGGGGAAAGATTATGAGAGATCGTAGAGGGACTCCTCCTACAGATCAAAATGGAACAAAAAGAGATTTTGACAGTAACAGAAATAAATAATAACTTTACTAACGCACAAACTAAAAAGGATTTTATAAAATGAAAAAATTATTATTAATATTTGGAATGGTACTATTTATCTCTTCATGTCAAGACAATATGTCTTACATGGAAGCAGATATGATGAACGACGAACAGTTGATCGAAGCTATTGCTAATGATTCCAACAAAATAGATATAGACAGTGTAGATTTACCAGTTCTTTCTCGTATGGTTGTGAATAGCCAATATTTTGATCATATCGCTATTGAGGTAGAACTATCTGCTTCATATGGATATCAATTATCTTTAGGTGATATGGCTATAGATGTCGGAGATGTGACAGAGGTATTTTTTGCTAGAGATGGTAGAAAGCTAGGTGATAGAAAAGGTGATGATAGAAAAAGAAATGGGAAGAGAAAATGCTTTAGATTTGTATTCCCACTTTCATTTTCATTCTCAGATGGTTCAGCTTACACAGTAAGTGATCAAAAAGAGTTCTATACAACACTTAAAGCACATTTTAAAGCAACCGGAACTAAAGAAAAACCAGCATTTACGTATCCAATTCAAGTGCAGTTTAAACCTGCAGAAGAAGGCGAAGAAGGCGAGATGTTAACAGTTAATTCTCAAGAAGAATTAAAAGAAGCATTTCAAGCTTGTCGCGGTGAACAAGAAGATAAAAAATGTTTCACTTTCGTCTTTCCTGTAAGCTTCACAATGCCTGATGGTTCAACGCTTACTGCATCAGATGAAGAAGATTTGTCTGCGCAGATGAAAGCATTCTTTGAGTCTTATGAGGGTGAAAAATCAAGACCACAACTTGTATTCCCTGTTGATATTACCTTTGAAGATGGTAGTGTCTTAACAGTTAATTCTCATGAAGAGATGAAACAAGCATGGAAAGATAATTGTAGACGTAAAGGCGGAGAAGAATAAGGCCGAGAAACTCGCGGAAAATCTTTTCACCTAAGATATTGTATTTTAAAAAAAGGGCTATATTTTTATAGCCCTTTTTTATTTAACTTTAATTCTTTGGGGCTGTAGCTCAGTTGGTAGAGCGCGTGGATGGCATTCACGAGGTCGCAGGTTCAATCCCTGTCAGCTCCACTTAATATTTAGTAGTGTAATGCTAAGATTTTTTTATTAAAATGTTTGGTATTACTTTAGTCAATCAAGGGAAGAAAAGAGAGTTAGAGAATGAAAAAAAATAAAATATTAACACTTCTGTCTATTTTTGGAATGTTTTTTGTTTTAGCGTGTAACAACACAGCAACAATGGTTAATAATCACAACGACCATCACTCAGCTGGTAAATTTATGCCAGGCGAAGATAATGAGTTGAATGGTAATGCTTATGTTCTAGCTGATGACAAGTCCATGGATACAGTTCAAGCCTCAACGGATGCTTACAACGCAAGAGATTGGGATGCAATGAAAGCTCTTTATACAGATGATTTTGTAGAAAACTCAGCTGAGAATATGACAGATTATTTTGACAACCAAGTTGAATCGCTCAATATGAATATATATGCAATGCTTCCAGTTCAGTTAGAAGAAGATGATTGGACAAGAGTGTTAACCTGGGCCACCGAAGATAGAACGTTTCAAAATGGATCTAAAGAGAGACATGAATTATTTGAAATCTACTATATTGATGAAGAAGGTAAATTAGGCGGATGGAATCAATGGAATCGAGTCGATCCTGATCCAGAATTTACAACGCACGGATTGTCAGAAGGCGGTAAATTCTTTGGTAGAGGCGAAAGCGAATACTCAGGAAGACCACTTGTTTTCTCAAACAGAGGTGAAGTTGAAATTTTAGAAAAATTCTTTGCTGATTATAATAATATGGATGGAGAAGCTGTTGCTGGATATTTTGCAGATGAGTGGACTTTTAAGGCAGCCACCGGCGGAACTTCTCAAAGAACCAGCGAAGGTATGAAATCTGTTTTTGATAATTTAGATTCTGTAACATGGACACCATTTTCTATGGTACCACTTAAAATTAAAGATACTGACCCAGGATCTGGTGTAACTGTTTATTCTACTGAAAAAAGAGTAAATAAGGACGGAACAGTATGGGAAAAAGATCTAGTAGAGCTATTCTTCTTTGACCTTGATGGTAAGATTGATGGCGTTGAACAATACACGAGAGATCTTGAGTAATAAAAATATCCTATTGTTTATTATTAGTTGCTGTGCAATTTTAAATGCACAGCAGCTATCTTCTCATAAAGGAATTAATTTTCCTGATATTGACGGTCATTTAACTTTAGTATCTGATTTTCATTCACATACTGTGTTTTCAGATGCAGATGTATGGCCAACAATTAGAGTAGAAGAAGCTAACAGAGAACAACTTGATGTTTTAGCTATTACAGATCATTTATATAAAGATCCTAATTATTCTGGTAATGGTGCTGATATACCCAACCCAGATAAAAATAGATCTTATAGCATTGCAGAAAGTGCCGTTAAAAGTGATCTTGTAGTAGTACACGGTATTGAGCTCTCGAGAAGTATGCCACTTGGTCATTGTAATGCAATCTTTATTAAAGATGCCAATGCGCTAGTTATTGAAGATCCAATTGAGCTTTTCGAAGAAGCAAAAAAGCAAAATGCTTTTACTTTCTGGAATCATCCATATAGAAGACAAGAGCCTTATGGTTTATTGGAACTAAAGGACATTCACAAAGAATTGATTAATAAAGGCCTACTTCATGGCATAGAAGTGGTTAATAGAGGAAAATTTTCTGATGGTGCTCTTCAGATTGCTCTAGATAATAATTTAACAATCATGGGAAACTCAGATATCCATGGATTTATTGATTGGGAGTATGAAGTTCCTAGTGGAGGCCATAGACCAGTTACATTAGTTTTTGCTAAAAAAAGAAATCAGAAATCAATCCAAAAAGCTTTATTTGATAGACAGACAGTTGTTTGGCATAAAAACAGTTTAATTGGAAGAGAAGAATGGCTGATTCCTTTAATTCATGCCAGTTTAGAGATAGAATCTTTTAAATATAAATATGATGATTCAAGTTATAAGAGAGACTTAGCTTATGTAGAAATTAAAAATAACTCTGATGCTAGATTCATTTTAAAGAACATTAGTGATTATAGTTTCTTTATGGATATCGATGTGATTGAGATTTCTGCTCATGAAACAGTAGAATTGCAGGTTATTACAAGAGCAAAATTAGAAAAATTCAATTTAGAATTTGAAGTTTTAAATGCTATATTTGCTCCAAGACAACATCCAACAATTACAATGCAAGTTGAAAAGGTGAAGAGATGAACAGAGTATTAGGATTAATATTATTAACATTATTAGCGATAGGGGTATTATTTATGACTTATGAAAAAGAGAATGACGTAGCGGTAATTTCAACAAATTTTGGAGATATGATAGTAGAGTTTTATCCTGATATCGCCCCAATGCATGTAGATAGTTTTGTTGCATTGGTAAATGAAGAATATTTTGATGGCACTACATTTCACAGGGTAATTCCAGGTTTTATGATTCAAGGAGGAGATCCTAATTCTAGAAATGAAAATAAGGCTACTCACGGTACAGGAGGTCGAGCAGGTAAATTCTTTGGCATTGGAAACGAAGAAGACCCAAGTACTTGGCTTATTCCTCAAGAATTCAATGATACGCCTCATGTAAAGGGAATTTTGTCTATGGCAAGAACTAATGATCCTAATAGCGCTTCAAGCCAGTTTTTTATCTGTCATGATAATGCAAGTTTTTTAGATAATAACTATACTGTCTTTGGCAAAGTTGTACAGGGGTTAGACATTATCGATGAAATTGTAAATGTCGCAAAAGATCAAAATGACAATCCACTTGAGAGAGTAGAAATGTTGTCAGTTCGTATTGCTAAAAGAAGTGAAGTATTATCAGAATAAAATTATTCTACCTATAAAAGGAATATAAGAAGAAAGAAAGGTTTTAAGTAAATAGCTCACTTTCTACTAAAGATTTTTTTCCTTCTTCATAGCCAATATCAATCAATTCTTTTGCTTTATGAAAATCCCAACCCCTGAATTGATCGATTGGAGGTTCAATAAGTAAATCTGGTTTATTAAGCTTGAAACTAAGGTGAGTGATATTGTTTAAAACAATTTTCGCTGAACGATCAATGATATCAATAATATTATATTTTTCATCTTTTTTTTCAGATGATTCTAACCCATAAAGATTTACTGCTATAGTATAGTCTGCACCCATTTTTATAGCAGATTCTAGTGGCACAGGATCTATTAGTCCACCATCAACACAAAGTGTTTCATTCACATATGTAGGGCTTAATACCCCTGGTATAGCAATGCTAGCTTTGATTGCATTAATTATATCTCCAGAGTTACACTCTATTTTTTGATTGTTAATAATATCTGTTGCTACCGTAGTAAGAGGAATATTTAGCTCTTCAAAGGTAGTGATATCAGTAAGTCTCTTAAAAACTTTTATTACTTCATTACCATTCATTACTGCTAATTTTGGATAAATAGGATCGAGTTTGAATAAGACATCTCTTATAAAGCTATTTTTGCTTCTTATTTCCTCTTCAAATTGATTCAGCTTTCCAGACGCATATAAAGCGCCTATAAATGATCCAATACTAGTCCCAGATATAAAATCAATAGGAATTTTTAATTCATCAATAGCTTTGAGTACACCAATATGTGCATATCCTCGTGCACCACCACCACCAAGAGCTATACCTATTTTATAATTTTCTTTCATAGTTTATTTTTTTTCATAGTTTTTTTCGTTATAATATGTGAATCTATATTTTAATTAACAAAGAAGGAATATTTACTATGTATTTTAGACTAATTATTTTTTATCTTTTTATCCTTATGGCTTGTGCCGAAAACAATAACTCATCAAATTTAGAAATACCTTTAAGATCTGAAATTGATTCAAAATATAAATGGGATTTAACAGCGGTATATGAAACAGATGCTGCATGGGAGCTCGAGCTAGAAGAGCTTAAAAAGCTTTATCCTAAAATGGCAGATTATAAAGGTAGACTACTTTCAAATCCTGAAACTCTATTAAGTTCAATAGAGTTGAGTGAAAATATTAATCAATATTTTGGAAAATTATATCATTATGCATCAAATTCATTGAATGCAGATTTAACAAATGAAAAATACCAAGAGATGGTACAAAGGGTAAGAAATGTAGCTATAAAATCTGGAGAAGTAACAGCATACTATACTCCTGAAATGCTTATGTCTGATTATAGTGTCTTGGAAGGATATATGCAAAAAGAGCCGAAGTTGAGAGTCTATGAAAAAGATTTTAAAGATATGTATATTGCTAAGCCATATATATTGTCAGAGAAAGAAGAGAGAATCTTAACAATGGCTGGGAAACTATCAGGAGTCCCTAATGAAGCTTACGACATAATGAGAGCTACAGATTTCAAATGGGGAACATTCCAAGATGAGAACGGGAATGATCTCACAATGTCTCCTGGAAGATATGGTAAATATACTAAGTCAACCGACAGAAGAGTTAGAGAAGATATGTATAAAGCTTTATATGTCCCTTTTAAGAATTCATTAAATACAACTTCAGTATTGATGAAAGGTAATGTAGAGGGTCATATTTTCTATGCTAAAGCGCGAGGATATGAAAATACCTTAGAAGCGAAAATGAAAGGGTCTGGAATATCCACAGATATATACAAAAACTTAATTAAAAGCGTAAATAATAATCTTCAACCCTTGCATAGGTGGGCAGAACTTAAAGCCGAACTCCTTGGTGTAGATAAAATAAAACCATTTGATACATATGCTCCTCTTGCAGACTTTTCAAGAGAATATACATATGAGGAAGGTCAACAGATGGTGTTAGAAGCCTTACAACCATTGTTGCAGGCTAACGATGGAGAGTTGCAAAGGTTTACAGAGAAGATGTATAACGAAAATTTAATTGATGTATTTGAGAATCAAGGAAAAGAAAGTGGTGCATATATGTCATCTACTTGGAACTTACCTCCAAGAATTAAGCTAAATTTTTCTGGTACTTTAGACGATGTCTTTACATTAGCTCATGAATTAGGTCATGCCTACCATTCTTACTTGAGTCAAAAAAATCAGCCATATCCATATTATGGGTATGATACATTCAATGCAGAGGTTGCATCGGTAACTACCGAGTCTCTACTTATGGACTATTTGTTAGCTAACGTAGAAAATGATGCAGAAAAAGCTGTTTTACTTCAAAATTATATTCAAAATATTGGATCAACATACTATAGACAAACACGCTTTGCAGAATTTGAATTACTGATGCATGAGGCGGCAGAAGATGGCCAGATTTTGACTGAAGATTTTTTAACAACAAATTTTGGTGATATGTATAGTAAATATTGGGGATCAAGTATGGAAATAACAGATGAAGAAGCATATTCTTGGTCTCGTATACCTCATTTTTACTATAACTATTACATGTATGCATATGCGACGTCATTTGCTGCGGGAGAGAAAATTTCTGAACGAGTACAGAATGAAGGTCAAGCTGGAATTGACGGTTTTATTACATTTCTATCTAGTGGTAGTTCAGATTATCCTGTAGAGCTGCTTAATTTAGCGGGTGTTGATATGACGACATCTGAACCTTTTGAAGCTGTATCTAGAAAAATGAACTTCTTGATGGATGAACTAGAAAGTATTTTAAAATAATTTTGAAGTTGAATAAGAAAATAAGACAAATTCATTACTGGATTTCTCCATTTATTATTATTCCTGTTATGTTAATATTTACAACAGGAGTATTGTTGCAACTGAAGAAACAATCCAATTGGATTCAGCCCAGCATAGATAGGATAAGTAGTAATAAGCCTACTATGCTTAAAAGTTATTTAGATGCAGCGAAGAGTGTACCTGAGGCGGAGGTCAAGTCATGGGATGATATAGATCGTATCGATATTCGTCCAGATAAAGGAATTGCAAAGATTAGATCAAATAATCACTGGGAAATACAAATAGATAGTAAGACAGCAGAAGTGTTCTCCGTTAAGTATAGAAGGTCAGATATTATTGAATCTGTACATGATGGTTCTTTCTTTACAGATTATGTAAAATTTGGATGGTTTTTACCGACTGGAATACTTTTAATCGTTGTTAGCATATCGGGTATTTATATGTTTTTGTTACCATTGATGCTTAGAAATAAAAGGGGTAGATTAAAAAAATGAAAAAAATCTTTATAATATTACTATTCAGTGTTTTATTCGGACAAAATGAAGAGATAGTTAAAAAAAACACACAATGTTTCTCTTGTAGTTACATCAAATGTATTTGCAGAATATTATGACTGCGGATGTCCAAAAGCTCCATTGGGAGGGCTTGCGAGGAAGGCGTTCTTCTTTAAAAATATGATGTCAGAAAGAGACCCTCTTCTTGTAGATGCAGGAAATACATTTTTTTCACATGGAGTTATTAATCCTGACGGTTTAAGAGTAAATAATAAAAAATATAAAGCTAAAAACTTCGTCAGCGCGCTCGAGCTTATTGGCTATGAGGTTGTAAATATTGGATCAAATGATTTTAAACTAGGAGAAGTTTTCCTTAAAGAGATTACTTCAGGATCATCAATAAATTTTCTATCAGCAAATTTGTATGATAAAAATACAAATAGCTTATTATTTGAGCCTTACCATATAACAGAAGAAGATGGGGTTAAAATTGGATTTATAGGTTTAAGCGAAGCTACTAGATATGAATCTATTATAAATAAAAACTTTATATCAGAGGGTATTAGGTATATCGACATGGTAAAGCCAGAGGTAGATATTGTCATTTTATTGATAGATATTAGTTCAAGTAATGGAGTAGATCTTTCCAATGCGTTTCCTGAGGCAGATTATATTTTTCTAAGTGGGGTGACCAAAAGAACTGAGCCTAGAAGTAAACAGGCTCAAGATGGACCGCCAGTATATTCTACTGGTATCCAAGGAAAGCACTTAAGTATTGTTGATATAAGAATAAAAGACCTAAATAGCGCAGTAAAAGACGTCTCAGCGCCATTTAGTCGCCTTCAAGAGATAGACTTCCGCCTAAAGCAAATGCAGGCCAAAGATCCATCGAAAACATTGGAAGAAATTTACGCTAACCAACCTAATGTAATTAGCTTGGTTACAAAGTATCAAAAAGAAGCATTTGAATTAGGCCAATCTTTAGCAAAGTATGGAGATCGTAGTATATTTTTTAGTGTACCTTTATCGCCAGGAATTCCAGACGATAAAGATGTTGCAGGATTGATTGAAAAGATAGCAAGCAATGCAGATTTTTCTTTTGAAAAACCATAATTTTGTTTTATTATGCACCACACATGCGAGTGTAGCTCAGCTGGTAGAGCACAACCTTGCCAAGGTTGGGGTCGCGCGTTCGAATCGCGTCACTCGCTCAATTCTTAATCCAATTTAAAAAACTGTCTATTATTCTCTTATGAACAATCATTGAGCTAGTCTTTAGGCGCTGTTCTCTTGTTTCGAAATACCAATCTAATATGTTACTATCTATATGTTTCATCATAATACCAGATCCATATCTTTTAACAATAATTTCTTGAAACTTGCATAGGTGGTAGTTTTGAAGCTTCATAGAGCTTGTTTTAGGGGGTTTTGTTGTAAAATGTATCATCTTATGCTTTAGGTAGGTTTTAATAGCGCTATTTAGCTGCATTTCTTGTTTACCACCTTTTTTAATAGCAAAAACACGATCAAGTTCTTTTTTTTGCTTTAAGCAGTCATCCCAGGTTAGGGTAGGGCCAATTTTCCCTAAAGTTATATTAAAATATCTTTTTTTATTTTTTAAGGGATCGTATGCATAAATCGAATACATTACATATCCGTCATTTTTTCCATTTCTTTTTCGTTTATAAATACTACTCATAATTATATTTTCTCTTTAAGTTTTGGTATAAATATGCTACAAAAAAACTTAACACACAATTCTTATACACATAATGTTGAAAACTTTGTATATTGAACAATATTTAAATTTAACGAAATAATAATAAAATAATAGAACTTTTTTTATGAGCGAAAATATAGAAATTATCAGTAATAATAGAAAAGCTTTTCATAGCTATACGATTATCGATCGGTATGAAGCTGGGATGATTCTCCTCGGTAGCGAGGTTAAAAGTTTAAGGGAAAAAAAACTGAATCTAAAGGATAGTTTTGTTTCGATTAAAGATGAAAAAGTATGGTTAATTGGAGCACATATTAGCTCATATTCACATACTGGGTTTGCAGGTCATTCTCCGACTAGAAATCGTCAACTACTTCTTCATAAAAAAGAGATGATAAGGGTAAAGAATGTTGTAGCCCAGAAAGGATTGACTATTGTGCCCTTAAAGGCTTATTTTAAGGGGGGCATAGCAAAAATTGAGTTTGCTACAGCCAAAGGTAAAAAAACATATCAGAAAAAAGACGCTTTAAAAATGAAAGATTTAGATAGAGAAGCCCGACGAGAAATGAGTAAAAAATAATGCCATTTTTACCAGTAGATGATCAGTTAGAAATTATATCTAAAGGAACAGAAGAGGTGATTCCACTTCAAGATCTTAGGCATAAGCTAGAATTTTCTATTAAAAAAAACAAGCCTCTCGTCATAAAACTAGGATGTGATCCTAGTAGACCAGATCTACACATTGGACATAGCGTTGTTCTTCAAAAGTTAAGAGACTTTCAAGACCTAGGGCATCAAGCTATTCTTGTAATTGGTGATTTCACAGCAATGATTGGCGACCCTTCTGAGCGTAACAAAACACGTCCGCAGCTCACGCTAGAAGAGGCAAAAAGTAACGCAGAATCATATATTGAACAATCTAAGGTTATACTTGATGTAAAAACCCTTAAAGTCTTATTTAATAGTACTTGGCTAAATAAAATGAACTTCTCTGATGTAATAAAAATGAGTAGTAAGTATACGGTTGCTCGCATGATTGAGCGAGACGATTTTACAAAACGCTTTGAATCTAAAATTCCTATTTCAATGCATGAATTTCTATATCCTTTAGCACAAGCAATGGATTCTGTGGAAATTAGATCTGATGTAGAACTAGGTGGAACTGATCAAAAATTTAATTTATTAGTTGGTAGAGATCTACAGCGCGAGTATGATCAAGAGCCTCAATCTATTATTACGCTACCTCTGTTAGAGGGTACCGACGGAATAGAGAAGATGTCAAAGTCGTATGATAATTATATTGCTTTAGATGATTCTCCTGAGGACATGTATGGTAAATTAATGTCTATTAAGGACTCCATGATCTGTAAATATTACAAATTGGCTGTATTTGCCGATAAAGAAAAAGTTTTATCTGTAGAAAATCAACTTAAAGATACCTCTATAAACCCAAGAGATATAAAGAGAGATTTAGCTAAAGATTTAGTTGCGCGTTACTACGACAAGGATATAGCACTCAAAGCTGAACAAGCATTTGATCAAATATTTGTCAAGAAGTCTATTCCAGATGATATTTCTGTATTTATACTGGAAGAAGATTCTACTATCCTTGAAATCTTGATGTCAGAGAGCTTGATTGAAAGTAAGGCAGAAGGTAAGCGTCTAATAGGCCAAAATGCTATAAAGATAGACGGAGAGGTTTGCTCTGACCCAGGTCATATTTTTAGTAAAGGATCTGGAGACTTGATAGTAAAGGTTGGTAAAAGAAGATTTCTGAAAATTTCAGGATAATATCTCTCGGAAAAATGATTTAACTTATTTTTTTGTTACTCAAATTCAATTATTCTTATAAATTCCATGGTAATTATTAATATGATTTGAAATATTTTATTTTGATCTAATGGAAGCGTGAGTGTATTTATAGTATAGTTTGGATTTTCTATCTCGCTATAGACGATAGTTTCTTCTGAACATGCACTAAAAAATAAGCATACAATGCTTGCAATTGATATCCATTTTAGAGAAAAATAATTGTTCATTATTTATATTTTTTTTATTCCCAATTCGATAGCATCCAACAAAGGAGCATAGTCAGTATTGTCTCCATAATCAAGATCTACAACAGAGCAATTCTTAGCATCTTTAAAAACTTTCAATTTTTTTAATTTAGGAGACACTTTTTCAGCTCCATTAACAATAATAGTTTTATCTGCATACAAACATCCGATTTGATTTAAGTTTAATGACTTCAACGGTGAAAAAGTTCCTTCATTAAATCCAAGATGTTCAGGGTTAAAAATAATGTCTTCATTCAAAGAGCTTGCGATATATACAGTCTTTATTTTGGCTAAATCTTTGTCATCCTTTGCTAAAATTTTAACCAGCATAGGTATTAATGCCGATGTCCATCCACTACAGATAATAACGTTAGGATACCAGAATAGATTAGGAAGCATTTTGATTGCTGCTAAACAATAGGTAGCAAATCTTTTATCGTTATCATTTAAAAATCTGCCATTTTTTGCTTTATATAAAAGATTATTTAAATCTCCAAAAACATCTTCATTTTCTAGAAAGTAAACTTGCAATCTTGATTTTGGTAAAAAAGCGCTTTTAGCTGAACATTCATAATCAACACCATCAAAATCAAATAAGATCTCCCTTAAACGAATAACTTCTCTAAGGATATATTTTCTCTCACTAATAAATCCGTATTTCGGCATTAGACATCTAACATCGTTCCCTTTTTCCTGTAAACCTAAAGGAACCTTGACGGAAAGATCGGATAAAGGTGAAACCGATGCAAACGGATCCATTTCACTAGTTATATAGAAGAGTTTTTTTATCATGGTAAATGAGTAGAAAGAAATTAACGATAGACACTGAAAACTTCAACTCTGAATAATAATTAATTTTTTGAAAAACTAACCACTAATCCAATCATAATAAAACAGGACAATAAAAATGATCCTCCAGCAGAAATAAACGGTATTGGAAGACCTTTTACTGGCATCAAACCTATTGTCATAGCAGAATTTATGAATATATGAGATAATAGTATTGATGCTAATCCTACTATAACTAAACTGGCAAAGTAGTCAGAAGATCGAAATGCAATATCTAGAAGTGTTTTAATTAACAAAAAACAGAGAATCATCACACAAAAAATTCCAAAAAATCCTAACTCCTCAGCTATAACAGATAAAATAAAATCAGACTCCTGTACTGGTAAAAATTTTAATTGTGTCTGAGAACCTAACCCCCACCCCTTTCCAAACAATCCTCCAGATCCAATCGCAGTAATGCTTTGAATGATATGATAGGCAGATCCCATAGGATCGAGGTCTGGATTTAAAAATGTTAGAATTCTTTGCTTTTGATATTCAGCTAGATTATTCCATAAAAATGGAGTTAGGAGTCCTGTAAAAATATTGGCAAAATATAAAATAGATTTTGTAAGAATACTTGCCTCAAATATAAGAAAAAAGATTAACATTATAATAGCCCATATAGTAAAAGAAATAATATTTGATGCTGCTAAAACTGTGATGACTGGTGCTATCATTAGAAAAATCATAAAGTTACTTACTCCCGCCCAAAGGAACATTGGCAGTAGTGGTGCACAAATAATAACTGCTGTACCTAAATCTGGTTGGTTTAATACTATCAAAGCAGATAGCAAAGTCAATGCTGAAGGAATTAGGACGATAGAATTATCTTTTACTTCTAATTGATGATTGGATAAGTATTTAGCAATCACAATGACCGTAGCGCATTTGAGATATTCTGATGGTTGAATATAAAAGAAGCCAAGATCAATCCATCTATAAGTATACTCTACTGGAGCTAGAAAAAATGGAACTATACATAGAGTAACGGTGCCTATGAATATAATAGTTGAATTATCATGAACTGTTTTCATTTGTATGTTTTGGACAATAATAAAAACTATAGATGAAAAAATAAGGAAAATAAATTGTCTATAGAAAGAACTGTTAAAGCTTAATGGGTTATCAGAAATACTATATAAGGTAATTAGACTGAAAGTGATTAATCCAGTAATTATAAAAAATAGCCTGAACAAGGAATCTTTTGCACCGCTTAACATAAATTTATTTATAAATGCCATTTTCAATTCTTCGCTAAAGATTTAAAAGAATTGATATAGTATGAAACTATGTCTCCTGCGATCGGTGAGGCTACAGCTCCTCCTCCTCCTCCATTCTCAATCATCACAACAATTGAATATTTTGTGCCTTCAACCTCAAAGAATCCAATAAACCATGCATGGGGCTCTCCGTGCGGATTCTCAGCAGTGCTTGTTTTGCCGAGAAGCTTGATATCTGGATCTTTTAATCGAGCTCTCCAACCACTTCCTTGATCTGCGTTAACAACATCAAACATTCCATCCCAAATATGATTCCATGCTTTTTCTGTATATACAATCTTATCATAATAAGATATTTCCTTAGATATATTTAATCTTAACTGAGGTGTCTCCCCTCTGGATGCAATATGATTAATAAATCTTAATGCCTGAATAGGAGTAATTAAAATGTCACCTTGGCCTAATGTTAGATTTAGCAAAACACCTCTCTCTGACCAACCCCATCTTCCATAGTTTCTAGTATAAAAATCCTTATCTGGAATTAATCCATTTTTTTCATTTGGTAAATCAATTTTTGTTGACTCATTAAATCCAAACTCTTTTGCAGTATCCGTCCAATCTTCCAAATTTATAAGCTGGACTGTTTCATAAAAATATATATTACAAGATTGTGCGATGGCTTTATTTAAATCAACAAGACCATGTCCATTCTCATTCCAACAACGAAACTCATTTGTGCTTCCAGGTGGAATATAAACACCTGTACACATTAAGCTATCCGATGGATCCACCAAGCTCTTTTCAATCAAGTTGATAACAGTTATCAGCTTTAGTTTTGACCCCGCAGGATAAAGACCTGCAATAGATCTATTTAATAATGGATTGTCTTTATTTTTTAATAAATTATTCCATTCAGAATCTAATGTTTCTCCTCTATAAATACTCAAATCGTATGATGGAGCACTAACCATACTTAATATTTCACCTGTATCAACATTAGAAACTAATACAGATCCCTTTTTTCCTTCTAAAATATTTCTACAGTACCTTTGTAAATTAGCATCAATTGTTAATGAAAGATTTTCTCCTGGAAAGGCAGGTATATTACTATCGTTTAATCTTAGAATTTCACGACCATAAGTGTCAACTTCGATGTAATCAATTCCTTTTGAAAATCGTAATTCTTTTTCATATTCCTTTTCAATTCCTTGCCAACCAATCAGCTCTCCCGCTCTATAAAGCAATTTCTTATCAAGCTTCGGAATAGTATCCCTACCCACCTCTCTTAAATATCCTAAGAAGTGAGCATCATTTAAAATAGGAGAATATATTCTTTCATCAGATCGACTGTACTGAATACCTGGAAATTCTAATCTCATTTCTTCTATTTGAGAAATTTCCTGAAATGTTAAGTTTTTAGCAATAGTAGTTGGAAGAAAACGTCCTCTATAAAATTTCTTATACTTTCTATTTAATTCTTCTGCGCTAACATTGATAATAGATGACAGCTTGGCAAACTCTTCGTCTCTATCTTTTAATTCATATGGAGTTGCTGTCAAAATATATGTTGGATAATTATCGACTAATATCTCTCCGTGACGGTCCATAATCAATCCTCTTTGAGCATAAGTTGTCAATGCCTTAACACTATTAACTTGAGATTTAGAAAAATG
Source organism: Fidelibacterota bacterium SCGC AAA160-B08 (assembly GCA_000402755.1). Taxonomy (GTDB): domain Bacteria; phylum Fidelibacterota; class Marinisomatia; order Marinisomatales; family Marinisomataceae; genus Marinisoma. The sequence goes on along the minus strand of AQSD01000008.1, from coordinate 8,049 downwards.
TCTTTCATGCTCGATAACCTGTAAATAGAAGTATCTACCAAGAAGAGAGGAAAGAGAAAAGCATAGTATGAATAACAATGCCCTATAATGAAAAATATCTGCCTTATTATCTATTTTAAGCATCGTCTAAAACTAGTTGTTTTACTCTAAAAGCTCTAGTGATAACAAACCCAACAAATGAAGTATAACTTGATACAGAAAACCAATTTTTTAAGAAAAATATCATATCATTAAAAAAGAAAAAATCATACCTGAATAATGAATACAGTCCACTCCCTACAAACACTAGGATTAGCCAATATAGATCAAAATTCCTGTGTGCAAAATTAAAGCTTACTTGAGAAGCAAGATAACCACATACTGAAAAAACAAGACTAGATAAACCTAAATAAAAACCATTGAATAGAACTAGATCAGAAAATAATCCGACAAAAAAACCTGTGATTGTTGCTCGAGAAGTATTATCCATGGATATCGAAGATAAAATGACAAATAATAATATAATATTAGGTTGAAATCCATTTACAGTTAATAGTTCTGCAAAAGCTAGTTGAAGTACAATTGAAATCAAGAAATATATAAGATATACGCTCATGATCTTACTCGCCCTTTCTAACGATAAATAATTGATTCAAAGTAGCTAGATCAGAAAAAAGCTTCATACGCACAACCTTATTTGAACTATTCGATTTCTTATGGATACTGACCACTTCACCTACTGGCAAACTCTCTGGAAAGTGTATACTAAGATTTGAAGTTAAAACAATATCACCGATTTGAATATCTGATGTTGATTGAACTTCTGAAATTTCACATATATCGCTTTTTATCCAACGCATAATACCTTCAGCTTCAGATGGCATTATTTTTACACTTACTCTAAAATCTACATCACTTACTAACTGTACACCTGAATGATTATTTGATACAAAAACAATCTTTCCCACCACTCCTCGAGATGATAATACTGCATTATTTCTCTCTATACCATCTATAAGGCCTCGATCTACGAGAACAGATGACATGTTAGCGTTAACGCCTTTAGACAAAATGTCTGCTCCAATCAAGTTCAATTCATTGCGTTTTTTAAATTTTAATAAATCTCTCAATCTCTCATTCTCAACTTTACTTGAAGATAAAATCTGGTTTTCTAGATTAAGTTTTAAATTTTCATAAGATAAAACTTCAAGTTTTTTAGTTAAAAAAATTTGATTATCTAACCAATTAAAAGGTTGATATACAAAAGAAAATGTATCTAATGCACTGGATCTAAATTTTTGAATTTGTTGATTATTATTACTAAAAATGAGAAGGAATGAAAAAAAGATACAAATGAATAAAATATAGATATCTAAATTTTTTTTGAGAATTAATTCAGTCTTAGCCATTCTTAAAGAAGGACATGCTTAAATTTTTCTAAATCTTCTATTACCGCCCCGCATCCTTTAACAATTGCTAAATGTGGTTCATCGGCAACATTCACAGGTACGCCTGTTTTTTCACGCAAGACTTGATCAAGGCCTCTCAATTGAGAGCCTCCCCCAGCAAGAACAATTCCTCTATCTATAATATCTGAAGATAGTTCGGCTGGTGTTGCTTCTAACGCATCCTTAATTACATCTAAAATTCTTTTTACCGGATCTTTCAAGGCTTGTCTAATTTCATCAGATCTAATATCTATTGTTTTAGGTATCCCCGACACTAAGTCTCTTCCTTTGACTAGAATATTCTTAGATCTTTGTCTCATAGCGGAACCGACTGTAATTTTTATCTGCTCTGCTGTTTGTGCTCCGATTTCTAACTTATGTTCATTTCTAAACCAATGCTGTATTGCATCGTCCATTTCATCTCCAGCAACTCTAATAGCTTTTTTAGTAACTACGCCGTTTAACGATATTACAGCTACTTCAGTAGTTCCTCCGCCGATATCAACAATAATATTACCTACAGGCTTACTAATATCTAAACCTATTCCGATTGCTGCAGCAACAGGTTCGTCTACTAAAAATACCTCTCTAGCTGCCTGCTTTTCTCCAGAATCTTTTACGGCTCTTCTTTCTACTTCAGTAACGCCGGATGGTACACAAATAACCATTCTTGGCCTAGTTAGGCGATTCAAATTTACTTTTCTGATAAAACCCTGTAGCATTTCATCTACAGCCGTATAGTCAGCAATTACTCCATCTCGCAATGGACGGATAGTTTCAATACCTTCATGAGTCTTACCTAACATCTGCTTAGCATCTTCACCAACAGCAATAACTGCTCCTGTTTTTGTAGATCTAGCAATGATAGATGGCTCATTGACAATAATTCCCTTACCAGCTAACCATATCAAAGTATTAGCTGTTCCAAGGTCAATAGCAATATCACCGCTAACCCAATTGAAGCTATCGCTAAAGGTGTCTTTAATTTTATTGAAGAAATTCATAGTCTATAACTTATAAAATATTATTCTCATTCCTTAGTTTTTTTTATTTAGTAAGGCCTTCTTTACTCAAAAGATCTGCTTCTGTATTTTTATCTCTAAGAACATGTGAAACTGACCAGTTGTTTAGCATTGAACACAAATCTAAGGTTCTAGCATGAAGCTTAATCATTCTTTCATTTTTTACTTTATAATCACCATTGACCTGCCTTACAATCAACTCACTATCACAAAAAATTTTTACATCTAGTATTTTGTTTTCAATACAGAGTTCAATGCCTCTGATTAGCGCTAAATATTCTGCTTCATTATTAGTGCAATCGCCTATATTTTCAGCAAAAGAAAACACTATATCTTGGCCACTTTTTAACAAACCTCCAATACCAGCATTGTTCTTATCGAGCTGTGATGCTCCATCCGTAAAAAGCTTGTAAGATGTATCGCTACTATCCCATGAGTCTTTTATAGTTTTTGGCACTTCAAATAACCCATCTATCAAAGCAATCTCTTTAGAAGATAACTTGTCTCTAAATCTTTCTAAAATTTTAATTAATTTTTCTTCATTTTTCATAATATTTAATACAGTAATGGCGTTTTCAGCCTATAATCTCCAAATCCATATTCATCAATAAAAGTAAATTCTTCTCCAATTTGGAAATAGTACCATGTTTCATAGCTATAACTACCCTGCATATTCATTGAACGTGCCATGTCATCGGGCTTTCCAAATAAGATATAAACCATTCCCATATCTGACTTCCATCCACCGGAAGTCCCTCTTGAAAAATTTTCTTCCGCAAAAATAACCCTGGTATAGTACTCTTGCATAAGTTCATTAACTTTTGTTTGAGCGATAGGATCTCTTTTTGCCCAAACTTTTTTAAAAAAATTTTCTTTTTCTGATTGCTTGAGATTTTTCAACTCTTTCTTTTCTTCTGATGTTAAGATGTAACTCATTTGAGCTAACGCAACATCGATGTTGTCAATTCCGTCAAAAAATGTAGTATTCTTTATTTTAAATGGAAATGATTTCGATGAAACGTTGCCACTTTGACTCACTACGACTTTAATTTTTAAATCTCTTTTATCAATATCTTTGATAGGTATATTCGCTAGATGACTTACTACAGCACCTTCTGAAACGCCGTCGATAGAATCTTCCCATTGTATTTTTTTATCCCCAATAACACTTATTGTGATATTATATGAACCTGGATTTAAAACAACATATTGATACAAAGAAATATTATTATTATCGGAGATCACTCTGCTAGCCGGAATAGGAAATTTATTTGTATCAAAACCCCACAAACCTTCTGCTTTTCTTACAAATATTGGATCATATATTTTAAAATATGTGTTTTTTGACAAATCTTTCAAATCGATTTCTTTATCCCTCTTTCCTGAGAGCTTTATATCTAGATCCTTTAAAGTTGATGTTACCGTATAACTAGCAAATGGCAAAACAACTGCTGTTGTTATTATCTTTTTCTTTACCTTCGATGTGGTATCGCCAAATTTTTGAACAACAATCGTATCTGAAAATAGCTGAGAAAATCTCTTCTCCTTCTCTTGATCTAGTATAGCGATATTTACTTCATATTTAGCCTCAAAAAGATTGTCTTTCTTCAGAAATTGTAAGGCGCTATTTGATACCTCCATAAAAGATAAAACCTCTACAGAGTCGCTTGTAACTGGACGAACGAACGAATTAGTTTTAAACTGATCTATATTTCGATTTAACTCTTGAGCAGATATTATGCTCAACAATATTACACAAATGGATATAAAATTTTTCATAAGTTGAAATTAAATTTAATTAAACCTTTGCTCGTTAGTAACACTAAATATTCATTAATATGTTTTATTTGATAAATATTTCTTAAAAATGGAAAATCATAATAATTAATAAGCTCTTTTGTTTCTATATCAATAATAACCAAACCTCTTACTGTAGAGAGAAATAATAAAGAATTATCTACTACAGCAATATCTGTTACTTTGTAATTAAAATAAAGACTTGAAGGTATAGCTAAAGCACGATTCATGTAATCTACAACGCCTAAATCTGTAACTATATACAAATTATCATTTCTAGAAAAAATCCTAGATACTGATCTAGAGGCTATATCAATTTGATTTCTTTTCATAGAACTATCAAAAGTGATATCTTTCCAATTCAAAGCCGAAATATTATCTTTTTCATGATCGTAACTGAAAATGGAATTACTTAAAACAAAAAAAACTTTATCTTCAAAATTCTCTATATCTTGCAAAGCCAAATTTCTAGAGAAAATAAACTTCTCTATCTTACTGTTTAATCTTGTTTTTGAACTTGTATTTATTTCAACAACCCCATTAATTGATCCAGCAAATATTGATCCATTTTTATACCCCAAGTGAAGAATCTTACCACGGGGAACACCTTTCTCAAAACCTATAGATCTAAATGAATTTTTTCTTACATTGTAAACTAAAATCTGACTATCTAATCCAAACCAGATCTCATTATCAACTATAAGACTTGAATAAATATTATCTTCACTAAAATTTAAATGATGGTCAGATAGTATATTTTCAAAATTATTATTATTTATGTCAAATTTAGTAATACCATTGAATGATTTATTTCCAATACCTGATATCCATAACATTTCATTATCAATCATGGATGTTGGAACTGCACATGCAAGGCCATAGAATATGGGTGTTATCAATTTATTAAATTCATCTATTTTTAAAATATATCCGTTAGAAAGTGATATCCAATTAATGCCATTATCTGACTTATAATAAGACAAATATTTTGAAAAATTTCCTCTGTTATCTGAAGCTCCATTCGACGTTAATAGCCACGCATCCTCAACAAAATAATCATTGAAATCAAAAATATTCCACTTTAATTCTTGAGAAGAGATATCTCCCCATGAAATAGATTGCTCATCTGGCATAGCATACACTCCAACCAAAATACCATTAATATGGTCTAATTTGAAAAATTTGCTATTTGATCGTAGCCATATATAATTTTTACTAGATCCAATGTCAATAATCTGATTACCGGATTTCAGTGAAAGCAAGTTATAGTCTATTTTATTCCAATTACCCTCTCTAGAAAAACTATACTCAATAAAGCTATCCCCTACAGACCATAAAAGCCCTGTATGTTCGTCAAAATAAATATGTTCGATTGATTGAGACTTTATTCCTTGGGCTTGAGTAATTGGCTTTACAAATTGTTGGGAGAATTTATTTAGTCTTAAAATTCCTGCATTCTCTGTGCCAAAGTAAAAATATGAGTAATCTTCTGATATGGAATTAACTCCACCTACCTGACTATATTGCTCCCAACTAAAAACATTAAACCTATTATCAACTTGGCCTAATAATGGCCCAATCAATAAAATGAAGAATAACAGGTTAAGAATGTTATTATTTTTTGCTTTTATGCTTGCTGAAGCTATTACGCTTATATCCTTTTCTGACTTTCGATACATGTCCGTTATCTAAATATATGACCACATTTGCAAATTGTTTCACAAAATAATCACTCGTTGAAGATAAAATAATAGTAGTTCCTAAAATATTATTCATCTTCATTATTTTTTTGCGCAAAATCATCTCATTCTTAGGATCTAGATGAAGACCATAGTCGTCTACGATTAACACTCTAGGATCTTTTTCTACCCCTACAACAATTTTTAACCAATGTTTTTCACCATCGGACAACTTATTTATAGGTGTTTTCCAAAGATGCTCTAGGCTAAAATGCTTAAAATGTCTTGTACGAATTTGGTTTATCTTAGCAGAAAACATTCCTTTTAAAAATTGTTCAACTGTAGAATTTCTCTTTAAATAGCTGGAAAAGTCATTGAACATGTCTACGTGAATGTATTGAATTTCTTTATGCTTTTTGATACTTCCAAAGAAGTTGGTTTTGAAAGGATTTCCTTGATAAAGAACATCTCCTTTTGATTCTTTTTGTAGTCCTGAAAGGACTTTCATTAGAGATGATTTTCCTGATCCAAAATTACCACATACACCATAAATTAATCCATTGTGAAACTTTAAGGTGTTTATCTCTAAAGCCTTTTTTGATCCAAATTTGAGCTTTAGACCACTAATATCATAAATCTGTTTTAATTCCATTTTTTTTCTCCTTAAAAAGACAGAGAAGCTATTCTATAAATCTTCTAAATATTTTTCCGCATCTATTGCTGCCATACAACCAGAACCAGCTGCTGTAATTGCTTGCCTATAATGACTATCTTGCACATCACCACAAGCAAAAATTCCTGCTACATTAGTTAAGGTTGATCCGGGATTGGTAGTGATATATCCTTGGTCGTCTAAATCAATTATACCTTTAAATTGATTAGTATTTGGCTTATGGCCAATACCATAGAATACACCTTCGCAATCAAAATTTCTTTCTTTTCCGTCAATAGTATCTTTTAATAAAATACCAGAAACTCCATCTTTTTGAGAACCAAAAATGTCAGCTACTACTGCATTTTTAACGATCTCAATTTTTGGATTATCTAATACCCTATCAATCATAATTTTAGATGCACGAAATTCATCTCGTCGATGGATAAGTGTTACCTTACTAGCAAACTTTGTTAAAAAACTTGCTTCCTCCATCGCTGAGTCACCGCCACCAACCACTACAATTTCTTTATCTTTGAAAAAATAACCATCACATGTCGCACAAGTACTGACTCCATACCCCATTAACTCTTTTTCTGCTTCAAGACCTAACATTCTTGCGGATGCGCCAGTAGAAATAATTACTGACTCAGCAAGATACTCTTCATCTTGAACATAAACCTTGAATGGGGAGCTGGAAAAATCAACTTTTGAGACATATTTATAAAAACACTCGGCTCCAAATCTCTGAGCTTGCTTTCGAAATAGATCCATCATATCTGGACCTAAAACACCGTCAGGAAATCCTGGATAATTTTCTACATCTGTAGTAATTGTCAATTGACCTCCGGGTTGATTCCCTTCAAATACAATTGGATTCAAATTAGCACGAGCAGCATAAATCGCAGCTGTTAATCCAGCTGGACCAGAACCGATAATGATAGTTTTATGAATAGTTTTATCTGTCACTTAAATTAATTGTTTAATATTAACTTTTCTTTATGATTTGGTTAATATTATCAACTAATGCCTTCTCAGACTGAAGTCCAACCTCTTGTCTTACAATTTCTCCATTGCTAAAAAACAATAATGTTGGAATGCTGCGAATACCGTATTTTACCGGCACTTCTTTGACTTCATCGACATTTACCTTACCTACAAGGACGTTATCGCTAAATTCATCAGAAATTTTATCTAAAATGGGTGCTATAGCTTTACATGGACCGCACCATTCAGCCCAAAAGTCTACAATTACAAGCTTTTCTGCTTTAATTACAAGCTCTTCAAAGTTTTGATCTGTTATTTTGATAATTTTTTCAGACATAAGTTTTCCAAATCATATTAATAATTACCATGGAATTTATAAGAATAATTGAATTTGAGTAACAAAAAAATAAGTTAAATCATTTTTCCGAGAGATATTATCCTGAAATTTTCAGAAATCTTCTTTTACCAACCTTTACTATCAAGTC
>AQSD01000007.1 GCA_000402755.1 Fidelibacterota bacterium SCGC AAA160-B08 | reverse complement strand
ATTTTAACATGTTTCTAATATTTTTTTAATAATTTCAATCATAATTCAAAACAGGGGACATATAATATGATATTACTAATTAAAAAATGGCATATAATGCTATTGCTTACTTTCTCAACATTAATTGCACAAGATATTAATGGAAAAGTTTTTTTTGATTATACCAATTCCGATGATAGCGCTCAAGTAGATGGATTTGCTTTAAAGCGAGTTTATCTAACATTCTCTAAGTCAATTTCTGAGGAACTTTCAGTAAGTATTCAAACAGATGTAGATACAAATAGTTCTCCTCAAAATATTTATCTTAAAAATGCAAAAGTAGATTGGAAAACACTCAACGGTAAAGTTGTTATTGGCTTACAAGGTATGAATATGTTTAAAGTTCAAGAGACAAATTGGGGAAAACGATACCTTGATAAAACTATTATGGATCGTTTTAAATATTCTAGTGCTGCTGATATGGGGATAGGATATTATCAGTCAAAAGATAAATTTCATGGTAGTATTTTAGTTACAAATGGTGCCGGTTATAAAAAATCAGAGACAGATTCGCATAAGAAATTATCTTTACAACTTATTTATGGAAATACCAATCTAACCAAATCAGATGGATTTAATATTGGAGCAGTATTTTCTCATGAGCCTTACGATAGGGACGGTGAAGTAACTATCCCAGAAGAGCCAGCAGGAGAGTATACCAAGAAAGTATTTGGAGTATTCGGTGGTTATGCGAAGGACAAATTGCGCCTTGGGGCAGAATGGAATCAATTAAAAGACTCTGGACTATTAGGTGGAAATTATAATGATAGCCTTACCTCTCTTTACTTAAACTATTCTATTAAGGCTAAACAGACCCTAGTAGCTAAATATGATATGGTCTCTGGGAATGCTGATACTAACTATGCATTAATTGCAATGGAATTTGCACCTACTAATGGATTGATGGTCTCACCAAATATTCGTTCTAACGACGGAACTACAACCTTTGGAATAAACTTCCAATTCCAATTCTAATATGACATATAGTTTCAAGAGTATGGTCAATATGTTTACTATGTCAATAGTATTACTATTCACATACGGTTGTCAGTCTAATGATAAAATCATATTATCTGATTCATTATTTTATACCGAATCAGTCCCAGATGCTGGTATTGATAGTGTAGGGTTTCTAATGCGAAAACATGTCATAGTCGTAACCGGAAAAGATGCCAATAAATTATATACCTATAATGCTATGAACGGTGAATTAAAACAGATAATTGACAGGCCTAATGCTTACCCTAATGGAGTTAATATTGTTGACGACCAATTCGTATTGATTACTGAAAGAGATACACATCAAGTAGCTGTTTTTAATACCTCAATGAAATTTCTTGGTGCTTTCGGAACGGATATTTTGCGTCAACCATATGGGATTACAAGCTATAAAAAATCAGATGGAGTATATCAAATTTTTATCACAGATAGTTATGAATATGATACACCTAAAAATGATAGAATTGTATCTTTTGAATTTCTTTATGAAAAAGATTCATTTTCTATAGCTTCTTCTACAATATTTGGAGAAGAAACTCTCTATCAAGTAGAAAGTATTATGGTTGATTCATCTAATAAAACATTATTGGTTGCAGATGAAAATAAAGAACATTATAAAATTGCTGTTCTTGATTTGAATAGCGGCGATAACATAAGTGCGAAACTCCAAGATTTTGTATTTACAGCAGATCCTGAAGGAATAGCACTCGTTCAAACATCTAAAATTGCTGGTTACTGGATTGTTACCGAACAAAGTGAGGCAGATAATAAATTTCATCTATTTGATAGGGAGTCTTTTGAATATATGCATACGCTATACTTGAAAGATGTATCCAATACTGACGGTATTGCTACAGCGTATATGCATGGACATTGGTATTTATATGCAGTTGATAATGATCGTCGAGTTGCAGCATTTAAGCTTCCAGAAATCCACTAGTTTTTCGCTATAATTTCGTCTAGATTTATTGGACTATGAATCATCCCATGAAAAGACATTAGAGTCACTAAATCGTTAATAACATGCTATATCTTTCCGTAGCCATACTATTTATTGTTTCTATACTTTATTTTTTTAGAAATAATATAATACTTAACATTTATAAGCTTCCATTAATTCGAAAGTCATGGCAATTACCAGATATGGCCGCAGGGATATTTGAGATTGACCCGAGCAATGATAAGCCAGTTGTTGTATGCTGCGGTGATAGTATCACCCATGGGCACATTGGATATGACTGGGTGAGAACTCTAAGACAGAAAGATCAATCAAAGATATATATCAATGCAGGTATCAATGCAGATTTAACATGGAACTTGAATCAACGGATAGACCAAATTATTAAATATAATCCTGATTATGTGACAATCTTAATTGGGACAAATGATGCAATAGGTAGTCAAAAGATTAAGCATATCCAGGAGTACTATATATCTACTAAAGGACTACCGCAAGCGCCCCATATTGATTGGTATGCATCAGAACTAGAAAAATTTATTATAGCAATCCAAAGTAAGACAAATGCTAGAATTGGAATAAGTACATTGTCTTGGTTGGGAGAGCAGCCTGAAGCTGAGATTATAAAAGTAGTACAATCGCATAACAATATTATAAGGGATTTATCCGTGAAGTATAAATTAACTCTAATTGATTTATACAAACAGTTTGATAAAATGATTGATATAAATAATAGCGTGCCATATACCACTAGCGAGTGGAGAAGATTGAGAGGATTAAGAGCTGTTATATTATATTATGTTTTTGGATGGAGTTGGACTCGTATTGGAGAGAAATATAGATTAAGCTTATTATGTGACCATATTCATCTAAATGAAAAATCTGGATTTGTATTACAGCAATTGATGAATGACTTTATTGATAGAGAAAAGAGTACCCTGGACAGGATTTGAACCTGTGACCTACGGATTAGAAAATCGTTGACTTCTCGACCAGAAAATTAAAAGAATACTGTTTATTTAGTTTTTAATCTAATTTTTTTAAGGCTTCAACTAATTGAAATTCTTTGTCAAATCTTTCTTTCATACCACCTTTTTCTTTAAGTAGGATATATCCGTAAGATTTTGATCCAATTGCAATTTTATCTCCATAGCGAGTATCATACCAATATTGATCACCTTTACTATCAATAATTACTTGGTATCTGCCATTTTGAGATTCTTCCTCATGTTCATCAAATCCCATTAATAAAAACAAGTTTACTGTTGTTAATAGTCCAATTAAAAAACTCTTAATGTCTAATTTCATATCTTTCTCCTTATTTGTTTTAATAAATATACCTGATTTCTTATCTAAAATACCACAAGGGATTTTCTAACTGTTGACCGAAGATCAGTGAATTTTATATAGTCGGTTATATAGTCGGTAAAATTGAGGTTTTTAAAAAGTGGAAAAAGGGGATTTGTCGTCGTACCCCGGACAGGATTTGAACCTGTGACCTACGGATTAGAAATCCGTTGCTCTATCCAGCTGAGCTACCGGGGCATGGACGCAATTTAGCTAATTAAAAAAATATTTAAAGGTCTTTTTTTTCTACTTATTTATAGAGAAGGCTCCGACGGAGAAATTTCTTGCAATAATTCCTCTTTAGCTGTAGTATAGAGGAGATTATAATAAAAAGTATTTTCAATTAAATTTTCAAGGAGAAAATCATGGCTGAAAAAGTAAAAACAACGGGCGTTAGTAAAGAAAAAGGATTCCTATACTACTTAGGTAAAGATGGTAATGTATGGAGATCAGGTATGTCAAGAGGCGGATCTGGTGGCGGAAACGCAGAAAAAGTTGCTGATGCAGGTGTTAAACGTGAAAGCGGATTCTTATACTTCATCGACAAAGATGGAGATGTATCTCGCGCACCTATGGCTAGAGGTAGAGGTTAAATTTTAACTTTTACTTTTTAGATATTTAAAATGAAAAAGGAGCATTTATTGCTCCTTTTTTATTTAATAATTGAATTTTTATTACTAGAAACGATTCCACTAGACACAATCATTCTAAATCCTTCTTCTACATCTACTCCAGCATCTGCTGTATCTTCTTTAGGAATAATTAAGAAAAATCCAGATGTAGGGTTTGGAGTCGTAGGTACAAATAAATGATAAAATTCTTCACTTGATTCGTTGGTAGATTCGCTCGTTACAAATCCCAATGTCCATATACCTTTTCTTGGATATTGAATATAGACTACTTTTTGAAAAGAATTAGTACTTCCGCCAGATAGAGATTCTATGATTTGTTTACTAGTTGTATAAATCATACCAATCAATGGAATATTTTTGAAGACTTTTTCTATCCATTTGACGACTCTTTTACCTAATACATTTCTAGCTAATGCACCTACAAGAATCAAATAAATTATTACAATCATTAATCCAATAATAGAGCTTAGTAAGTCAAAACCAGGAAAGGTAACATCTACAAGTTGTGTTAGAGGATCTGATACTTCGCCACCTAATGTAATTGCTATCTTGAATATAAATTGCAGCACATACACTGTTAGTGCTATAGGAATAGTGATTGCTAAACCAGCTAAAAACGAATTTTTTATTTTATTTCCCATATCTATGTCAATTTATATAAAATTCTAATCTATTTCCTATATATAAGTACAGAGCTACCCAAAATAAACATTGTACCAATAATCTCTTTTACGCCTAGTACTTCATTTAGAAATATCCATCCTAAGGTAATAGCTACAATTGGGGGAAAGATAGCTACATAAGTTACTTGAGTTACGCTTAAATATTGATACAGCCAAAAATAAATACCCCAAGATATTACTCCTCCAAAAATTATAAGATATAGACTGGCTAGTATTAATGGATTATCCCAGACTATCGGAGAAAGATCTTCTTTCAGTAGATAGGACAATCCAAGCATAATAACGCCGGTTAGCACTTGGCATACAGCATTCATTTGATACGGTCCAACTTCATGATTATGTTTTTTATATAGTACGCTGGGCCATGCTGCTATAAAAATAGCTCCTACCAATATCATCATAGCAAAAAATGACTGTGACTTTAAATCAATTGCTTGATTAGATCCAATAAAGATCATTCCTATAAGCCCTACAAGTAATGCAAACATCTTATTTCTAGTCAACTTCTCATTATTGTCTTCTGGAATCATAAAATGAGCCATTACACTGGTAAACAAGGGGAACAATCCCCACAGTATAGACGAAATACTTGAATAAACATATTGTGTTGCCCAGTAAGTAATTCCATATGAGAGAGCAAAATTTAGCAATCCAAACGATAAGTATAATTTGATTGCTTGTTTATTAAAAGGAATGGATTCTTTTTTGAAAAAAATAATTAAGAAAAATAAAAGACCTGATAGAAAGAATCTAAATCCTACTCCAAAAAAAGGAGGGACTCCCGCATTTAAAGAAATTTTGATAAAGTACCATGTAGATCCCCAAATCAAACATAATGCGATAAAAGGAAAAAGAACTTTATTGTTCATTAATTAGATGATTTGTAGATAGTTGCAAGTAGAGCACTTGCGATATATATACTTGAATACGTACCTACAATCACGCCTACAAGCATTGTGAATGCAAAAGGACGTATGACTTCACCGCCATACATTAACAAGACTACAATAACGAATAATGTCGTTAATGAAGTAATTAAAGTTCTGCTTAGTGATTGGTTGATACTTTTATTAATAGTTGACTCAAACAATACAGTACCTGATGATTTCATATTTTCTCTTATTCTATCAAGAATAACAATAGTATCATTTAGCGAATAACCAACAATTGTTAAGAATGCAGCTACGGTACTTAATGTAATTTCGTATCCAGTCAAAGAGAATATTCCAAGAGTAATAGTAATATCATGAACGAGGGCAAGTATTGCACCTACCGCAAATTTGAATTCAAATCTAATAGAGATATAAAAAAGAATAAGAACGAGAGCAGAAATAATAGACCAAAAGGCTTTTCCACTTAATTCAGATCCTACCTTTGGACTAACAGCTCCAAGAGAAAGTATAAACATATTCTTATCCTCAGGAACTTTTGTTGGCATAGATGTATAGATATGATTTACAATACCTTGTCCAAAATTTTCAGGCGTATTATCCTGACTTTTAATCTTAACCATTATATCTTTATTGCTACCAAAATATTTTATCTCTTCCGTGCTAAGATCAAACTCTTGACCTCCAACAGATACAGACTGCATAACAGTTCTTACTTCCTGAATACTTACTTCTTCGTTGAAGCTTAATCCAATTGCAGTTCCTCCCTTGAAATCAATACCAAGGTTTAGGCCAAGCATCAATGAGAAAAGTGATCCAACTGCAAGAGTACCTGATAGGACAAAACCTGCTTTTTTGAAAGACATAAACTTAATTTTTGTATTCTCTATAAATTTCATAATTATATACTCAATTCTTCTATAGTTCTCTTTGAAGTCACATAGTCAAAAATAAATCTTGTTACAATTATCGCTGTAAACATACTGACGATAATACCCCAGAATAATACAGTTGCAAATCCTTTGATTGGACCACTTCCATATTGATATAATACTGCTGCAGCTATACCGGTAGTTAAATTTGCATCAACAATAGTAGTAATTGCTCTTTCATATCCTGCATCAATCGCAGATCGTACAGACTTTCCATTTCTTAATTCTTCTTTAATTCTTTCAAAAATAATTACATTAGCATCTACAGACATCCCCACAGTTAAAATTAATCCAGCAATTCCAGGTAGAGTTAGTGTTGCTTCCAACAGTGCTAAAATTCCTAATAGTAATATCAATGTCCAAACAACAGCAAAACTTGCAATAAAGCCGGAAAGCTTATAATAGAATATGATAAATAAGATTACAATTAATAACCCTACTAACATAGAGTATGTTCCTTTGCTAACAGAGTCTGCACCAAGTGATGCTCCAACAGTTCTTTCTTCTTGAATTGTAACTGGAACAGGTAAAGATCCTGCACGTAATACAATCGCAATATCTTCTGCTTCTTGAATAGAATCAAGACCTTCAATAACAGTACCGCCACCAAAGATTTGACTTCTAATTACTGGAGCCATATGTACTTTTTTATCTAAAACAATTGCAATTCTTTTATTGATATTAGATCCAGTAATTCTTGCCCACTCTCTAGATCCTTCATTATTCATTTCGACTTGTACTGTCGCTTGTCCAGCACTAACACCAGACTGGCTTAATCTCATTTGCGCATCTTCTATTACGCCACCTGTTAGCTCTGCATTATCTATTAAATGATAGAGTAAATATACTTCCTCTTCTTCGCCAAAATCATTGATTAAGGTCGCAGCAGAGTTGCTGGTAAGGAATAGACTGCCAGTGGCATCTAATACTTGTTTAACATTATCCTGATTTAAAATATTTTGCAGCTTGGATAAGTTACTTGTAGATATTGCTAGGTCGCTACCAACAGCTATTAATAATGAAGAAAATCCTAAGTTATTTTCATCAGAATTATTTGTATCAAATAATTGATCAACATTATCATTAGTTTTTTCAATATTCATTGCAGCTAGATTATCAATCTGTCTTACAATAGTATTAGTGCTCTCTACATCTTTTACAATCATTAGCTCGAGTAGGGCAGTACTTTGTAGTAAGTCTCTAGCTCTTTCAGAATCCTGTACTCCTGCAAGCTCAACAATAACTCTATTGTTACCTTGTTTTTGAATTGTAGGTTCTGCAACACCAAATTGATCTACACGATTTTGAATAATTTCAATAATTCGATTAATTGAATCTGCTGATTGAAGAGTTAATTGTTCAATGATTTGATCTTTTGTTTTACCATAGCTGATGAAATATCTAGGTAATTTTAAATCTTTTTCTAATGCTTTTTCTTCAAATAAAGTAAAGAAGTCAGTACTGCTATTTTTATAATCCTGATTTAATTCTTCTAGAAATTGATCAAATTTTTTATCTTTATTTTTAGCAAGAGTATTAATGAGTTGAGGTAGATCTACTTCAAGTACAATATATATACCACCTTTTAAATCAAGCCCCTGTTTGATACTTTTTGATTCAAAGTATGCTAACTCGTCTTCTGATAAGTTGTCTTTTGCATCGTCACTTAACAATTGATATCTAATTGATGGTAAAAGGGCATAAATCCCCAAGCCAAAAATAAATAGAATGGTTAGTAATCTTGTTGTTAATGTATTGTTCATATTTTGCTTACTTTAAAGTGAAAAGAATTTAATACTTTCAAATACTTTTTCACTATTTTTTTAAATTATATTTAACTCTGTTCCAACCTCACAAAAAGCATTAAGTGCATGGTCGAGCTGTTCTCGAGTATGATCTGAAGATAGTTGCACTCTAATCCTTGCTTGATCTTTACCTACTACTGGGTATGAAAATGCTATAACATATATATTTTTTTTCAATAAACGCTCTGACATTTCAACAGCTTTTTTTGCATCATAAATCATAATAGGTACAATCGGATGATCGACACCTTTTATATCAAAACCATGTTCTCTAATTTTTTTTCGAAAATACATCGTATTTTTTTCTAATCTTTCTTTGTAGCTATAATCATTTTCAATAATATCGAATACTTTAATACACGCTGCAACTAAAGCAGGAGCTAAGCTATTAGAGAATAAATAAGGCCTTGATTTTTGTCGCAGAGTTTCAACAATCTCTTTGGAAGCGCATACAAATCCTCCAGAAGCACCGCCAAGCGCTTTTCCAAATGTAGATGTGATAATATCAATATCATCTAAAACATTGTGATAATCTGCACTGCCTTTACCGCCACTACCTAAGAATCCTGTTGCATGACAATCGTCGAGCATAACCATAGCATTATATTTTTTTGCTAAGATAACAATATCTTTTAATGGAGCAACTACTCCATCCATACTAAAAACACCATCTGTTGCAATTAGCTTTACTCGAGCACTAGAATTTTTTAGTAATTCTTCTAAGTGTGCCATATCTGAATGTCGGTAGCGATTTTTTTCCGCCTTACATAGTCTTATTCCATCTATAATAGAGGCATGATTTAGTTCGTCTGAGAATACTGCATCTTCTTTCGATAAAATAGTTTCGAATAAACCGCCGTTAGCATCAAAGCATGATGAATAAAGAATAGTATCTTCTTTGTGATGAAATTGACTTACTTTTTTTTCTAATTCTTTATGAATTGTTTGAGTGCCACAAATAAATCGAACTGAACTTAGTCCAAATCCCCATTCATTAATCGCTTCAATAGCTGCTTTTTTTATATGAATATTATTAGATAGCCCTAAGTAGTTATTAGCACAAAAATTAATAACTGTTTCTCCAAGGACATTAATTTCTGTTTCTTGAGGAGTTTCAATGATACGTTCGTTTTTAAACGTACCATCTTCCTTAATTTTTTCAAGATTGCTTTGTAAGATATCTTTAATATTTTCCATAATTCTTTTTGATTTCAGGTATTAAGTATTGTTCAAACATTGCATTTTTGCTACAATCATTTATAAAATTCCATTCTTTTTTAGCTTCATCACAATTCAAATTTTCAGGCCATGTATCTGCAATAGATTGAAATTTAGAATCTATATCGTAATCTACAATAAATTTTGGGAATTCCTTTTGTAGTTCTTTAGCAATCTCTTCAGGACTTAAGCTTATCTCTTCTACATTAAACGCTCTTAATTTTGACTGAATATGTGGAACAGTCATAATTTGCAAGATAGCATGAATTGTACTTTTAATACTTAGGAATGGAAGTAATGTAGATGGATCTACCTTACAAGTATATTGTTCATTATTACATGCTGCATGTAGCATTTGTGGAGCAAAATCAGTTGTTCCTCCTGATGGTATGGTATATGGACTAATAATTCCGGGAAATCTTAAGCATCTAAAATCAATTCCATATCCCAGCTGGATACTTTCTTCATATTTTTGCGTACCAAATTGTTCTATAACTAGTTTATTACGCCCATATATTGTTTGAGGTTTTATAATATCCCATTCTTTTGCATCTTGTAATTTTCTTGGGCCATATACTGCAATTGAGCTAGGAAAAAAAATTCTTACAAATGATTTATGTTGTATTCCATGATCCATAGCAGAACGAATTATTAACTTTGATCCTTCTTCATTTACTTCACGAGCCAATTCTGGATTATTATTTGCAGATTGACTTAGTAATGCAGCAAAATGATATACTTCAATAATATTATAATCAGTAAATATTGATTTCATAACATCTTTATTAAGGATACTGTCCTTTATATAAACCACATTATCATATTTTATATCAGACTCATTGATATCTAATGCAATAATTAGAGTTTCTTTTTTAGACAAAGCTAACAGGGTCTGCCTACCTATTTCACCATTGAATCCTGTAATTAAAATTGCATTATGCATAGCGTAAATTAACTCCATTGAGATGATTTTTTAAAAACTTTGTATTAAGATTGAATACCAATTAAATTTTTTCGCTCAAATGAAAAAAATTATCGCAGTTATTAATCAGAAAGGTGGCGTTGGTAAAACAACGACAGCTATTAATTTAGCTGCCAGTTTAGCTATCTTAGAAAAGAGAACTTTATTAATTGATTTTGATCCCCAGTCAAATGCAACAACCGGCTTGTCAAATTTTGGGATTGATAATAATTATTCTATCTATGACGCCTTAAGCGGAAATCAAACTATGAGAGATATTATTTCAACTACAAATTTAGATTATCTAGACTTTATTAGATCAGATAATAATTTGGTAGGCTGCGAAGTAGAATTGGTATCAGTACAAAATAGAGAAAAACAACTATTGCGATTAATTAATAAAGTAAAAAAAGATTATGATTTTATTTTGATAGATTGTCCTCCATCTCTAGGATTGTTAACACTAAATGTTCTAGTAGCATCAAATAACGTATTGATTCCTATTCAAAGTGAATTTTTTGCTTTAGAAGGTTTAAAAAGTTTGCAAGAGACTATTAGGCTCGTTCAAGATAATCTGAATAAGGATTTAAAAATACTTGGAATCCTTATTACGATGCATACTAAAAGACTGCGCTTAGCAAAAAAAGTAGAAAATTTATTAAAATCAAAATTTAAAAATAAGTTGCTTAAGACAAAAATTAGCAGAAATATCAGATTAGCTGAAGCTCCAGACGATGGAAAGCCAGCTATTATGTATGATGTTGATTGTGCTGGAGCAAAAAACTATATGGAATTAGCATTGGAGATTCTAAATGAAAAAAAATAATCAGATAGGACAAGGAATTGGCGCATTACTTGCACCGAATAAATCTTCTGAAGATGTAGAGCAAAATAATATATTAATTAGTAGAATCACTCCAAATCCAAATCAACCTAGAAAAGTTTTTGATGAAAAATCACTAAAACAATTAGCTCAGTCCATTGATGAAAAAGGTTTAATCACCCCCATAACAGTTAAAGCGTCAAATAATAAATATATTATTGTTGCAGGAGAAAGAAGATTCAGGGCACACCAATTATTAAAAAGAAAAAGAATATTAGCATATATAATAGATGCAGATTCCAATAAAGATATAATGTACATGGCATTAATTGAAAATATACAAAGAGAAGATTTAAATGCAATCGAACAAGCTAAAGGCTATCAATATTTAAAAGACAATTTAGATAGCTCCATTACAGAGATTGCAAAAACAGTCGGTAAGTCACGTCCAGCAGTTTCTAATTCACTGAGACTATTAAATCTACCCGAAGAAATTCAAAATAGTATTCTTAAAAATGAAATTAATGCAGGACAAGCAAGAGCAATCTTGCAAAAAAAGACTACTCAAGGGATGATTCTTCTTTGGAGGCGATTGTTAAAAGAAAAAATGTCGGTCAGGAAAGTAGAAGCTGCAGCATCAAATGATACAAAATGGGACAACCAGATACATCAGATTGAAAATAAAATTGCAAGAACTATTGGAACTAAAGTAACAATCAATAATAATAAGAATACCAAAAAAGGGTTTATCAAAATTCATTTTGATTCAAAAACTTGGGATCGTGTTATTGATAAGCTTAAAAGTATAAAGCCAGATTTTGAATAATAGACTTAATTTATAAAGAAGAATATTGATGAAATTTAAAAAATATAAAATATTATTTATTTCTCCTTTTAATGATAAAACATGGCAGTCTGAATTCAATAGACCTACCCTGATAGGAGGATTGTCTTTAATCGCTTTTTGTCTTATTGCTTCTTTGTCATTATTGCTTCTTTCTATACCTATTGTGAAAGAGTATTTTAAGATCACTGCTATCAATAAAGAGATTGAGCAGCAAGAAAAAATTATAGAAAATATTAGCGGAACATTAGAGGAGATAGGATTAATGAAATCTTATATTGAGAATATTATTGGTTCTGACAGTCAAAATATATTACCAGATAGCAATATTAGATTTATGGTTACAGATAATATACCAGATATACAGCCTACCGATGGAATTATTAGTAAAGATTTTAATTTAAGTACCCTACATTTTGGAATAGATATTGTAAGTGATGAATCTACTCCTATTGTTGCCATTGCTAGTGGAGTTGTAATTTACAGTGATTATTCTAAAGAGCTTGGTAACGGGATTGTTATCGATCATCAAAATGGATATCACTCTCATTATTATCACAATGAAGAAAATTTTGTCAAAAAAAATGAGAAAATAGATCGAGGTATATTAATTGCGAAGATTGGAAATACAGGAGTATCCACAGGACCTCATTTACATTTTGAAATATGGAAAGATGGAGAGCCAATTGATCCATTAACTTTTTTCCCTAACTTTTCAAAAAAATCTGATAAATTTGAGGAGGAATCAAATGAATAATAAATCAAGTAATAGTCAGACAATTATAGCAGAGGACGTCCAAATTGATGGTGATATGATTTTAAGTGGTAATATCACTATTTATGGAGAAATAAGAGGATCAGTTTCTACTGGTGGAGCAATCCAATTAGCAAAAAAAGGAAAAATTTTTGGAAATGTTAAGGCTTCAACAATACAAATTAATGGTTATATCCAAGGAGATGTCTTTATCAATGGCTCTGCTGAGCTATTAGGGAAGTGTGAACTAGTTGGAGACTTAAAATATAAAGTATTAACAATACAGGATGGCGCTCAATTTTCTGGACGCTGTGAAATCATTGAAGATGATTTTGATTTATAAATGAACCCTCCCAAGAGATCATTAAGCTCGATTATGTCAGAAAGTTATGCGATATATTTTGAGTTTTTTGGTATTATTATTGCTTGGATAGTATGTGGTTATCTTATTACAAAGGATATATCTTATATTGCTATTATTGGAGGCGTAATCCATGGTTCTATTTCAGCCTACAATCACGTTGTAAAAAAATAATTAAAAATCTGATTTTTTTTCTGTTTTTCCTTACATGTTTTGATTAATATTTCGGCGATGATTGTTGGTGAAAAAATTTCAGAAAAATGGTCGATGGATAAAGCATCTGATTATGCAATTGATCATGTCGCTGATAGTAAGAACAATATTTTTGAACTTGAGTCTTTGAGTAATAGATTTACTGAGATATTTGGTATTTCTGTTGACTTTGGAATTTCCAAGCATGTTTTTCTTTTATTCTTTGTATCATTAATAATGGTTTCAACTATTGTTGCTTTAGTGCAGAGCTATATTTCTCATAAGAAAAATATCCCTAATAAGTTTATGAGCATGATTGAAATGATGGTTGTTTATCTTAGAGAGGATGTTCTTAAAAACTCTATCGGCGATAAAGAGCATAGAGATTGGGCTCCTCTTATATATACAATATTCTTTTTTGTCTTATTTTCAAATATTTTAGGATTAATCCCTATTTTTGATCTTTCTGGATTAATTGGTTCTCTTGGATATAAATTTGAATTTTTTGAAAAGTATAATATTCTTTATATACTTTCTAAGGGAGGTAATACTGTTACTGCAAATGTGAATGTCACATTTGCTCTTGCTACTATTTCCCTAATTGCTTTTATTGGTGCTGGAATTAAGAAATATGGTTTTATTCAGCATTGGAAAAATTTAGCTCCTTCCGGATTACCGTGGCCACTATATTTTGTTGTAGTTCCTATAGAGTTCATGGGACTTTTTATACGACCTTTAGCCTTGACTCTAAGGTTAGCTGGTAATATGATGGGGGGACACATAGCTTTAGTTATTTTTATAACATTTATTTTTAGTGCTAACGCCGAACTCGGAGCAATCGCAGGATTTGCTATGGCTCCTTTTTCTGTTGCGCTTGCACTAGGATTAACTATGCTTGAGCTGCTTGTTGCAGTAATTCAAGCTTATGTATTTGCTTTATTAACAGCCGTTTTTATAGGAATGGCAATACACGTAGATCATTAACACAAAAAAAGGAGTCTCACTATGGGAGCAGGATTAGCAGTAATAGGCGCAGGAATTGGTATTGGTTTAATTGGTTATGGAGTAGCTCAAGCTATTGCAAGACAACCTGAAGCAGCTGGAGAAATTAGATCTCAAACATTTCTTCTAGCAATTTTGGTTGAGGGAGCAGCAATTTTGCTTGGATTATTATCATTGGTTCTTGGTTAATAGTAAACGATAAACGTAAGGAAGAAGTATGGATTTATTAACACCAGATCTTGGTACGTATATTTGGTCATTATTTATTTTTATGACTGTTCTTTTTGTACTAAAGAGATTTGCATGGAATCCTCTCTTAGATTTTCTTGAAGAGAGAGAAGAGGATATCGCAAATTCTCTGAAAATGGCGGAAAGTGCAAAGTCTGATTTAGAGCAAATAAAAGATGAGTCACAAAAAATATTAGATCAAGCCAAAAAAGAAGGTAAGGTTATCGTAATTGATAGCAAGCAAAAAGCTGAAGATGCAGCCAATAATATTTTAGAAAAAGCTAAAGTAAAATCTGATGAATTTATTATAGATGCTAAATCTAAAATTGAAATTGAGAAGCAACGAGCAATCAAAGAGATCAAAGAAGAAGTGGTTGATCTTAGTATTGATTTAGCTTCTAAAATATTACAAAGAAATGTGAAAGATGACGATAATGAGAAATTTATTAAATCCTCACTAGAAGCAATGAATGTAGATGAAGCAAAATCATAAAAAAATAAAAATATATTCTGAAGCGCTATGCGGCAGTGTCAATACTTTTGAGATTTTTCAAGATATTAAGACATCGTTGCATGCACTTGCTGCTTTATCAACAAAAGATCTGACAATTAATACATTCTTAAAATCAAAGTCAGTTGATTCAAGCCAAAAGATGAACATATTTAGGGAATCTTTTAAAGAAATTTTTAATGAGAGTTTGCTGAATATGCTATTGGTTATGATTGAAAATGATGACATGAATTTATTGATCGATGTAAATAAGAGTTTTGTAGTTTTGGCCAAAAAGAAGTTAAATATAGCATACGTAGAGGTGACATCATCTTCAGATATGGATGAAAATGCGAGAATACAATTATCAAATGCGCTAAGCGACATAACAAAAAAGAAAATTGATATTAATTTTTCAACTAATAAAGATTTAATTGGAGGATTAAAGATTAAGATTGATGATATGCTATTTGATAGCAGCTTAAAAACAAAATTAGAAAACGCAAAATCAAAATTAATAGGGGTATAGATGGATATTAAAACTAATCAAATCGGTGATTTACTACGCGACCAAATAAAAAATATCGACAACAATGTTGATGTAAATGAAGTTGGTGAGGTTTTAGAAATTGGAGATGGAGTTGCTAGAACTAGTGGCCTAGGAAATGTGATGAGTTCTGAGCTTGTAGAATTTCCAAATAATGTATTTGGTATGGCATTAAATTTAGAAGAAGAAAATGTAGGTGTTGTACTCTTTGGAGACAGTAGTCTTGTTAAGGAAGGTGATATTGTAAAAAGAACAGGAAAAGTAGTAGAAGTTCCTGTAGGAAAAGAATTATTAGGTCGAGTAGTTAGTCCTTTAGGTGTACCTATGGATGGTAAAGGTCCAATCAATGCAAAACATACATTGCCTATCGAAAGAAAAGCATTGGGAGTGATGCAAAGATTTCCAGTAAAAGAGCCCTTGCAAACAGGTTTAAAATCAATCGATAGTATGATCCCAATTGGTAGAGGTCAAAGAGAGTTGATTATTGGAGATAGACAGACAGGAAAATCTGCTATTGCTACGGATACAATTATTAATCAAAAATCTACTCATGATGGTGATAGTCCAGTTTATTGTATTTATGTCGCAATTGGTCAGAAAGCATCTACAGTAGCAAAGTTAGTAGGTGAGTTAGAGGCAAATGGTGCAATGGAATATACTACAGTAGTTGTTGCAAATGCATCTGATCCTGCTCCCTTACAATATATAGCACCATATTCTGGATGTGCAATGGGAGAATATTATAGAGATAATAGTATGCATGGACTAATTGTTTATGACGATTTATCTAAACAGGCTACAGCTTATAGGCAGATGTCATTAGTATTAAGACGACCTCCAGGTAGAGAGGCTTTCCCTGGAGATGTATTTTATTTGCATAGTAGATTGTTAGAAAGATCTTCAAAGCTATCTGAAGATTTAGGTTCAGGTTCGTTGACTGCATTACCAGTTATTGAAACTCAAGAAGGAGATGTATCAGCATATATTCCAACAAATGTAATTTCTATTACTGATGGACAAATATATCTAGATACCAATCTATTTAATGGTGGAGTCAGACCCGCAGTAGATGTAGGACTTTCTGTATCGAGAGTTGGTGGAAGCGCACAAATCAAAGCAATGAAAAAAATTGCTGGTAAGTTGAGATTAGACTTAGCGCAATTCAGAGAGTTAGAAGCATTTGCAAAATTTGCGTCTGATTTAGATGAAGCTACAGCAGCACAAATTACTAGAGGGCGTCGAATGGTCGAGATATTGAAACAAAATCAATATGTACCAATGTCTACAGCCAATCAAGTAGTAATTATTTATGCAGCTAGTCAGGGATATCTTGATGATATAGAAATTGAATCCGTCAAGGAATTTGAAGTTGGATTGCTAGAGCATTTTGCATCTAAGGCTTCAGACTGTATTAAAGAAATTAATGATACAGGAGATATTGGAGATGACTTAGCTGGTAAGATGAATAAGACAATTGAGGAATTTAAAAAGAGCTTCTAATATGGCTAATCTTAAAAATCTTCAAGAACGCATAAAATCTGTTAGCAGTATTCAACAGGTTACAAAGGCTATGAAAATGGTTGCTGCAGCTAAAGTGAAAAAAGCACAAGAAAAGATGGAAATTTCTAGACCATACTCAAGGAATACACAAGATTTGATATGTAGAATTTTACCTCAAGTTTCTAGTACTAATATTCCATTAGTTAGAAAAAGAGATGTAAAAAATAGAGCTATCATTGTTATTACTAGTGATAGAGGTTTTGCAGGCTCTTTTAATTCCAGTGTAATTCGATTAGCTGAAAAAGAAATTGAAAAGTTTGGTAAAGATAAAGTACAAGTATTTTGCCTAGGTAAAAAAGCTTCAGAGTATTTTAGTAAAAGAGATTATAATGTTGTTGAATCTTTTTATGATTTCTGGAAAGATATGACATTTGATACAGCATCTGAAATTTCTGAAACATTTATTGGAGCATTTAATAATCTTAAGGTAGATGAAGTTTATGTCATTTATAATCGATTCAGGACATTAGCATCACAAGATTTGATGATAGAAAAAGTATTGCCAATTGACTTTACTGAAGACTATAATGTCAAAAATTATAATTATGACTATGAGCCAAATCAAGAAAGAATTGTAGAATCATTATTACCAAAACATCTGAAAGTGCAAATGTGGCAACAGATGTTAGAGTCTTATAGTAGTGAAGAAGCTGCTAGAATGATTGCAATGGATAATGCCACAGAAAATGCAAAAGAAATAATTAAAGAATTGAAACTAGAATTTAACAAAGCGCGTCAAGAGGCAATCACGACAGAAATGTTAGAAATTGTTAGCGGATCAGAAGCGCTAGTCGATTAAGGGGACTAAAAATGAATAATGAAGGTAAAGTATTACAAATAACTGGTGCGGTGGTTGACGTAAAGTTCAATCAAGGCCATTTGCCAAGAATTTTAAATGCTCTAAGTATCAAAAGAGAAGATGGATCTAATCTAGTATTAGAAACAGCACAGCATTTAGGTCAAGGCGTTGTGAGAACAATCGCTATGGACTCTACAGACGGTCTCGTAAGGGGTACGGTCGTTTCAGATATGGGTGAGCCAATTTCTGTTCCTGTTGGAGAAGCAACTTTAGGTAGGATGTTTGATGTCCTTGGAAATCCAATTGATCAAAAAGGAGAAGTAGGAAATACAAAAACATCGCCAATTCATAGAGCTGCTCCATTACAAGAAGATTTAACCACAACATCTGAGATGTTTGAAACTGGTATTAAGGTTGTTGATTTGATGGAGCCTTATACTAGAGGCGGAAAAACAGGATTATTTGGAGGAGCTGGTGTTGGAAAAACAGTTTTAATTCAAGAGCTTATTAGAAATATTGCGACTGAGCATGGTGGATTCTCTGTATTTGCTGGAGTTGGAGAAAGAACTAGAGAAGGAAATGATCTTTATGCTGAAATGACAGAATCAGGCGTTATTGATAAAACAGCACTCGTTTTTGGACAAATGAACGAACCACCAGGTGCACGTTTAAGAGTTGGATTAAGTGCATTGACAATGGCTGAACATTTTCGAGACGATGAAGGTAAAGATGTCCTATTGTTTGTAGACAATATTTTTAGATTTACTCAAGCTGGTTCAGAGGTATCTGCATTGTTAGGAAGAATGCCTTCAGCTGTGGGATATCAACCAACACTATCAACAGAGATGGGAGATTTGCAAGAAAGAATTACATCTACAAAGAAAGGATCTATTACATCTATTCAGGCAATTTATGTACCAGCGGATGATTTAACTGATCCGGCACCTGCAACAGCATTTGCACACTTAGATGCTACATCAGTGTTAGATAGAAAAATTGCTGAACTAGGAATCTATCCTGCTATTGATCCACTTACATCGACATCTAGAATTCTAGATCCAAGAGTTGTTGGAGATAGGCATTATAATGTTGCGCGATCTGTGCAAACAACCTTACAGCAGTATAAAGATTTACAGGATATTATTGCTATTCTCGGTATGGATGAATTATCTGATGAAGATAAATTGGTTGTATCTAGAGCAAGAAAAATGCAAAAATTTATGTCTCAACCTTTCTTCGTAGCAGAACAGTTTACAGGGCTAGAAGGTCGTTATGTAAAATTAGAAGATTCTATCGCAGGATTTGAAGCAATACTTAGTGGAGAGGCAGATGAAATTCCTGAAAATGCTTTTTCATATGTAGGATCAATCGATGAAGCAATTGAAAAGGCTAAGAAGTGACAAATTTCTTTAGTTTAGATATCGTAACGCCAACACATTCGTTCAGTTTTGATAATGTGACATATGTTAAATGTCCTGGAACTGAAGGCTACTTTGGAATTATGAAAAATCATACTAACTCTATCCTAAATTTAAAGGAAGGGGTAATATCAGTAAAAACAGAAGATAAAGAGATTCAATTTTCTTGTTCAGCTGGCATTGCTGATATCAATTCCGACTCTACTGATGACATTCCAGATAAGGTATTATTGCTTGTCGAAAATGCACAAGAATTAGAAAAATAATTATTACATTGGTACTATATGGAATCTAGAACACATAATTGTGGTGAATTAACCAAGAAGAATATTGATAAAAACGTTCGATTGTTTGGATGGGTTAATTCGACACGTACACATGGGAAAATTATTTTTATTGATATCAGAGATAGATTTGGTAAAACTCAAATTATCTTAAATACAGATTCTCTTATAGGTAAAGGAAAAACCTTATCAAATGAAGATGTAATATCAGTCTCTGGTAATGTCATAGCTAGATCATCAGAATTAGTAAATAATAATATGACAACAGGAGAAATCGAAGTTGTTGCAGAAGAGCTAGAAATTTTGAATATGGCTTCTCCGCTTCCAATGTCTATTCATGATAGATCAGCTTCTACTGAAGAGCATCGATTAAAGTATCGTTATTTAGAGTTAAGAAATTCTGAATTACAAAATAATTTAATTCTTAGACATAAGACAACTCAGGTAGTTAGAAATTTCCTAAATGATCAAAATTTTATTGAAATCGAAACCCCAGTATTAACTAAGTCTACACCTGAAGGTGCAAGAGATTATTTAGTGCCAAGCAGGGTTCATAATGGAAAATTTTATGCTTTACCTCAATCACCTCAAATGTATAAACAATTGTTTATGATTTCTGGGTTAGATAGATATTTTCAGATTGTGAAATGTTTTAGAGATGAAGATTTAAGGTCAGATAGACAGCCTGAATTTACTCAAATTGATTTAGAAATGAGTTTTGTTGACGAGCAGCACGTAAGAGATTTAGTAGAAGAACTTATTTCAACTGTATTTTATGAAGTTAACAATGTTAAAATGGAAACTCCATTTCCTACTCTATCTTATAAAGATGCAATGAAAAGGTTTGGTAGTGATAAGCCCGATCTTAGATATGCAGTAGAGTTGCAAGATTTTAAATCTTTTTCTGATCAGTCTGATTTTCAAGCATTTAAAAGCTCAGAGTCTGTGAATATGATCAATGTAAATAATTCAGACTTTTTTTCTAGAAAAATTATTTCTGAATTAGATACTTATGCTCAATCACTTGGAGCTAAAGGGCTAGCTTGGATGAAGTATAAAGCAAACTCTTTTGAAGGCGGTATATCAAAATTTTTCAATGAAGACCTTCAAAATACTATTGCATCAGATTGTGATATTCAGAATGATTCTATATGTTTTATGGTTGCTGATACCTCTCAAATATCTTTAAAAGTATTAGGAAAGATAAGAGTGAAAGTTGCAGAAATGCTAAATTTATGCGATGACTCAGTATTTAAGCCTGTATGGATTGTAGATTTTCCATTGTTTAGTTGGGATGAAGATAATAAACGCTTTGATTCTGTGCATCATCCTTTCGTAGCCCCAAAAGATAAAGATATTAAAATTGCAATATCAGAACCTGAAAAAGCTATATCAAAAGGTTATGATATAGTAATCAATGGCTATGAAGTAGCAGGGGGGTCTATTAGAATCCATGATCAAAAACTACAACAGGAAATTTTTGAAACTATGAGCCTTACTAAAGAAGATATCAATAGTAAGTTTGGATTTTTCATTGATGCTCTAAAATTTGGAACTCCTCCTCATGGCGGTATTGCATTTGGATTAGATAGATTGGTAATGTTGTTAGCTGGTGTAAATAATATCAGAGACGTAATCGCATTTCCAAAAACTACTTCAGCGTCTGCACTCATGGAAGACTCTCCCAATACTGTTTCAGATGAACAATTAGATGATCTAGGTATAGGTATTAAAGAGAATGAAAAAAACATTTGAAATAAAAGGAGTTGATCTGACAGAGCTTTATGGCATCGGCGATCAAAATATCCTTTTTCTTGAAAAATCTCTTCCATTAAATATTAACATTCGCGGTAATAGTATTTTTTGCCAAGGTCTCAAAAAAGATTTAGAGCATTTTTCTGTAATCTTAGGCCATATGGTTGATTCCATTAAAAAAGGTAATAATCTTAGCACAAAGGATATCAATCAATTATTGGCAATGAATATGCAGAAGAGCCTTGATAGTAAAAAATCTATTAATAATGTTATTTTTTATGGTAAAAAAGGACCTATACATGCTAAGACAGATGGGCAGAAAAATTTATTAGAATCCTTATATAGAAATGAAATTGTTATATCTGTAGGACCAGCTGGAACGGGAAAAACATTTTTGGCAGTTGCCCACGCACTTTCTTTATTAGAAAAGCATGAAATTGAAAAAATTATCTTTTGTAGACCTGCGGTAGAAGCAGGAGAAAGTTTGGGATTTCTCCCAGGAGACTTGAAAGATAAAATTGATCCATATCTTGGACCATTATATGATGCATTAAATGAATTATTACCAAAAAGTAAGATTCAAATGTTTCTTAGTAAGGGAATTATAGAAATTATTCCTTTGGCTTACATGAGAGGAAGAACAATCAATAGATCTGTAATGATCTTAGATGAAGCTCAAAATGCATCTACCATTCAAATGAAAATGTTTTTAACTAGGTTGGGTATAGATTCTAGAGCGATAATTACTGGAGATATATCTCAGATTGATTTACCAAAGAAATCTAACTCAGGATTGATTAGTATTCTGAGTATTTTAAAAAACATAAAAGATATTGGAATTGTAGAATTAAATGAGCATGATATCGCCAGACACCGTTTAGTGAAGCATATTATAAATGCATACTCAAAACTGGAAGGATAAAAGGAAAATTATAATGAATAAAGGCATATTTGAAAGAATCAGTAAAACAAATCATGAGCAAATAGTTTACTGCAATGACAAAAGTTCTGGCTTGAAAGCAATTATAGCAATTCATAATACTGTTTTAGGTCCTTCTCTAGGAGGATGTAGAATGTATCCTTATAAAAATGAACATGATGCTTTAGTTGATGTTTTGAGACTTTCGAGAGGAATGACATACAAAGCCTCAATAGCAAATTTAAATTTAGGAGGAGGAAAAGCAGTAATCATTGCAGACCCGGCTTCAGATAAATCAGAAGTACTTTTAAGATCTTTTGGAAAATTCGTAGAAAGTTTGAATGGAGCATATATTACAGCAGAAGATGTTGGTATGTCAGTACATGATATGGAGTTCATTAGAATGGAGACTAATCATGTTACTGGGATTCAAAGAGCTATGGGTGGAAGTGGAGATCCATCAATATTAACTGGATATGGCGTATTTGTCGGTATGCAGGCTGCGCTAAAGAAAAGATTAGGCATAACGTCAATGAGAGACTTGAAGGTTGGAATACAAGGATTTGGAAACGTAGGTCATAATTTATGTAAACATCTTCACGAAGCAGGTGCAATAATTTATGGCTATGATATAGATCAAGAAAAATTAGATGCCGTAGTTAATACTTTTGGAGTTATACCTTTATCAAATGAAGAATTAATTTCTGCAGATCTAGATGTATTTTCACCATGTGCTTTAGGCGCGGTGATTAATCCAGACTCAATTAAAAAATTAAAATGCTCTATTATTGCTGGAGCAGCAAATAATCAACTTGAAAAAGAATCTAGAGATTCAAAGTTATTGCTAAGCAAAAAAATAATGTATGTTCCTGACTATGTAATTAACGCTGGCGGATTAATAAATGTTGCAAATGAGCTTCAAGGCTATAATAAAGAAAAAGCTCGCTATCAAGTAGAGGGTATATACTATATTCTTATGAGAATATTTGACTATGCAGCAACAAATAATATTTCAACTCTTGAAGCAGCAAACCTACTTGCAGAGAGAAGAGTAAATGAATTTATTAAATGGCATCATTAATGAGTAAAAAACAACATAGAAAAAAAGCCAGAGAAGCAGTATTGCAGGCCTTGTATGCAAAGCATGTTTCTAATGAAGATCAAAAAAAAGTTTTGCATGATATTAATGAACGCTATCAGTTTGATAAGCCAACAAAAAAATTCGTGAATGAATTATTTAAGCTCACAATAAAGAACTCTGAAAGTTTAGATAAAAAAATTGAAGACTCATTAGAGAATTGGACTCTTGATAGAATTAATATTATTGATAGATTAATTATGCAGATGTCAATATGTGAAATGTCACTCATGAAAGAGTATGATATATCCTATAAAGTTACTATTAGCTCCGCTATAGAAAATGCTAAAAAGTTTAGCTCTGAAGATAGTACTGCATTTGTCAATGGAGTATTAGACTCCGTATATAAAAAATTATAATTGATATGAGCGTATTAACAAAAATATTTGGTACAAAATCTGGAAGAGAAATTAAGCAGATTAAACCTTTAGTCGGTCAGATTAACAGTCTATATGATTCATTAGAAGGAAAAGATGAATCATACTTATCAGAAAGAACTCACGAATTACAAAAACATGTACAGGAAAAAATTCAGACTATAGAAAGTGAAAAATTAAAAGATATTACCGATAGAAAAGCAATACAGAAAATACGTACAGAAATTGAAAAAGAAGTATTGGATGATATTTTAGTAGAAGCTTTTGCTTTAGTGAAACATACTTCTCGATTATTATGTGGAAAAAAATGGACAGCTGTTGGTCAAAAAATTGAATGGGAAATGATTCCTTATGATGAACAATTAATTGGTGGAATTGTTCTTCATCAAGGAAAGATTTCTGAAATGAAAACTGGAGAAGGAAAAACTTTAGTTGCAACGATGCCTATTTATTTAAATGCTTTATCGGGTAGAGGAGTGCACGTTGTAACTGTTAATGATTATTTAGCCCAACGAGATTCAGAATGGATGGGCAAGGTTTTTGAGATGTTAGGTATGTCTGTTGGTCATATTCTAAATTCAATGAATCCAGATCAAAGAAAGGAAGCTTATAGTTGCGATGTTACCTATGGAACTAACAATGAATTTGGATTTGATTATTTAAGAGATAATATGACAATTGATTCTGAGTATTTAGTACAAAGACCTCATCACTATGCTATAGTAGATGAAGTAGATAGTGTTCTAGTAGATGAAGCCAGAACTCCTTTGATTATTTCAGGACCAGTAGAAACTAAAGTCAACCAGTCTTATATAGACTTAAGTTCGCCTGTAAAAAATTTAGTCAGACAACAGAAGCAACTAGTTACTGAATTAGTAGCAAAAGCAGAAGCGATATTAAGAATTGATTCGCCATCAGAAGATCAACGCTATGATGCCGGCTTACTTTTATTGAAAGCAAAAAAGGGATTACCTAAGGATATCAAATTACAAGAATTATTCCAAGAGCAGGGAACGCTAAAATTGATGAATAGTGTTGAGTCTGAATATATTGCAGATAAAAAACTACATGAGCTTGATGAAGATTTATACTTTGGTATAGATGAACAGTCGAATAGCGTAGATCTTTCAGATAAAGGAAGGTTGGCTTTATCTCCAGATAATGTTGAAGCATTTACAATACCTGATTTGGGAGTGATGTTAAGCGATATAGATGAAAGCAATCTATCCGAAGATCAAAAGAAATTAAATAAAGAAAAAGCATATCAATTACACTCTCAAAGAAGTGGTAAAATTCATTATTTAAATCAATTACTTAAAGCATATACATTATTTGATAAAGATGTAGAGTATGTAGTACAAAATGGACAAGTATTAATTGTAGATGAATTTACAGGAAGAGTATTACCTGGAAGAAGATTTAGTGGAGGCCTTCATCAAGCACTAGAAGCAAAAGAAAATGTTAAGATTGAAAAAGAAACTCAAACCTTAGCTTCAATTACTATTCAAAACTATTTTAGAATGTATGATAAGTTATCTGGAATGACAGGTACCGCTGACACTGAAGCAGCAGAATTTGAAAAAATTTACAACCTAGGTGTTACAGTAATTCCAACTCATCGTCCGATTGCCAGAAAAGATTTTAATGATGCTATTTATAAATCAATGCATGCAAAGTATAAAGCTGTGATTAATGAAGTAGGTGATTACTTCAAAAAAGGACAACCAGTTTTAATTGGAACAATTTCAGTTGAAGTTTCAGAGCTATTATCAAAAATGTTAAAACAAAAAGGTATACCGCATAAGGTATTAAATGCTAAGCAGCATCAGAGTGAAGCTGAAATTGTAGCACAGGCAGGATTAAAAAATGCTATTACTATTGCAACAAATATGGCAGGAAGAGGAACAGATATAAAATTAGGTCCAGGAGTAGAAGAGTTAGGTGGATTACATATCATTGGTACTGCGCGACATGAATCAAGACGTATTGATTTACAGTTACGTGGTCGATCTGGTAGGCAAGGAGATAGTGGTTCATCAAAGTTTTATATCTCTTTAGAGGATGATTTAATGAGACTCTTCAATATGGATAAACTTGCTTCATATATGGATAGACTTGCAATGGATGAAGATCAAGAATTGAGTGCCGGCATGTTAAATCGTGGGGTAAGTAATGCTCAAAAGAAAGTTGAAGAAAGAAATTTTGGTATGCGTAAGCATTTACTAGAGTATGATGATGTTTTAAACCAACAAAGAGAAATTGTTTATGAACTAAGAAATAAAGCATTATTGTCAGATTCAATCAGATCTTCAATTGATGAATTTATAGATGATTTTATTTATGATTTATTTGAGCCATTAGATATTAAGCATATAAAAGATTGGGATTGGACTGCGCTAAATCAAGAATTAAATGCACACTTACTGATTGACATAAATCAATCTGATTTTGAGGAAAAAAATAATAAAGAAGAGATATTAAATATCATTCTAGAAAAAGCATTAGAGTACTATAATAAGAAAGAAGAACTCATACCAGAAGAGTTATTACGTAAGCTTGAAAAATTTGTTGTATTAAGAACTATTGATGAAAAATGGCGTAATCATTTACTGGGAATGGATCAATTGAGAGAGGGTATTGGTCTAAGAGCATTTGGACAAAAGAATCCTCTGATAGAATATAAAGCAGAAGCATATAATTTTTTTCAAGACTTGATGATAGGTCTACGAGCTTCAGTCGTTCAACGTGTTTATCATGCACAAATTAGTGAAAATGCACGTCCAAAAGAAATGTCACCTCTTCAAAAAAATATTCAATTAACCCATGTTGATCCACAAGACAATCCTTTGCCAAAATCAAAAAGTGCTCCAGATGTTAATGTGGAAGATAAAATTGGTAGAAATGATAAGATAAAAATAGTATCTCCAGAAGGAGAACAGTTAGAAGTAAAGTTTAAAAAATTAGAGTCATACTTATTGAAAGGATATACACGTGTCTAATAAAAAAAATAAATTACATTTTTCAACAAAATCGATTCATGTTGGAAATAAAATTGATGAAACAGGAGCTGCTGTTACTCCGATTCATTTAACATCTACTTTTAGACAACCCTCATTTGAGAGTTCAGAAAAATATGTTTATTCAAGAGTTGGGAGTCCGACATTGTCGGCTTTAGAGGAAAATTTAGCTATGTTAGAAAATGCTAAATATGCCTATGCATTTGCTTCTGGAATGGCAGCAATGACTGCAATCTTTATGATGTTCAAACCAGGAGATCATGTTCTAATTTCACGCAATGTATATGGAGGTGTTTTTAGATTAGTTACCAAAGTATTAAATGATAATAAAGTAGATTTTGAATTTATTGATACGACGAACTTAGATATAGTTTCAAGCTCAATTAAAGAAAATACAAAGTTGATTCATCTTGAAACACCAAGTAATCCTTTATTAGAATTAGCTGATATTGAAAAAATTTCAGATTTAATGCATGAAAAAAATATTTTAGTCAGTGTTGATAATACTTTTATGGGTTCTTATGGTCAAAGACCATTGGACCTGGGTGCAGATATTGTAATGCACAGTACAACAAAGTTTATTAGTGGACACTCAGATGTATTAAGTGGAGCATTGATGGTTAACAATGATTCAGCAGCTGAAAAAATAACCCTAATTCAAAATACGGGCGGGGCATTGCCGAGTCCATTTGATGCATGGTTACTTTTAAGATCAATTAAAACACTTTCTGTTAGAGTAGAAAGGCAGTTTGAAAATGCAGGAAAGATTGTTCAGTGGCTAGATAATAATCCAAAAGTAACCAGAGTGATTTATCCTGGGTTAAAATCTCATAAACAATTTGATTTAGCAACAAAGCAACATGCTTCACCGGATGGAAATCCAGTATATGGAAGTATGATTTCTTTTGAATTAGATAAATCAATAGATATCAATATTTTTGCAAAAAAATTAAGTATTATTACGCTAGCTGAAAGTTTAGGTGGGGTTAAAAGTTTAATATCTTGTCCTTATTCTATGACCCATGCTTCTGTGCCACATGATGAAAAAACTACTTTAGGAATAACGCCTAATTTATTAAGGTTTTCTGTTGGTATTGAGCATGTAGATGATTTAATTTCAGAACTTGATTTTGCAATGAATCATAATTAACGCTTTTTTTAGTTAATTCTTTTTATATTGTTAAAAATATATGCCGTGGTGGCGGAATTGGTAGACGCGCTGGTCTTAGGAACCAGTATCGTAAGATGTGAAGGTTCGAGTCCTTTCCACGGTACTTATGGAAATTATATTCCTAGTTGTTATAATTCTGACAGCATTAGTGCTTTTTATTACAGAATTATTTCCAATAGATGTAACAGCTCTACTGGTTCTTGGGTTGTTGCTAGTCCTCGGACTATTTAGTCCAGCTGGTATTACTCCAGCTGAGGGCCTTGCGGGATTTTCTAACCCTGCTGTCATTACTATTGCTTGTCTTTTTGTGATGAGCTATGCACTGCAAAAATCTCATATCCTAGAATATGTTATTATCAGTATTAATAAATTAATTGATAAGTCTAGAATTTTAGGAATGGTTGCTTATCTATTCTTTATCGGTATTGCTTCTGCTGTTGTAAATAACACAGCAATTGTAGCAATATTCATGCCTGTTACTATTCGATTAGCAGATAAATATAATATTAGTCCTTCCAAGGTGTTGATTCCATTAAGCTATGCAGCTATTTTAGGTGGAACGTTAACACTTGTAGGAACTTCTACAAACTTAATTGTGAATTCAATATTAGTAGATACTTCAGGAGGTTCAGTATCGCTAGGGATGCTTGAATTTGCAAAATTTGGAATCATCAAATTTGGAATAGGTCTAGTATATATTTTTACTATTGGATATAAATTACTTCCTTCCAGAGTAGCAAAATCTTCTAGTATTGAAGACTATAGCTTAGATGGATATTTAACAGAATTTAGAATTAATGAAAATTCTCCTTTGTGTGGGAAGACTTTGTTAGATAGAAAAATTAATGAAAATTATGATGTGATTGTTTTAGATGTATTGCGAGGCGGTGAAATTATTGCTTCTAATTTAAGAAACTTAAAACTAAAACAAGATGATGTCTTATTTGTAAAAGGATCTTTTGAAAATTTTCAACGTTTAAAAGAAATTGAAAATCTAGCGCTTTTGACTGATGAAAAACTTACACAAGAAGAGTTAGAACAAGAAGACCATATACTAGCAGAATGCCTAGTTACTGACAATTCAGAACTCATTGGACAAACTCTTCAAGAGGCTAATTTTAGAAGAACATTTGGTAGTTTTGTTCTAGCAATTCGTAGAGAAGGCGAAGTTATCCGACGCAAGTTAGCACATTTTATTTTAAAGCCATTTGATACTTTATTAGTATATGGACCTAAGGATCGCATCAATGAACTTGCATCTAAGGAAGGATTTATTGTCTTAGGTAAAGTAGATGCAAAACTTGATAGTCATCCCCTTTGGTGGTTAAGTATTGCTACAATTTTATGCGCTGTAGGTTTAGCTATTTTTAAGATCGTTCCTATTGCAGTTGGAGTTATTATTGGAGTGATTGCATTATTGCTAGCTAGAGTTATTACACCTCAAGAGGCTTACTCATCTATTCATTGGCAGGTTATTATAGTTATTGCAGCTTTCCTACCAATGGGAGTTGCTATTCAACGTACAGGATTAGATGTTATAATAGGAAATGGAATAGGAAGTGTAGTGAATTTATTTCCAGAGCATCTTACTCCATATTTTCTTTTAGCTGTTATTTATTTGATTACAATGATATTAACAGAGATTGCATCTAATGCCGCTACTGCAATTATTATGACCCCTATTACTTTAACATTAGCAGCAAGCTTTGGGTTCGATCCAAAGCCATTTATTTTTGCTGTATGTTATGCTGCATCAGCATCTTTCATTACTCCGGTAGGCTATCAGACAAACTTGATGGTATATGGTCCTGGAGGATATAGGTATTCTGACTACATTAAGGTAGGACTTCCTTTAGGTATTATTTTATGGATTGTATCTGTCTTGATTATTCCAATGATTTGGCCTTTCTAATGTTTAAAGATCTAGACAATTGGGAATATGAGAATAATACTATTTCAAGAACATTTGAATTTTCATCATATTTATCAGGTGTAAATTTTCTGAGTAAGATCGCTTCTTTAGCCGAAGAAGTAAATCATCATCCAGACATGACATTAAGTTGGTGTAAGGTCCATGTAGCGCTCACAACGCATGATAGTGGCGATGTCACAGATAAAGATATAGCATTAGCTAAATTATGTGATCAGCACTTCAAGGATTAGTATTGAAGTATTTAGTCTTAGTATCATTGCTTTGGTCTTTTTCATTTGGAATTATTAAATATGGTCTATCGGGAATAGACTCTTTTTTTATTAGTTATGCAAGAAACTTGATTGCATTTGTTTTCTTTGCCTCTATATCGGCATATCAATTCAAAAAATTTAAATGGGATATTAATCTGGTTGCTATAGGAGCAATCCAATTTGGATTGATGTATATTTTTTATATTCAATCTTATCAGTATTTACCAGCTTATCTAATTGCAACTTTTACTATTACAACTCCGATTTTTGTATCTATTGCTGATAAATATTTTTTTAAAAATACTATTACATCAAAAGAATTTTTAGCAATCTCTTTAGTTATCTTAGGTTCATACTTTATGAGATACAATGTTGCAAATCCAATTGATTATTGGCACGGATTCATGCTCATTCAATGTGCTAACTTTGTATTTGCTTGGGGACAAGTATGGTTTAAGGAATGGAATACTAAGAATATTGATACAGACATTGTTAGTAATTTTTCTCAACTATTTTTTGGGGCTACAATTATAACGTCTGTATTCTATCTTTCAATATCAGATAATGTTATTAATCTAACAGATACTAACTTATTTGCTCTTTTATTTTTAGGACTATGCTCTACCGGGATTGGTTTTTTATTGTGGAATATTGGAGCAACTAAAGTGAGTTCATATAGGCTTGCAGTATCAAACAATCTAATAATCCCAATTGCAATTTTTAATTCTATATTAATCTTTGGAGAATCAATTAATTGGCTATTATTTTTACCTGGAACTGTCTGTTTTTATTTCGCTTACAGACTTACTTAGTTTTTTTGCATCTGTTTTTTATGCATTTTTCTAGCAGCATTTGTCATCACTATATCTAGAATACTTTTAAATGCAATCACAATACGCCATTGCCATGGGAAAATAAACATCTTCTTCTTTTTGTTTAGTGCATTTACAATTTTCTTTGCAGCAACATCTGTTTCAATCATAAACGGAGTCCATTCTACCGGATCTGTCATCTCGCTCTTAACAAAACCTGGGCAAATAAGACTTACATCTATCGAGGTTGGTAACGTTTTTCTCCAACTTTCACTTAAAGCTCTTACAGCAAATTTTGATGCTGCATATGCTCCACCACCAACCCATGCGATATGACTAGCAACGGATCCTACTAAAGCAATATGACCACTGTTTTGTTTAAGCATTACTGGAATAAATGGAACTATGGTATTCTGAACTCCAATAACATTTACCTTTATTACTTCGTTAATTAATGTTGGATCGCCCTTATGAAGGGCATCTAAATCTCCACGACCTGCATTTGCAATGACTAAATCAATTTTAGTAATCTTTGATAAAAAGTCATCTATTGATTCTTTAGTAGAATGTTGATCTGTAACATCAACAGAGTAGGTTGTAACTTCAGCGCCCATTTCACGACATTTTTTAGCAATATCTTCTAATTTCTCTTTTCTTCTTGCACATAATGCCAGATGATTGCCTTTTTTAGCATATTCGTAAGAAACATATTCTCCGATTCCACTACTTGCGCCTGTTATATAAATATTCATTGAGATGATTCTACAAATTTATCAGTCATAATTCCACCAAAACTAATTATATTCATTCATATATGGATAAAAGTAAAATAAATGGTTTAGCTCAAGCAATTCTTGAAAATGGATCGCGCCAGTTAAATAATGTTGCAAAACAAATCGATCAAGATGTTGTAAAAGCTTCAGAACTCATTATAAAAAATAATGGTAAGCTGGTAATCTGTGGATTAGGAAAATCTGGACTGATTGGACAAAAAATTGTTGCTACTTTATGTAGCACGGGAACAAAAAGTGTGTTTGTGCATGCGGCAGAAGCATTACATGGAGACTTAGGTATTTATAATCCAGGAGATCCGACGCTTCTTATATCAAAGAGTGGAAACACAGAAGAATTAGTACGATTAATTCCAATTTTACGTGAATTCCAATCACCCCTAATCGCATTGGTAGGGAATATGGATTCTTATATGGCAAAAAATGTAGATATCGTATTAAATGGAACTATTGAAAGTGAAATTGATCCACTTGGTATTGTTCCTACTACAAGCGCTTTAGCTGCGCT
Organism: Fidelibacterota bacterium SCGC AAA160-B08; assembly: GCA_000402755.1. Lineage (GTDB taxonomy): Bacteria > Fidelibacterota > Marinisomatia > Marinisomatales > Marinisomataceae > Marinisoma. The sequence continues at coordinate 15,320 of AQSD01000007.1, read as the reverse complement.
AGCCATTGGAGATGCTTTGGCATCAGTATTAATGGTAAAAAGAGGATTTAATGAACAGGATTTTGCTCGATATCATCCTGGGGGAGAACTAGGAAAACAATTAGGACTAACTGTAAATCATTTAATCCATGCTTTAGATGATGTTGCTATCATTGATGAAGATAGTTCTTTAGGAGATATTGCATCTGCGATGACTACAAAGCCCTTAGGAGCAGCATTGATTATAAATAATAAAGAATTAGTAGGGATTGTAACAGAGGGAGATTTAAGAAAGGCTATTGCATCAAATAAATCTTTATCAGATACTATGGGAAATTTTATCAATAGAAGTCCTATTTCGGTTTCTCCAGCCTTATCCATTCATGATGCTATGAAACTGATGGAAGATCGTGATTCACAAATTTCTGTACTACCTGTAGTGAATGAATCTAAAGAGTGTTTAGGCTTAATTAGGCTACATGATTTATATCAAACTAAATTAGTTTAATAATAGACACTTCATTTATTGAGATTTCTATCTAATACTTATTTAACAAGTAACATTTTCATGGTCTTATTAAAATCTTTGGTACGAAGCTGATAGAAGTATACACCGCTACTCAATGTATCGCCATCGTCATTCTTACCATCCCACTCTACTGTATGAGTTCCTACACTATTCTCGCCTTGATCAATTGTTTTCACTAATTGTCCTAGCGTATTGTAAATGTAAATCTTAACAGAAGTTGCTTCGGCTACATCATACTGGAAGGTTGTCTGACTACTAAATGGATTTGGATAGTTTTGATAAAGTTTAAATTCATCTGGATTACCAAGTTCCATTATACCGTTACCAGCTGCTCCATCTTTGGAGAATAATTGATAACTGACTTCAATTTCAGATGTAAGTACATCACCATCAATGTAGATAAATAATTCTTTTTCATCTTTAGAGAGTCTACCAAATTCAAACTCATAGGCTTCTTCAAGACTGTCATTATTTTCTAATATAATCATACTCTGATTATTTTTTGCTACAGAGAATTGGTATAAATTACCTTCATTTATAATTTCAAATCGTCCAGCAGTAATATTGTCTGGAAGGGTAATCTTAATTTGATTACCAAATAATTCTGCAGGAAAGTCAATTGGATTTAACTTTTGCTGTTCTTGAGATTCGGAAGTTTTTCCTTGAGCTTTAGTCCACTGCCAATTTCTAGTAAAGACACTTACGTCATTAATATCATTTAAGTTATCAAGACTTGGAGTCAAGTAAGGACTAGTTCCAGTCGCAGGACCAAGATCAACAGCTGTATTTACGCCAGAATTTGGCCATGCATTTACAAAGGAGTTTAGATCTTCAACATCTACATCCCAATCTGTATCATAGTCTCCTAATAAAGTATTATAAGTCATAAAGCTATTTATCACAAGCGTAGAAAGGTTTCCAGCGCCATCAACTGCATATAATTTTATATAGTGAGTAGTGTAGTCATCTAGAGATAGTCCAGTCAACGCTAGGGTAGTAGTACCTACATTCTGATATGCAACAATATCAGCAGAAGTATCATCGCCACTTGATCCAATTCCCATAGCATAATAGCTAAGACCTGTATTGTCTGACCAATCAGCGGGAGTAACTGTAACCTCAGAGGTAGAGCGTAAGTATGTATTATCTTGAATGTCATTAATAGTAAAGGTTCCAGCAGTAGGGCCTACGCTATCTAATAGATAACTAACCTGATCAGAAATTGTTTCATTTCCATCATTGTCAACAGCTCCCACTTTATAGTACCATTGGTCGCCTTGAGTTAATCCATCATGTAATAATGAATCCACTCCAAAAGTTTGTCTAAACACAAATGTTGTGTCAGGCCATGGAGTAGTTGAGGTAGAAGGTTCAAAATGCTCAGAATCAATGTTTCCAAGTGTTCCTTGTCCTAAAAGATTGCTACTTCCTGGCGTAAAATTATCTGTTAAACTACCATATACATTATAAGAAGCAAAGTCTGATTCACCGTTTCTATTCCAAAAAATAGCTACACCATCATCACTAGGATCCCATGAGTCATTTGCTGCATCATAAACTAGCTCTGCTTCAGCAGATACTCCTTGCGGAGCAAGTGGTGCACCAGATGGATCTAATTGTCCAGCTGTGAGTTTAAAATTATCCCAGAAAGCATATTGTTGACTAGCAGTTTTAACATGGACTGCAATCCTAACATTTGTTCCAGCATATGCTGTTAAATCATAAGTTTGTTGTGTCCAACTTGCTGTACTTTCTCCATCAATATCAGCCAGCGTTACGGTAAAGTCTGCAATTGCATTACCTCCAGTTGGAGATAATAAGAGATCATAGTCTTCTGATCCTCCATTCATATTAGAATAAAAACTTAAAATATTGTCAGTTCCCGGTCTTAACCAAAGCATTGGACCTAATAACCAATCATCAGCATTTCCCGCTCCGGCCATACCTAAGCCAGCCATCCAATGACTATTATCTGCTGCGCCATAACCAGCGGTATAATACCACCATGAAAAGTCGTCAGCATCTCCATTAGCATTTATTGAACCAAATGCATGGACATCTCGCCTACCATCAGCCCAAAAATATGGATTCGTTTCAAAACCTTCTTCCCAAAGAATATCTTGTTGAGCTGTTGCCCATACAATTTCATTTTTTGTAACACTATCAGTGCTTGTTCCATCAGAAACACTTAAGGAAACATTATATTTTCCTGAAGCAGTATAAATATGCGATGGCGATTGATCTGTACTAGTTGTTCCATCTCCAAAATTCCAAGACCATGATGCTGGAGAGCCAGTAGACCTATCACTAAACTGAATAGTTAGTGGAAAGATACCTGAAGTTTTATCTGGAGTAAATGCTGCATTTAATGGAGCTGTTGATGTAAATCCAGGCGAATAAAATAAACCTCTTCCATGAGTACCTGCTGCTATAGATCCATCTGATGATCTTATAGCTAACATATCAACTCTTACCTTTGCCAAACCATCATTTGATGGGTTCCATGTAGGAGAAGATGTAGAAACGTCATCAGAGGTCCATGTTCCTAAGTCTGTTGCAACAATAACTTGATTATAGTTATCCTTATTATAAAGGCCGCCTCGAACTGGAATATCTGGTAAATCTCCTTCAATATTATTCCAAGCATTAGCACCACCACCACCATATGTTTCAAAAACTGATGTAGCTCCATAATTAGATACAGTAGCTAATATTTGATTATCAGATGCTCCGATATCAATAGATGATATATAACCAGCCATGTTAGAGCCTGTAATATCTGTAGCGGTAAAGCTAGAAGTAGAGGCGTCAGTAACCTTAAATATTCTACCACCTGTTGTACCAATATACATTACATCGTCAGTATAAGGAGATGCTTTGAAAAAAGAAGCTTGCGAACCTAAATTAATACTCATAGTAGATGTTGTTGCAAGTTGTGTGTAGTCGACTAATCTTAAAATTGTAGTATTGTCTACATTGGCATAAAGAGTTTTTGTACCATCATCAATACCGGTAGGGTTAATTAATGTTCCCGTATCAGCACCACCAACTTGGTATCTTGAATATAAACTCCAACTTTGGCCACCATTGGTAGATCTATAAATAGTATTATAATTGCTTCCAACAAATTGATAATTTGGATCTTGTTGGTCGATATGAGAAAAACCTCCATCTCCACCAGTCATTTGTGTACCATTTGATAGAGTTGATCCGTCAACTTTCCATGATCCATTATCTTGTGTACCACCAATAACATATTTACTATTAGTGTCTGGATGCAATGCTATACTATAGAATTGACTAACATTAAACCCTTCATTTCTATCTGAAACTTGTACTCCGCCATTACCAGTATAAAATATTCCACCATCATTTGAGAAAATAACTTTATTTCCATCTATAAATTCATAATTATGTTGATCGACATGCATGTTCTGATAAGTTGATCCACCTGAATCAGTAAGTTGAGTCCATGAAACACCTCCATCTGAAGATTTAAATACATCTAATTCTCCAGCATATAAAACATTAGGATTGGTAGGATCTACAGCAAAACTCATACTATATCCCGCTTGACCATTAGCATCTCCTAAAGGATTCCCATTTGCGTCTGTAGGTACAGTTAATTCTGTCCAAGTTGCTCCATTATCAGTGCTCTTAGCAACCCAATTTGCTTTATTAGTTTCATTGTTTGAGATTAAGGCATAAACATAGTTTGGATCTGATACTGCAGCTGAAATGATCACTCTGTTAGGTGTTCCAACTATAGAAGATCTCCAATTAGCTTCTGTCCATGTAGCTCCATCATCAGAATAAAAGATCTCTCCACCCCCAGACCAGTAAGAATTCATTCGGGTTCCAGCCCAAATTCTATTATTACTGTCAATATCTAAACTACTAAATTCTTTATATCCAGTTGTTTCTTGTGCATCGGTACCATCGAAAGCTCTAGACCAATTAACTCCACCATCAGCTGACTTCCATACTCCAGTAAATTCTCTACCAACATATGAGCCTTCAAATTCATTTCCTCCAACACCGGCATATATAACACTTGTACCACTCTCATTTCTTACAACAATATCATTCACAAAAGAAAAATAAAGACAATCTGGTAGCTGTGCCCATGTTGCACCACCATCAGTTGTTTTCCATATCCCTAATCCTTTACTTACTCCAGGGCTATACCAATTTGATCCCTCTGAAGTATAGTTACCCATTCTTTCTCCAGTACCAACATACATTATATTAGTATCATTTGGATCAGACGCAATAGACGATACAGCAAGACTTCCCCATGTAGCATCTACAAGATTCCAATCTTCTGTTTCGGAAGTAATATCATTATTATACCATAGACCGCCAGATACCCCAGCTCCCCATAGCTTATTTGAGTTGGATGGATCAATTAATAAAGCGCGGGTTCTTCCACCGATATTATTTGGCCCTCTTTCTTCCCAGTTAACTTCAGTTAGTCTATCAGAATATCGAGAACTATTTATTTTATTGTCTGCAACAGACATACCATCGATTAATCTTTCTTTTGGTATATCCTGAGTGCTAAGATCATAAGTCATCAGATATTCACGCATACCTCTTAAATCAGGCCTTTGATCTCTTCTAGTATCAGCTTTCATTTTCTTGTTAGAGAAGATTTAATTATTAATATCAATTCTTTAACAACAACAAATACTAGAGGAGCTGCAGGCAGTACCAGCTTTCCATCTAAACTTGCAACAAGAACTGATGAATATGAACTATATGCGCTTTCATTTATAAAATTTTTTGTAGATAGCTCTCTAAAATTTTATATTAATCGCTCAACTAGCAATCAAGTATTTGATGATCCCGATGAATCTTACCCAATATTTAGTGAACATGATTTAGAGTTATCATCAATGGGAGTTGACTTCAAAAAACAATTAAATACTATATTAAATTATAAACTATCAGCTCAACAAAAATCTGACAGAATTAGTAGTACTGACTTAAGTAATCAAGAGATTAATTCTAGTTCTATGTCATTTCTATTGAACTATCTTAATAATGATAAAGATTTTAAAATATCTCCATCGATGCGATATGATAAGCAATCTGAAAATGATAAATTAACCTATAATGTTAGCTTCGAATCAATCGATCAGCTAATAAAAGATGACCAATCTTATTTTGACTTTGGATTAGATATAGGTTCATCTTTTCAATTTCCAACTATGAATGACTTATATTGGCCTGATGGATTATACAGTGCTGGAAATCCAGACTTGAAACCAGAGGAAAGTGATTATCTATCTTTTAATATGACGAGTAACTCTACTTTTGGAAAAGTTACTGTAACTGCAACTATGAAAGATTATGAAAATCTAATCTTATGGCAACCTGATGCATCATATAAATACCAACCAATCAATGTCTCTTCTGCATCACGAACAACATATAATATTAACTATCTTAAAGAATTTTCAAATAGTCAATTACAGGTATCATACAATATATATGATAGTGAAGATGATGATTTAAAAAAGAAATTACTATATGTTCCAGAATATTCAGCAAATGTATTTTTAGCTCATAATTTGAATCAGGATATGAATATAGTATTTAATTATAAATATACAGGGAAACGTATTCTGCAATATGGCTCTGATTGGAGCCCTCAAACAGATGGAGATGGTTATGGGATCTTAGACTTGAGCGTATCTAAAGATTTCAATGATTTAAAAGCAAGCTTAGTGATTGACAATATTCTTGATAAAGCATTTGAATCTACCCTAGGCTACCCTGAACCAGGGAGAAGCATAAAGATGGTAGTAGAATATAAAATTTAATCGTCAAATTCCCAGATAATACCAAAAGATAGGAGACTGTTCATTGGATTGAATAGGTCAGAATTATTCAAAGAATAGTTTCCATCGATTGGCAGTCGATCAAGTGCATTCTTTAGTCGAATAGTTAAGATAACATCTGCAATAGATACATTTAAGTCTAATCCAACATTATAGCTCTCATCGTAAGATATATGACTATGAGATATTGGAATATTTCTAAAGTAATCAAAAGAATATCCGGAATCATTTTTAGATAAATATCTCAAAGATAGCTTTCCATCTATGCCAAGCTTTTGATTAACAAATGATGTCTTGAAATAATAATTCAAATCTAAGATATCAGACCTATTAGAGCTAATTAAGCTATCATAGAAATTATGATAATACACAATATCAACCTTACTGTCTTTGAATGGTAGCATAACTTTTGTTTTTAGCGAAAGCATATCATCTGAGAAAGAAAAATATCCGTCTAAGTCAGCTATTTCTATATCTGATAAGTATTGTGCTTGAAGATTATTAGCTCTTACAAAATTCAAATCTAAATCAACAACAAGTAAGCGATAGCTTAAAATCAATGAATCCCAATTCTGCACCTTTTCATGATCTTCGGGCTGATATAAATATTCTTCAAATTGTTGAGTCCTATCAAATAAAACTATATTAGACTTATTCTTTCTAGAGATATATAGCCCAAGTGTACCAAATTTAGCTTCATAGCTAATATTAGGAGCTACTTTGTCTGCTATATAGTCAATACCATATGTAAAATCTCCGAAACTAAATTCATTGCTATTATATAGTTGTAATATATTTCTACTATACCCCTCTTGGTTGTTATGATCAAAATAATAGGCGTTATCAATAAAAGATGTTATTGATATGTTTCTGCCATTTTTGGCACTAACATTGAACCGATTTCTATCTATATCAACTTCATGATTAATATTATATTGGGTAATAACTCTATCGGTATATTTATTAATATGATTCAGTTCAAAGTTATATGACCAATTATCTACATTAAGAATACTTCCCGCTGTAAATGATAAGAAATCAGAGAACTCTTTATTGGTAATACCTTCTAAACTTACATCTGAATTGACATCAAAAAGAAAATTTGAATCTTCTCTGAAATATCCTACAGAAAAATATAAATTACCATTGGATAGATTGGTCGTATAATCGGCCTTATAAAATAAACTCAGTGGACTACTATCTTGATCAGCAAACTCAGCATAAGTTCCAAAAAAACTCTTCTTCATTGCCATAAATTCGAGATCACTTTTTTTGGAATGCTTTTTTAGTCCAATATTTAATTTGTCAAAACCATAATCTCCAAATTCATACTGGAACTTACTTTTGACATAAACAGAATCAGTCGGCATATTATCGAAATTGAAAGAAGAAAACTTGTTCTTAAAATATGTAGACGATCTATCGATCAATAAATCATCAAATTTTTTATCGTCATTCCAAACAATCTGATTATTATCTAAAACAACTCCAAATTGATCTGATAGATCATAGCTAATATGGCTTTGTCCAAATAATATAGATATAGTTAAAAAATAAACTGCACTAAACTTATTAGTCATTTTTTGCTCATAACATTAACCTGTGAATCCATATAGTTAATTGTATGCAATAAAACGGCTTCTAAGGTTTGGGGTTCAACAGGACTTTGCCATTCTTTTCTACCTTGGTAAGATAGGATTAGATGCTCTAATCTTACTTTATCTTGATCTGGAAAGCGTTTTACTTTTCTGATATAGTTATTAACAACGTCTCTTGAAAGTATAGCATTTCCTACCAATCGTCTTTCATTTGATTTTACTTCAGAAAATCCCATATTAATTGAATACAATTTTCCAATTTGATGTAAGCATGCTCCTGTTAAAAGTAAGTCTGTATCTACTTTGTAATGCTTGCCTAAAATTTTAGAAATTTTAATTAGTGAAACTGTTTGCTCAATTAATCCGCTTTGATAATTATATTGATATGAAATACTAGCGGGATAAATCTGAAATTTCTGTTTATGATCTACTAATATTTTCTTTACTAGTTGTTTTAAGTGAATTTTAGATATCTGATCAATCTCTTTGTTCAGATCAATCCATAACTGCTTTGCATTTTTTCTTGAACTTGGTATTAGGTCAGATGAACTAAATCCATATTTTGCATATTTCTCAATAGATGCTCTTGTAATATTATTTATTTTAATAAAAATACTATCACCGTACTTATAAGTACTTCCCTTTATGGCAACAGGATTACCTATATCAAATTTTTTTGATAGCGATTCGACATTGTCCCAAATACGAGCCCTTATTACCCCTGATTTATCTTGTAACAATAAATCAAGATATATAGAGCCGTCTTTTTTTCTTCTGGATTTTTTTTCTACACAAAGATAGAAGCCTTGAAGCTTCATTCCAGAAACTAGATTATCAATAAGAATAGATTTCATTTAAAAGCTAATTTTTAGAATTTTTACACTCAGAGCCGGTACAAACAGCAGATAACTGATGGACTCTTGTTGTGACTTTAAGATTTAGATTTTTAGCAATCTTATCTTCAATTTTGGATATACTACTATCGAAGAACTCAAAAATTTCTCCACAATCTTGACATACAATATGGTCATGTTCTGGGCTAATAGATTTTTTATTATGCTCATATAAAAATCTACCGTCATCTAAAGTAAGTTTTTTTAATAAATTATGTTTTACAAAAACATCAATCGTTCTATATAAGGTCGCTCTTGAAACATTAATTTTTTTCTTCTCAAGACTTTCGAGAATGGTCTCAATATCTCTATGCTTATTTGTTCCAGATAGTTCATCCCAAATGTCTAAGCGTTGCTTTGTCGCTCTTAAACCTTCAGCTTTCAACACTGACTCAACCTCTACATGAAATCTACATGGTATTAAATTTTCCATAATTCAAATTACCTAATCTATCTTTTTTAGTCTAGCATATTTAACAATAAGCTTTTTTCTTAATCCGCCAGCAAATTCAACGCCAACTTTCTGATTTTCTCCAGTCCCATTTAATACTAGAATTGTACCAACTCCAAAAAGATTATGTTGGACTTCATCGCCGACCTTAAAGTCGTCAAACTCTGTTACTGTTCTAGATATTTGAATTGTCTTCTTATTTCCAGAACGTACAATTCTTTTTGTATAAACTGTTTTGTATGGCTTAACCTTGATTACATCTTTGTCAATTTCATTTAAAAACTCAGATTGCACAAAAGATGATGTATTTAGTGCGCCAAATTTTCTTCTATATTTAGCATTCAATAAATATACTCTTTCCATCGCTCTTGTTACTGCAACATAAAATAGCCTTCTCTCTTCTTCTAACTGATCTATATCATCATCCATACGTATCAATGGAAATAAGCCTTGCTCAAGACCAGTAACAAATACTGTAGAAAATTCTAATCCTTTTGATCCATGAATGGTCATAAGTGTTACAGAATTTTTCTTATCATCCCAATCATCTAAATCGGTATAAAGTGATATTTCTTGTAGAAACTCTTTTAGACTACCATTTGATTTTTCTGCAAAACGATCAATACTTAATTTTAATTCTTGAATATTATTATAGCGATCTTGTTCCGCAGGATTATTTTTATAGTAATTTTCGATATTAAATTCTTCCAATAAAGTGCGTAAAAGTTCTTTGCAGTCTAATGTATCTAATAGATCATGAAATTTATTAATTGATAGGTAAAAATTTTCAATTGAATCTTGTTGTTTCCCTCTCAATTTTATATCTCTACAAGACTTTAAGCTGTCAAATAATGAAATTCCTTTTTCTAGAGCTAAATCATTGAAAATTTTAATAGATTTTTCTCCAATCCCTCTAACTGGAAAATTAATAATTCTTTTCAATGCAATATTATCGTTTGGATTACATACTAAGGTTAGATAAGCAAGTACATCCTTTACTTCTTTTCTATCATAAAATTTAGTACCTCCTACAATATTATATGGAAGGCCTTCTCTCATCATTGTCTGTTCAAGCATTCTAGATTGTGCATTGGTCCGATACAGCACAGCAAAGTCTTTAAATGCGCCTTTATTGATTTTGATTTCTGTTTTTATAGAATCGCATATTGCATTAGCCTCATCTTCATCGCTTCCAGTAGAAATAAGTGAAATTTTTTCTCCCAAACCTTTTGTAGCAACTAATTTCTTCTCGGCTCTATTAGTATTATTAGAAACTACAGACCAGGCTCCATCAAGGATGCGTTGAGTAGATCTATAATTTTTCTCTAACTTGACTTCGATAGCTTTTGGAAACGTATCTTTAAAGTTTGTAAGAATATTATCAATATTCGCTCCTCTCCATCCATAAATAGATTGATCATCATCACCTACAACTGTGATATTTTGATGTTTACCACCTAAAAGACTGATTAAGTCAAATTGAGGGGAATTAGTATCTTGAAATTCGTCTACTAATATATATTGCCATGATTTTTGATATTGCTTCAATAAGGACTTATTTTCTTTGAATAACTTGATAGGCATTCCGATTAAATCGTTAAAGTCTACAGCATTATTTGATAGTAATAATTCTGAATATCTTTTATATACTTCTGCAATTTTTTCATCTTCAAAGCTATTTGCTTTTGATTCTACTTCTTTTACTGTCATTGAAGCATTTTTGAATTTATCAAGCTGCGAACGCAGGAAATTGATATTCAATTCTTTGAATTCTGCAATATTCAACTGATCTACTACTTCTTTTAGCAAAGATTTTTGATCAGAGACATCGTAGATAGTAAAATCACTATTATACTTATCATTTAAATAGCTAATATGTTTTCTTAAAATTCTCGCTCCAATTGAATGGAATGTTCCAACATTTACACCATCACAATTGATACTATCCTTAATACGTTCTTTCATTTCAGCTGCAGCTTTATTAGTGAATGTCAGCGCTAAAATCTGATTGGGATGATAAATTTTATCCTTAATCAAATGCCATATTTTATAAGTTAAAACTCGTGTCTTTCCACTTCCAGCACCTGCAAAAACAAGTACGGGGTGCTTAACAGTTTTTACTGCTTTAAGCTGTTGAATATTTAAGTCAGTTAATTTCATCTATTTTCTCTTTTATACTGCTTGTATAGCTTCTTTGCTTTCAAATGATCTTGTTGATTTGTGGTAAACACATGGGAGCCATCACCTTGTGCTACAAAATATAAATAATCTGTACTAGCAGGATATAATGCTGCTCTAATTGATTCTAACCCAGGATTATTAATAGGACCAGGCGGTAACCCGTAATTCAAATATGTATTATAAGGAGATACGCGTTTTAGGTCTCTAAGACTTAATGCTTTTGGGTTGCCCGGTATTAAATATTGTATAGTTGGATCTGCTTGTAATTTCATTCTTTTTTTTAGTCGATTGTGATAGACAGAAGATATAATAGCTCTCTCTTTATCTAGCAAAGCTTCTCCTTCTATAATCGACGCCAAAGTTACAACCTCATGTACCGTAAATCCTAGTTCATTTGTGCGTTCTATAAATGTTTTATTAAAGTTCTTCCAAAACTCATCAATCATCGTGACTAAAACCTTACGACTACTTGTTCCTTCAAAAAAATAATATGTATCTGGAAAAAGATATCCTTCCAAAGAAGATGCCTTAATATCAAATTCTTTCATAAATATCAGATCTTTGAATAGCACACTATAATCATCAGATGAATCAAATAACATATTTGCATTTAGAAATATTTGCTCAGATGATGATCCCTCTGGAATTGTTAATTTTAGCCTAATTGGACCATCCTTAAAAATTGTATCAATAACATTTCTATTGCTTATTTTACCTTGAACAACAAAAGTTCCAACTGGAATTTTATTAGATAGTCCGAGGAAATAAACTCTATACTTAAAAAAAGATTTGTTATAAATAATATCTTTTTCATATAGAAGATTTGTCACTTTGTTAAGCGACATTCCTTTTTCAATCACAAAAATTGTTTTATCTATATCTCTGTTTGAAGTAAAAAATATGCTTGCTCCAACAAGACATATTGTTAAAAAAAGACCGAATACTGAATCGCGATTATTATTATTATTGGCTGCCATGAAGAAGCAGAAATTAATTCTTTTATAGGCTGAAATCAATTGTAAGGAATTATATTTTTTGGAAACTAGCTAGAAGAAATTTAACTTATGGTAAATGACTAGCAAAAATAAACAATCAATCAACTTTAAGTGGCCATATAAAACTAAAAATTATGTTTTGTTTGGAGCCGGAGTTTTCGTTATAATTGTGGGTTATTTGACAATGTATTTAGGAGAAGTTGATAGCTTTCAAAGTTTAGTCATTTCTCCCTTGCTTTTATTAATCGGGTATTTAGTTCTTATTCCATACGCATTATTATATAATAAATAATTTGGGGTAGTAGTTCAGCTGGTTAGAACGCCGGCCTGTCAAGCCGGAGGTCGCGGGTTCGAGTCCCGTCTATCCCGCAAATACAAGCAATCAATACACTAAAGAGGAGCTTTGATAGTTCCTTTTTTTTATGAAAAAAATAAAATGAAAAATATCTATCAAATTGGAGCTGGGATGGTTGGAAGTGCAATGGCTGCCGATCTTTCAAAAAATCATAATCTTTTTTTAGCAGACTATGACCTTAATGCTCTTGAAGCAATTCAATCTAAAAATTCAAATATCCAAATCTCTCAGCTAGATGTAACCGATCAAGAATCTCTTTCTGAATGGATTGCACCTGCTGACATTGTATTATTAGCTGTACCTGGTTTTTTAGGCTACAATGCACTAAAGACAATTATCAAAGCTGGGAAAGATGTGGTTGATATCTCATTCTCTCCTGAAAATGTTTTGGATCTGAACAGTCTTGCAAAAGAAAGAGGTGTAACTGTAATTGTAGATGCAGGTGTTGCTCCTGGAATTCCTAATTATCTATTAGGCTTTTGGGATGCACAGTTAAATATAGAATCATTTGAATATTATGTTGGTGGACTTCCCAAAAATCCACAACCTCCGTTTAATTATAAGGCTCCTTTCTCGCCAATAGATGTTATTGAAGAGTATACACGTCCTGCAAGAATGTTAATAGATCATGAAGTAATTACAGAGCCTGCATTATCCGATATAGAGACGATGGAATTTGAAGATGCTGGTACACTAGAAGCATTCAATACCGATGGACTACGATCACTACTTTCGACAATGAATCATATCCCTAACTTAAAAGAAAAGACTTTGCGTTATCCAGGTCATGCAAAATTAATGTTAGATTATCGTAATCAAGGTCTTTTTGATGAATCTAATATTGATAAAACATCTAAAAAATTATTTCAAGAATGGAAGTTAGAAGAAAATGAAATAGAGTTTACTGTGCTGGATATTATTATTAAAGGTGAGATGAAAATGATCACTTATCACTTATATGATGAATTTGACTTAAGCAGTCGCACTTCTTCTATGGCACGTACTACAGGTTATACTGCCACAGCTAGTATCAATTTAATTTTAGATAATTTATATAATAAATATGGAGTTTTTCCTCCAGAAATAGTTGGAGCAAATTCTAATTGTATGCAATTTATCTTAGAATATTTACGTCAAAGAAACGTAATAATTTCTGAAAAGACCAATTAATCCAAAGAGTTTTATGGCAATGTCATGAGAATTATTGTAGATTTATCGATTATGTTAAAGAAACTCTTATCATTATTCTTGGTTTTATTGATTAGTTGCGGCGGCGGAGGCGGCGGAGGCGGCGATACAACCGAACCAGTTGACCCAGCTCCAGTAGCTATTTTTTCAGGTTCGCCTGTATCTGGGCCAGTACCTTTACAAGTAAATTTTACATCTGCATCTAGCAATGCTACTTCTCATGCCTGGGATTTTGAAAATGATGGATCTCCAGATGCTGCTGGAAGTTCTGTATCTTATACATATAACACTCCTGGAGTCTATTCTGTTTCATTAACTGTAACAGGTTCTGGAGGAACTGATACAAATCTTAAAACAAATTATATTACTGTAACCGCAGTAGAACCAACCTCTCTATATACAGCTGATCAGTCTTCAGGTACAAATCCTCTACGAGTAAAATTTAATAATGGTTCTGTAAATTATTCATCATCTAGTTGGGATTTTGGAGATGGAAATACTAGCACTGAAACCAGCCCAACACATACATATACTACTACTGGATCTTACAATGTAAGCTTAACTGTAACAGGTGAAGGTGGAACTAATACAAATAATTATCTTACTGTAGATATCAGTGATATACCAACTCCTGCGATGATTTTAGATTCTAAATACACTACTACATCATCTGGAGCTAGCATAGCTTTAGATTTAAAAGTACTTGGCGTTACAGGTCTTGCTGCAGCGCAAGCTACATTATTTTATGATCAAAATTTAATAACCATTGGCGATATTACTGCCGGTGATTTCTTGCAAGGGAATACTGATCCATTATTAGTTATTACTAGTAATCCAGGTATTGGTAGAGTGATAATTTATACCTCTTCCCTTTCTAGCGATCAACCGTCTTCAGATGGAGATGGTGTAATTGCTACCATAAACCTTACAATTAATGGTTCAACAAATGCAAATCTAAGTTTTGCTGAAGATGGAGCTGGTAGTATCATGCTTGATGCTGAGGGTGCAGCCATTACAATTAACGGACTAGAAAACGGATACTTAATAGTAGAATAACATTATGAAAAAACTAAATTATATTATTGCTTTTGTTATGGTTGGACTTATTGGGTTTCAGCCAATCAAACAAGTTGCTATGAATCATTTCGCAGAACAGAATCGCTTAGAACGTGAAGCGTTCATTAATTCAATAGTGGGCGAAAAAATTAATTACAAGAAAATGAAAGCTGATACTAGAAGAGATCAAAGGCCTGATTTAAGAGGTATGCGTGAATATCTGATGACTTATGATCTTAGCACTCAGGA
>AQSD01000006.1 GCA_000402755.1 Fidelibacterota bacterium SCGC AAA160-B08 | reverse complement strand
GAAAAATTATGAGTAAGTACCATTCCAATCCTAAGATGCACAACTCTCATATTTTCTTGATCAAATATTTTACAAGATTCTTCGTTTAATCGACATACTTTTGATAAAAAAGAATCTCCGCTATTAGAATATTCGTCAACTACATCATTAGAATTCATTTCTTTTTTACTATAGAATCCAATTGCAGATGCATTGATTAATAGATTACTATTTATTTGATTTCTTTTTAAAAAATCTAGCAATTTTTGTGAGAGATCTACTCTACTATTTAAAATTCTATTTTTTACAGACTTTGTCCATAATTGAGCTACAGATTCTCCGCTTAATTTGATGACGGCATCAATATTTTTTAACAATTCTATATCCGTAGCATTCCAATCAATGAAATTCACCTTGCTTTGAAATTTATTTTTATGCTTTAATGGATTACGCGACAAAATAACAACGTTATGATTTTGCGCTATTAAAGAATCAACTAATCGGGATCCGATTAAACCTGTACCTCCAGCAATAAGAATATTCATTTTTTAGAAAATGTACTCATTACCTTTTTAATTTTGGCTTGAGTTTCGGCGCTGAACCAATTACTGATTAATACATCATAATCGAATTCAGTATCATGCATTAATGACTGTTTTAATCTAACAAATGGCTCTCCGGCATTTATATAAAATCCTGCTAATTTTTTTGCTCGTTTAAGGGCTTCTGCTGTTGCTCGCTTTTTACCAATAAAAGGATTTCCAATATATTCATTAATCAAGCCCTTCTTATGGGCTTGCTTAGGAGTATACATCTTGCATTGAGTAGCTACTTCAAAAAGATTTTCTCGACTAATTGAATGGCTAATAATTGATAGCATATCTGGTGGCAAATCAATACCGATAGCCATTTCATTAAGACCCATTCTATGCATTCCAAACATTCCATAACGATAATCAGAGGCTAGGGCCATTAAACATCCTCCGGCAATAGCGTGTCCGCTTACAATGCTAATCACTGGACCAGGAAACTCCCTGAATGACCTTAATAGATCTCCAAGTGTATTAAAAATAAGAGCGACTTCTTTCTCTTCTTTAGCATTCATTAAATCTTTTAAATTCAGGCCTGCGCTAAATACTTTTTCATTTCCCATAATAATGACAGCTTTACATTCTTCATAATTCAACTCTGCCATAATTTCTTTCGCTCTAGTAACACTTAGTACATTTGCGCCTTTTTCACCCATTTGGATAATTTTAATATCATTTTCTATGCTAACATTCATAATATCGATTTCCTTGGTTACATTTCATTTTTTAAGGCCTCAAATACAGGAATACTTTTTTGACCTAAAAAATCAAAGCATACTAATGTCATATAACACTTGATAGCACATTCAGTATCGTCTTCTTTGAACATACCATATTCATAATCAAAACTTTTTCCACCGATGCGTGACACTTTAATACCAATAGTTAATTTTTCTGGGTGGCTAATTTGTTTTATGTAGTCAAACTTCATAGAAGCTACTATAAACGGAAATTTATACTTATCATATGGCTCAAGACCTATATCGGCAGCATGCCTTACTCTTACGTCTTCTATAAGCGTTACAGCTGTACCATGATTTAAATGACCCAACATATCTTCATCGTACCATCTGGTCTCAATATCATACAGTCTTTTAAATGTGTCTTTTGTCATCAGTCAACTAAAAATTGTGAATTATTATTAGGAAAACTACATTCTTCTTTTTTTCCAAACCAGCTATATCTTCTCTCGGCTACGAAATAATAGCATTTATCTGCCAAAAAAGATGGGAGAATAAATTGAAAATATCTTAAAGGATGATTAAGTGCATCTAAAACAACAAATGCAGCTTTTGACTTTGTAAAAGTTTTATTATCCTTTTTTACAACTACGGTATTCATGTCGTCGATATATTTTTGCTCCAAAGTTCTTTTGGCATAATCAGATTGTATAGGGCTATAAGAAATAATTTTATTATGATCATGCTTTATAGTAAAATTCATTGCCCTAGAACATAACACGCAGAATCCATCATAGTATATAATAAGCGATGGCTGTATCATAGGATATAAGGAATAATAAAGGCTGTTTTCTTTTTATAGGCTTCATGCCCTTCAAAACGAGATAAAGACCTATCAATTCTTTTCATTCCGGGAATCCAAATAATACATATAAAGATGCTTAAAATTAGTACTGGAATCCACCATAGGGATGATTCGATAGTCAATAATAAAAAGCTAGAGTAAATTAATAATTCACCGAAATAATTAGGATGTCTACATTGTTCCCATAGTCCATCAGTAATTAATCCTGAATTATATTTTAGATAGATATATTTCTGCATATCTGATGCAAAGTGATAGTAGACACCAAATGAAAATAAAATAATCGCACTAACGATAACTTCTAATGAAGCCTCATGACTATTCATAGTAATAATAAAAGCAGGAGCCCAATAAACCATAAGACCAAAAATGATCAACATGGTATATAATATTCCGGCTTTTTTTTCCCAATTTTTATCTGGAAAAATTTTACTTTTCATCACCCACATAATTCCATAAGACCCATGCAAACAAAAGTAGATCCATGCTGTAATATTATCAAATTGATTGAAATAATAAATCAATCCAAGGACTACTAACCAAGTAATACTTTTGGCAAAATCAATGGGGTATTTTTGCTTAATTAGCATAGAAAAAGAATGGTATGAGTGAGATCAATAAGACAATCATAATTGTGATGAATGATTTTCTATATTTTGTAATTAATTCTTCTTTATTATTCATTATCTAATGGCTTCCAAGCCAACATTCCACCATCCACATTGATAGCATGAAAACTATTTTCTCTTAAAATATTTTTTCCAACGTTAGATCTATTGCCGCTGCGACAAACAACATAAATATCTTTATCTTTTACTTCGTTAAGCTCATTCATTCTCGATGATAGTTCATCGATAGGAATCAATGTTGCGCCTTCAATATGTCCTAGAGGTCCATAGAACTCTGCTTCAGTTCTAACATCTAAAACAAATGTATTTTCGTCTAGAATTTTTGATTGAAATTCTTCCATAGATACCACATCACTATTATTTTTACCACACATAACTAGTAAAAAAATAAGTATAAAAATTGACAATAATCTAAATTTAATCATCTTCCCTCTTTCTTATATATCGCTTAATAGTAAAGAAATTAAACATCGTTCCAAGTAAAACGCATAACACCATTAAAATAATTGTGAATTTCATCGCTTTGTAATTTCAGTCCCAAAAATTTTATCCCAAAATGTAAATGTCGAAGCATAATTTCCCTTATTTCTTGAATGGTGGAGATCATGGTGTTCTGTTGTCCCATAAAAAGGAATAGCAGATGTAGCCTTTGAAGACTTTACTCCAGAATGAATATCTAATTCATGTAAATTTCTTAAAGCAATCATAGTCCAAAATGCATAAATATTTATTTGAGGAATAAATATTGCAATCACTGCTAATCCAATAAAAGGACCAATCGCACCAAGAAACCATTCGAGGGGATGTGTAAAAATATACTCCATCGGAATAGGCATTGTAGATCGATGATGTGTTTTATGAATATGCTTATATAAAAATTTTGTATGCAATGCTGAATGATATAGATAAAAATATAAGTCATCTATTAAAAAAATTAATAATAACTGTAATAAAAAAACTCCAAGAGTTGGAATAGAAAAATCAAGAATATCATAAAATAAATACACTCCAACAACTCCAACAGATAACAGAAGAAAAAGATTGAATAATATTAGAGGGAGTCTTTGATAAAAACGTCGAGAAAAATATTTTTTAGGCTGAATTCTCTGGTCATTAATAAGATCAGTATGAAGAATTAAAGCTGTGTATATATATCCTATAAGATTCGTAGTAAGTAATATACTAACCGTAATTAAGATTGCTTGATTTACTCCTATATCCATAAAAAATTTCCGTTTCTCCCCAGTTTTTTATCGTATTTAAATCAATTTAAGGTGCCAACCAGCAAACCGAAACATTTTTCCCAATAAAGTCAAATCTACATCGTGAATGTCCACTATATTTCAAACTTAAATAATCAATGCTAGTAAATTTGCATTGAACAATCACAAAATTTTCTATCCCGTTTTCTGTTTCTTCTTTTTTAGGATCTCCAAATCTAAAATCTTCAGGTATATTGGGATGATCTATTTCAATTGTACTTGAAGGGCTATATGGACCTAAGTAACATCTGCGTGATGAGCTAGATATACCTTGCCATCTTTTTTTTGTAGATGTGTCTTTATGTAATATCTTAACTATTCCAGAAAATCGTAATTGTATTTTTTTATCTGGACTATAGAATAATGCAGAAAAATTAGGATTAATGTTTAGCTGCTCTATTTTTGGACTCCTGATATCGGAATGAAATTCAAAAATTCTTTTATCTATAGAAAAATTCCTTAAAACAACTGTTCTAATCTCTGGATTGTTATCTGATGAGTTTGCAAAAGAAAATAAATGAAACGGATCTTTATAGTCAGATACAGCTGACGTCATATCAATATCGATAGAATTATATATTTCAGTAAATTTTTTATTCATTTTTTCAAAGTTAGATTAGTATAAATAAAGTACTATGACTTTATTTAATAAATATTATATATTCATGGAATTTAACAATTAGATAGGGGTATTAATATGTATGTTATTAATTTGATAGGAATGGATCCAAGTAACTTTACTGGATTTACATTCTTTGTAGTAAATATGGCTTTACTTGCCGCAGCGCTTTTCTTTTGGCTTGAAAGAGACAATGTAAACGCAAAATGGAAGACATCATTAACTGTATCAGGGTTAGTATGTTTTATTGCAGCAGTACACTATTTCTATATGAGAGATGCTGGTGGAACTGATGTGGTATCAATTAGATACATTGATTGGTTAATTACTGTGCCACTACTTATGGTAGAACTATATATCGTTCTATTAGCAGTAACAAATGTAAGCTCAGGCGTTTTCAAAAGATTGCTTGGATATACTGTAGCAATGCTAGTATTTGGATATTTAGGCGAAACAGGTTCATGTGCATGGATTAATTCAACAACAGGTTTTGTTGGTGGTATGCTTTTCTGGGGTCTAGCTCTTAAAGAGATCTGGTCTGGTGAAGCTGCGGATGCAAATGCAGGATCAAAAAATGCTGCTGGTCAGTATGCATATGAAAACTTGAAAAAGATTGTAACCTTTGGATGGCTTATCTATCCAGCAGGATACGCTTTAGGCTACTTTGGTGGTGGTGTTGATATGGAATTGACTAACCAAGTATACAATTTAGCTGATTTTGTAAACAAAATTTTACCAGGTGTCATTGTTTGGACAGCTGCTAGAATGGATACAAAATAGTTTTTATTCTTTTAAATAAAAAAGGCCTTCATTGAAGGCCTTTTTTTTATCCCAAATATTCTTTTTAATCAAATAAATCACTTACTCTATTTTTAACAATTGCTTGATTAGCCATAACTCCTAGCGAATTAACAGCAACATTCAACATACTAAATCGCTTATCTTTCGTATAACCTTTATGATATCTATAATAAATCTGTTGAGCGATAATTGCTATTTTAAATAGACCAAAGACGTAGTAAAAAACTGGGTTATCAATTGATTTTCCTGATTTTTTCTCATACATAGTTAGTATATCTTGTCGACACGGATTTCCATCTAATGTGGTAGCGCTTAATTGAAATAGCTTTAACTCATCTGCATCATTTTTATCTACCCAATAACCAAGTGTAGTTCCTAAATCCATCAGAGGGTCACCTAGGGTAGCCATCTCCCAATCTAATACTGAGATAACCTTCGTAGGGTCATCAATATCAAGCACTGTATTATCATACTTAAAGTCATTATGAATGATCGCTTTACCAGATTCTTTGGGTTGATTTTCGTTTAACCATTTAGCAACAAATTCCATTTCTGGAATAGTATGTGTTTTAGCATGAAAGTATCGTTTTGTCCACCCTGAAACTTGTCTTGAGATATAACCATCTATTTTACCAAAATCATTTAAACCGCTTTTATCTATATCTACTTGATGCAAACTAACGAGTGTATCGATAAGCGAATCTGAAATTTTAGATATAGTATCGGCATCTGGTGCATTTTCTTGAGATAAATCAGGTCTTATGATATATCCTTTTACACAATCCATAATATAGAATGGTGCACCAATAATAGATTTATCTTCAGTATATAGATGCACATCTGGCACCTTCTTGAATTCAGCTTTTAACTTACTCAAAACTTTATATTCTCTGGACATATCATGTCCACCCTTCAAGCTATCAGCGCCAAAAGGAGGTCGTCTTAGTACATATTCATTTTTATTCGTGCTTAAAAAATAAGTAAGGTTCGAATAGCCGCTAGGAAACTGCTTAACAGAAAGTCCATCAGTATCAAAACCTTGAGAGATTAAATAATTTGTGAGTGGTTCTATTGGGAATTCTTCACCTTTTCGAACATCTTTGGGTTTATCCAATGAAAAAGTGGTGGTATTCTTTTTTTTGAAAAATTTTGACAGAAAAAGGTAAAATTTAAGCTTTAGTGGAATTCTGAAACTTGCCTTAACCTTGTTTAAAAACATAAAAATTTACTTTGAATATTCTTTTAGAATCTCTCTAGCCACTCTAGATCTATGGACTTCATCAGCCCCATCATAGATTCTTGCAGATCGTTCATGTCTCCATAAAGATGCTAAGAAAGTATCATCGGTCATTCCGAGCGCTCCATGCGTCTGAACTGCACGATCTAGCACATTCTGTAATACTTGAGCTACAAAGAACTTTATCGTAGAAATTTCTATTTTTGCAGACGCAGCTCCGCTTTTATCGATTTTACTCGCTGCATCAAGAACCATCAATCTTGAAGCATTAATCTCAGCGCGAGAGTCAGCAATCCAATTCTGAATAGTTTGTTTACTTGCTAAGGTTTTTCCGGGCGCTATTTCGCGACTCACGGCTCTTTCACACATCATATCAAATGCACGCTCACATTCACCTATCCAACGCATACAATGATGAATTCTTCCAGGCCCTAGTCTATCTTGAGCAATTTTAAATCCTGCACCGGGTGTACCCAATACATTTTCTTCAGGAACTGTACAGTTTTCATAACGAATCTCAGCATGAGCATTCCAACCGTCGCCCTCATCACCCATCACAGAAATATTTCTAATAAAATTAAATCCTTCAGTGTCTGTTGGAACAATAATTTGACTGGCGCGAAGATATGGATTAGGATTATCTGGATCTGTAACCACCATTGCAATCGCAAAATTTGCTCCTTCTGCAGAGGATGTAAACCATTTATGTCCATTAATAATATAGTTGGAGCCCTCTTTTTTAGCAATTGTACCCATCATTAGAGGGTTAGAGCCTGCAAATTCTGGTTCTGTCATAGAAAAACAACTTCTAATTTTTCCAGCGATAAGAGGCTTTAAAAATGTTTCTTTCTGATAATCTGTTCCATGATCCATTAAGATTTCCATATTTCCAGCATCTGGAGCCTGACAATTAAAGACATATAAGCCATAAAAAGTACTTGCTAGAATTTCATAGATTTGACCCAACTGATGCAAACTCAATCCTAACCCACCATACTCTTTAGGTATTTGAGGAGTAAACAAGCCCATCTCTCTTACTTGATTTCTTTTTTCCTCCAGATAAGGTAGATGATCTGCAAATGTATGTTTAGCCTGAAATTGTTTCTCATTACCAAGCAATTCTTGTTGAACAAATTTTGCTATTCTATCTTTAATATCTTGAAAATCTTTGTCTGATATTGCCATACTATCCTCTAAATAAATGTTTCTAATTCTTCTGGTATTAAACTACTATTAAAAGCCTTTAAAGTAAATCTCTCAGTTGTCATTAAAAATTCTGAAATAGACACATTCTTAATGCCAAAATTAAGTTTTTGTATTTCTTCGTGTGAACATTCAATCACTTCTGCATATACTCCTGAGATTGCACCACCTGAGGTGACCACCATGATATTGGACTTATCTGTCAAGCTTTCTTGCATTACTTTAAGGACATTGGTTATACGAGAACGAAAAACAGAAAACCCTTCAAACCCAGGCTTACTTACATCCAATTCTTCATTCATCCATTTTTGTGCAACAACTTGGAACAGTTCTAAAAATTTATCATGACGTTCTTTCGGTTCACATTCTTCAAAAATCTCTTTAGTAGTCTTGGTAGTGTTTAAAATTTTTGGAATAAAATATTGTGCAATTTCCATTAATTGATTTTCAGCAAATTCTTTATTTATAATAGGTGCAGGAAGATCTGTTAGGCTATATCCTTCCTTAATTCCTTCAAATGTTTGTAAATGTCGACGATGTGGACCAACAATAATATGATCAAAGGTAGCTTCTTGTTTTGTGAGCGCTTTACCAAGCTCGATTGATTGTTGAATACCTTTTGGACTAAGATTGTCATAATCATCTGCCCCAAATGACGCTTGTCCATGACGAACTAAATGTAATATACTCACTTGATCCCCTTTTTATTCGTACACAAGAAATACTTGCTCAGCTACGCATGCAGGTTTTTCACTGCCTTTTAATTCGACTGTGACTCCAACTGTTAATTGTGCACCATTTTTAATCTTTTTAAACTCTTTTAAAATAACACGACCCCTAACATAACTACCTGATGGAACAGGAGCAGTAAATCTCACACGATTTAATCCATAATTAACACCCATTTTTACTGAGGATATAGAGTAAGTTTTTTCTAACATTTTTGGAAGTAAGGATAATACAAGAAATCCATGGGCAATGGTGGTTTTAAATGGGGAGCCTAATTTTGCTTTGAGCGGTCGCATATGAATCCATTGACGATCTCCTGTAAATAAACCAAAACCCCATATTTGAAACTGGCTTATTCTATACCATTTACTAACACCAAGTTCTTGCTCTACTAATGCTTCTACCTCGCTAAGATTTTTTAAAATCCTCATAAATTAAAGGTAATAAATATGGTACAAAAAAGCCCTCAAAAAATGAGGGCTTTTTTATTTTTCACTGAAACTATCTTTTACAGGTCGTATCCAACACTTAGTGTTGTGAACCTACCCATTTCAGGGCCTAAGAATGTTTCTCTGTGTACAACATCAGTGATGTTGTCAATTGATAAACCAACTGACATACCTTCTACTGCTGAAATATCCCATTTACCATTTACACCAAGAGTGTAGAATGATGGAATGTTTCCAGATGTGCTGGCGAATCCGTCAGCAAAGTATGAGTCTTGGTAACGTAATGAGAATCCGTATGATGAACCTGCAGTTGCATATTGTGCTCCTGCACCCATTTTAAATTTAGGTGTGTTCATGTTTACAGTACTTATACGACCATTTTGATCAGCAGCATCAATAGTACTTTCGCTTAGCATTGACATGTTCATATAGAAATTCCAGTCATTACTTGGGAAGTAGTTTAATGTTGCTTCTAAACCATTTAATTTAAGGTCTTCAGTTAACTGTTTGTAACCTACAATGATGTTAGCACCATAAGGTGATTGCTCTGGAGCAATTGAACCCATTGGAAGCATACCAACTCCGTTTGCAATAGCAGCAGCAAGTTCGTCAGCACCACCATTATAAATAATTGGAGTACCATCAGGTAGCGCGCCGACAACTAAATCATTGCCACTATCCATCGCATTAACAAAGTTAGTTAGATTGTCATTACCATTCATTCCAGTAAGCAATGCAGCAATATAACTACCACCATCAGCAGCCATAACAGTAAAACCACTAATTTGTTGTAGATTTGAAACATAGTCAGAGATGTTCATTTGATAAACATCTACTGCTAGTGTCATATTATCAGTTACTTGGCCTTTATATCCAAACTCTGCTTGAGCCCATGTAGTTTCTTTAATAACATCATAGTTACCAAACTCTACACTTGGATCAACAATGTTGAAAGATCCATCAAGAACTACATTACCAATAGTTGGTATTGCTGTTCCCATTAGACCTAAGAAGTCATTAGCAGCTAAAGCAGCTTGACCTGCACCGTATGCAGCAGCACCAGCAACATCGCCAGTAGCAGCAGCATAGCCAGCACCTACAGCAGCGCCGTAGCCTGCTAGTAATGCTTGACCGTTACCACTTTGTAAGAATCCAGCACCAATAACTGGAGCAAAGATTCCCCACATAGCACCATTAACGACAGGGTCGTTTAAGCTATAATTAGTATTTACATCAGCGCCATAATATGGTGCTGGTAAAGCAGGGTTTGCACCCCACGCTGGTGACCAATTTGTACGGTAAGTATGATTACCATTTGCATCTCTGTTATATGTCCAACCAGTTGTTGTTGATCCCATTGCTTTCGCTTGGAAGTCAGGTTGGAAAGGTAACCCACCAAATGCTGGGTTTGTGAAGTCGATACCGCTTTGACCATACACTAAATTAGTTCCTAGTACTGCAATATCAAGATTTTTAGTAAAGTTACCAGGTAAGTCAATATTTTCACCATAAGTAAGACGGAAAGTTCCTCTTACATCTTCTGGTGACCATACTAACGCTAATTTTGGAGCAAACACGAAGTCAGTTCCAATATCTTTTAGGTAGTTGTTACTATCCATTCTTCCAGTACCAACAAATTTAACACCATTGTCCCATTTTTTCTCATAAGAGAAGTATGCTCCAATGTTATCAAAATCATCAATATCTTCGTTCTTACCATTAATAGTTCCTTGTGTTTCAGGAGTACGTTGTAACATGTCTCCACCCCAAACAAGAGATTGACCATCGTTTAGTTCGATATTATGTTGTAATTGAAATGCAACATTTGATGATGTATCATATACAATATTACCTGTTGATAAATTGTATGTAGTTTTTTGATCATTCCAATTTGTAAATAGATTTAAAAATAAATCTCCACCTAAGAAACCTTGTCTCAAGTAAGACATTTGTGCTTGGTAAAGAGTTGCATCATCTGCAAAAGCTCTACCAACACCAGTCATTTCAATCGCAGAAACATTAGCCATTCTGAAATTAAGTGTTAGGTTAGATTTTAAGTCAGGACGAAACTCTGTTTTCATATCCACTGTTGTTGCTTCAGGATTAAAGTCTAAAGCAGCATCATTAGGTGTTCCAGTTACTGGATCTTTATATGGATCATTTTCACCACCATATGAAACAAATGGATAAACAGGTGTTGCTAGTCCTCTACGAATCATTGAAGGTTCCCAATAGTTGTGACCTTGTGCATTCGCTTCTTGTTGTGTAGCAGGCATGTTAGCTTCCCAGTCATTAAATGATCTGTGACTTACAGCAATACGAGTTGCTGCTCTAGCACCCCATTGATTTGCAACACGCGCATACATTTTCATATAATCTCTTTCTCCAACAGTCACGGCAACTCTGTTACCTTGATTAAATGGAGATTTAGAAAAGATTGCAATTACGCCTTGTTGTGTATCAGGACCATACATCGGTGATGCAGGACCACGTACAAGCTCTACTCTTTCAACATCAGAGTCATCTGGAGCCATGAATTGAAGTAGTTGGGCGTTAACCACAGGAGCTCTTGTCCAACGGTTATCAACTACAGCGTGAATCGCACCAGAGAAAACACCATTAAAACCACGAACAGTCATATTAGACCCTTCAAGACCGGTTTTCATAGTTTCTACTCCAGCTCTATTACTTAAAACATCTGCAATAGTGGTTGCGCCTCTGGCTTCTAATTCAGCTCCGCCAAAAACTTCCACACTAGCAGGTGCTTCAGTAACTAATTCTTTTTTAAAAGATGCAGATACTACAACTTGATTCAGTCTTACATTACCTGTATCAAGAGTAAGGTTTGCATTTGTTGCTTGTCCACCGCTAACGCTTACTACAACACTTGCAGAATCATACCCAATGTATGAACCAGTAAGTGTATAATCACCGTCGCTTAAACCTGAAATAGAGAATGATCCATCTTGATTCGATGAAGCTCCCATATCAGTTCCTTCAACTGTTACATTTGCACCAGCAAGAGCAGAACCGTCAGCACTAGAAATAGTACCAGAAACAGTTTGCGCAGTTAGTGTCGCAACAGATAAAAGAAAGACAAACAAGTATTGAAAACTTGATTTGTTAAGTTTCATTATTTATACCTCTTTATTATTATCAGTTAGTTTTATGAGATAAAAAACACCCATAATTATCAATTATTTTTAAGGTACTACCACAATTGAAAAAAACCAAATAAAAAATCGTATCTTCTTTGTAACTTGTTTTCAATGAATTACATCAAAATCATATCAATACTAGTCGCTTTTAATCTATTATATGGACAAACTACGGAAGAGATCATGGAAGACAATAAATCAAAGTTAACTGATATGCAGCATTATGTGACACAAGCTTGTGGAACAGAGCCTGCATTTGATAATGCATACTGGGACAATAAAGAAAAAGGAATTTATGTTGATATTATATCGGGAGAAGCCTTATTTGCTTCTATACATAAGTATGAATCTAATTCTGGTTGGCCATCTTTTTATCAACCAATTGACAAAGAAAATTTAGCATTTAAACAAGACTACGAATTAATAATGCCTCGAACAGAAGTAAAAGGAAAAGAAAGTGATTCTCACTTAGGTCATGTTTTCAATGATGGACCTACCCCTACAGGACTTCGCTATTGTATTAATTCGGCTTCTATGAAATTCATTGCATTAGCAGATATGGAAAAAGAAGGATATGCTAAATATCTATCCTTGTTCAACTAAAGCTTAGGCATGGAGAAACAATCTCGCTTAGACTCATTCTTATCCAACCCATCTAAATCATTATGGACAATGGCTTTGCCTATTATTGCAGGCATGATGGTTCAAACCCTGTTTAATGTAGTAGATATTATGTTTATTGGATGGTTGGGAGCAGAAGAAGTCACCGCAGTAGCATTTGTGAGTCCATTGTTCTTTATTATTATAGGATTAACAGTAGGACTTGGAGCGGGAGTCACTGCTTCTATTGCACAATTTATAGGCCAAAAAGATAAAAAAAATGCAGACAATTGTGCAGAGCATACCATTCTTCTTGGTGTCGTGATCACGGTAGTTCTATCAGCGTTAGGTATTATTTTTGGAAAACAACTCCTTATGCTATTGGGAGCATATGGTAATATTTTAGATATATCATATACCTACTTAAAAGTGCTCTTATATGGAATCGGGTTGGTAGTATTCTCTTTATTTTTTCGTGCAATCTTAGCAGGAGAAGGAGAAACTAAAATTCCAATGGTTATTGGTCTGGTTGGTACAATATTAAATTTCATTTTAGACCCAATATTTATCTTTGTACTTGAATATGGAGTCAAAGGTGCCGCACTAGCTACGGTCATTAGTCAGGCAGTCATGGTTATTAGTTACCTATTTATTATTTTCGTTAGAAAATCTACCTATATCACTTTCAATATTAGTGACTTTAAATACAGTCCTAGCATTATCAATACCATATTTAAGATTGGAATCCCTTCTTCTATATCAATGCTGATTATTTCTTTTGGGCAGGTAGTGATGAATAAAATTCTTATTAATTATTCAGTAGAAACAGTAGCGGCATATCAAATTGTATCAAGAATTGACATGTTACTATTTATGCCGATACTAGGAATAGCAATCAGTTTAACTACCATAGTAGGGATGTTCTTTGGAGCAAAAGAATACGAAAAATTAGTATGGATTGTTAGGTATGGAATTATAAGAGCTATTTATATTACCATCTTCAGTGTAGCTATACTATTTATTTTTGCACATAGAATTCTTCCTATTTTTACTGACGATGCTGAAGTGTTGGACATAGGAATAACATATTTACGTATCATTATTCTTGCATATCCTGCGGTAGGATTAAGTGTGATCTGTTCAAGAATATGTCAAGCCTTAGGTCAAGGACTACCATTATTAGTTACAACAATTACGAGGGTTTTAATTATTACCGCACCATTGTCTTATTATTTCTATATCACTGATAAGCCGCTTGAATGGGTATGGTATGCTCAGGTATTTGCAATCTTAATTGCTGCAAGTATATCATTTGGATGGTTGCGTTATTATTTTAAAAAGTTTGAAATCGCTTAAGAAAGCATAAAAAGAGACAATTACTCTTTGCCGACTTTTTGCCAAGGCAAGGAAACAAGATCTACATTACCTCCGGTAATCACCAAGACAATCTTCTGACCTACAAATTTTTCTTTATTGGCGATGATACTTGCCAAGGTCAATGCGCAAGAAGGTTCAACAATAATCTTCATACGTTCCCAGATTAATCGTGTTGCATCAATGATTTGTTCTTCTGTAGCTAGTACGATATCATCGACATTCTCTTGAATGATAGGAAGGGTTAAATGTCCAACAATTGCCATGAGTCCATCTGCAACAGATTCTCTATGATCCATCTCAATACGCTTATTAGCTGTATACATTTGATGTGTATCATCTACGCTGGTTGGTTCACACCCAATAATTTTTGCAGAATGATTTAATCCTTTTAAAGCAATGGATATTCCACTGATCAATCCGCCGCCGCCAATAGGAACGACTACTGAATCAAATTCAGGTACTTGGTCTACAATTTCAAGCCCAATAGTGCCCTGCCCTGCCATCACCGAATAGTTATCATAGGGATGAATTGAAATACGATTATTATCTTCTACTGTTTTTGCAAACAATGCATCTCTTTCTGACATATGATCACAAAAAATCATATTCCCATTGTAAGTACGCACATTATGAATCTTAGCCTTTGATACACTTGTAGCCATGACAATATCTGCATGAACCTCTTTAAGGTCTGCAGCGCATGCTATAGCGCCTCCATGATTTCCTGACGACTGACAAGCAACCCCTTGATTGGATTCTTCTTCAGTTAGAGAAAAAATGGCATTTGAAGCTCCTCTAATTTTGAAAGAGCCTGTTTTCTGAAAATTTTCACATTTAAAAAAAAGCTCCATACCTAATAGATCATTAAAATATTCTGAGGTGAGAATAGGTGTTTTTCGCACAATAGATGCAGTTGATAGCTGTGCAGATTGCACGTCTTTTAAGGTAGGTTTAGATGTTAGCATAATATTTTATATAGTTATACTTAGTTAACAAAAACCAACTTACCTACTGCATTAAAGTTGCTAGAGCGAATCTGGTAAAAATAGACTCCGCTACTGACATTGTCTCCATTATCATTTTTTGCATCCCACTGAACAGATTGGTATCCAAAACGCGCTTCATTATTAATAAGCGTTCGTACCACTCTTCCTCGGATATCCATAATAACCATTGTAATACGTTCTGTAGCAGGCATATCAAAATCGATAGTTGTGCCGCCACTTGTAAATGGATTTGGATAACTTTGAGACAAGCGATATGTTGATGGTGCAGTTTGCAATAAGTTATATCCCTCAGCAACAACCTGATTGTATTGGTTGTAAGCTGAATAACTTACTTTTAAGAATTCATATGTATCCGTTAGATTTGCAAAACTAAAGTAAATTTCTGTTTTCTCTGCTTCGGATAAATCTCCAGAACCATACTCCCCTACCTCTACTTGGATTAATCCATTTGCTTGATCAATATTACTTAGAATCAATTGATTCGTTGCAGTACTAGGAAGTAAATCTACTGTATATTTTTCTGGGTCATAGTCAAAATAAACTTGGGCTGTTTCAGTGTCGGATGGAAACTTTACAACAAGTTGATCGTTTAGAACACGTAAAAATGGTGAGGCGCCTTGTACGGTATAATTTGGTACGGTTCTTCCATTGACACCAATAGACCAATTCCACATTGATTCAAACATTGCTAAATCTTGTACATCAGATACTCCATCAAAATTAGGAAAAAAGTATGGTGCACTACCTGTAACGGGTGCAATATCAATGCCTGGATATCCAGCCATGAAAGAAGTATAGTCTGCAAAATCAATTATCCAGTCATTATTAGAATCTCCTAACAATGTTCCAAAATAATAAAATGAAGATGCTACTATCGTAGAATTAAGTCCTACTAAATCTTGTCCATATACGCTCACAAAATATTGCTGATAATCATTTAAGGATAATGCATTCAAATTAAATTGTTCTCCACTGTAAGGGGTGTATGCAAGCACATCTTCTCCACCAATAGATGTTCCTACTGCAACATAATAAAGTGCAATACCACTTGTAGCATCGTAAAAATTATCTAATGACAATGAAACATTAGGATTCTGTATAACATATTGAGAATCTTCTAAATTAGTAATTGATACATTTCCAGCAGTTGGTCCTACTCTATCAACAATAACTGAAATAGTATTGGATGCAAAATTTGCATAGCCTGTTGTGGCTCCAACACATGAATTTTCTATGATATCAACTGTTACTTCTCCGTCAGCTGCTGCAGCTACATCAAAGCTATATGTTGTACCATCTCCTCCATTAAAATTGGTTACAGATCCGTTACTAACAACTAAATCGCTTTCCGTGAATCCGGTCATGGTTTCTCCAAATGCTACCGTCACAGCAAATCCATCGTTTGTCGTTGCATAAGATACATCAGAAGTTAAAGTTACATTGACGCCATTAGCGACTTGCTCCCAACTTCTTCCATTTGCCCACGAATATCCATCTAGAGCTTGTGCTTCAGAGAACATGCGCATTTGGTCATCATAAACATAGTCCATATAGTTCATAAACTGATCGCCTTTACCACTTGAAGCAATACAGCTATCTTCACTGTATCTTCCATAAAAATTACCACTCCCTGCTGGCCATTCATAAATTTCAGCAGCACGATTATTAACTGTTTGTGGTGGAATATCACCCCAATATTGTGTCCCACAAGTATTTCCATTAAATACGTGATTAAATGTAAAATTATGTCCTAATTCGTGTGTTAATGTTCTTCCTCTGTTATAGTTGCCGGTAGTTCCAGGGCTTTCAACAGATCCTACTGAACCAGCCAATATGACTGATTCAGGATATCCTAAATATGCTTGACCTAAAAGACCTCCTGTTAAAGGAGCAATATAGATATTTAAAAATCCATCTTGATATCCATTATCTGGACAGTTACCACAGCTTGTTGAACTAGCCAAACTACTAGCTTCGCTTACTCCACTTACACTAGACTGGCTAATATTGTATCTACGAATCGAAATATCTTCAACTAAGCTACTTCCAGTTAGTTCTCCTTGAGCTCCTACAAATTTAATTTGATGAGTACCTCTCGCAGCTTGATGACTATAATCTACCCCAGGAGAATATGGTGCATCACTTGGATTTGGAGAAGACGGAATTTCATCTCCGTCTGGATTTTTATTTTGAAAGTCTAAGTTGATTTGATCAAAGTTTGCTCCAATTTGTGCTGCAGAAACATTACCCGAATTTGTACTATATAATACGTGAAAGATTACCGGAATATAAACTGTATTCTGACTCTTAGCATCTGTTCGCCATTGAGGATTATCTCTAAGCATTTGTTGGCCACGTTCAATGCCAGCATCACGCTCTGCAATAAACTCTGGATTAATTAATTGTAGCTCTCTCTCTAATTCATCTGAAGCACATCTGATCCAATTTTCATGATCATGAGTATCTTGTGCATTTAAAAGAGCAAAAAATGATAAAATTAATAATATTTTTTTTGTCATAACCGAGCGTCCCTAGTATTTTTATATATAAATTTTTATTGTGGACAAATATAATGGGTATTCTATAAAGTTGAAATAAAAATAAAAACCTAAGCTTTGAAAATATTCTCAGCTTTATGATAGTATGTTTTCATGCTTTCTAATCTGACTTCTTCATAGCCTCTTACGTCGTCAGGTAAGACAGAAAAATTAATTAATTTTTCATATTTCCCATTGCCGATATCAGGAAGATTTTCAAGAATATTTGATTTATAATGATTTAAAACTGCTTTGTCAGCCTCACGAACATCCGAGGTAAATAATGCCATAAAGTCAAATTTAGTACCACGAATAAACTTTAAATTTTTAAGTAACATATAAAATGGTCTAAACCATGACCCCAATGCTACTTTTGATTTTACTCCTGGCATTCTATTCAATAATGGAACATTCGCAAATATTTTTAAGAATGGCGGATGTAACATGTAATGTATTTTTGCTGAAGATCCAAACTCTTGACTCAATGCCATATCTAACTCAGCTTTTAATGAAAGTCTTGCTACTTCATATTCATCCTTAATTGCCATCAATTTAAATAGGTATCTTGCAACATTTTGAGATAGAATAGATGCTGAACGCTCTTTCTTTTCAGCTTTGTATACTTTTTTAATGAAAGAAGCATACTCTTGTGCATATTTTATATTTTGATAATCAATCAACTCTGAAACACGATATTCCAGAACATTACGTAAATCTTTATCAGGCCTTATTGAATCAATTATTTTTTTTGCTTCTTTAGTAACAACAGGTTGCGGATTTAAATCTCCCGTTCTATATAAATCAATTGATTCTATCCATGATGGATCTGAAACAATTGTTCTTCCAATATTAAATGCCTCTGTATTATTTTTAATAGCAACTCCATTAATATTAATTGCTTCTTCTAGAGAAGTTGAATCAATTGGAATACATCCTGATTGATAAGCAGCACCGATAACAATAAAGTTGGCTTGCATGTTGCTACCAAAAAAATGTTCAGATAATTCTGTAGCATTCAATAGTACGTGTTTTTTTGAAAATTCTTTAATCAGCCCAATCATATGTTCCGCTTCTGGATATTCTGATTTTGTAGACCTAACCATGTCTCCAGTTGGTATTTCAGATGTAGAAATAACAGATGTAGAACGTTTTGAGTTTAATTTTTCCATATTCTTAGGATTCGCACCTGTTAATAGATCAAATACTAGATATGCATCTGATTCACCGTTAGCAACACGACTAGAACAATCTGGATTATCTCGATCTAAGACTTTTAAGTGTGATACTACAGATCCACCTTTTTGACTTAATCCTGTTTGATCCAATGCTACCACTTTCTTATTTTCTAAGAATGCTGCGGTAGAAATAATCTGATTCACAGTTACAACGCCTGTTCCTCCAATTCCTAACATAAATATATTGCCAATTTTTGCATTTGATTTTTTTGGTTCAGGAATTTTACTGGCTTTGATATTGGTTTCAGGTAATGCTCTTTTATCTCCAATTTCTGATGGAATCACTTTAATAAATGAAGGACAATTTCCTTCTACGCATGAATAATCTTTATTACATGAAGGTTGATCAATTTGTGTCTTTCTACCATACTCTGTTTTAATAGGTTGGACACTTAAACAATTTGATTTAACACCACAGTCTCCACATCCCTCACAAACTGCTTCATTAATAAATATTCTTTCTTTTGGCTCATGAACAAGACCTCTTTTGCGCTGTCT
This sequence comes from Fidelibacterota bacterium SCGC AAA160-B08, assembly GCA_000402755.1. Classification (GTDB taxonomy): domain Bacteria; phylum Fidelibacterota; class Marinisomatia; order Marinisomatales; family Marinisomataceae; genus Marinisoma. The sequence continues at coordinate 32,956 of AQSD01000006.1, read as the reverse complement.
ACGTAAATTAGCTGCGCATGATTGGTCATGAATGAGTACTGTAACGCCTTTTGTTGCTTTTAATTGTTTTTGTGCATCAATAATATCGTCTCTATGCATAATCTTAATATCTTTTTCCCATCGAGATTTTTCAATGGAATCATAAGCAGACGTATCGTCTGTTGTTATGATCACCTTCTCAACTCCTTCAGACTTTAAATATTTTGTGAGTTCTGGTAAATCTAATCCACCATCAGGATCTTGTGCTCCCGTCATTGCTACTGCACGATTATATAAAATTTTATAAGTAAGATGAGAATTAGCTGCTACTGCCTGTCTTAAGGCTAGCGAACCTGAATGAAAGAATGTTCCATCTCCAACATTTTGAAACATATGTTCTTTTTCAACAAATGGTTCCATTCCTGCCCATTGAGCTCCTTCTCCGCCCATCTGAGTTGTTCCAAACGCCTTACCATCATCAACAAACATTGCCATTAAGTGACATCCAATACCACCAAAAGCAGAATCTCCTTCTGGTAATTTTACAGTAGAAGTATTATGAGGGCATCCTGAACAAAAATACATAGAACGACCTGATAATGATTGTGTATATACTCTATTATCAACTTCGCTTAAAATATTAATCTTAGTATTTGGAGAATCAATATTCATTTTTTCTGAATATCTTTTAAAAAGTATTTTAGTTAAAGAGTCTGCTGTTAGCTCACCATATCCGGGAATAAGATGATTATTATCTTCATCATACTTTCCGACAATAATAGGCTTAACAGGTTTATTATATAACTCTTCTTTGACTAGCATTTCAATAAATGATCTTTTTTCTTCTATAACAAAAATCTCATCTAATCCTTTAGAAAATTTATCAATTATTTGAGAGTCAACTGGGAACGTTGCTCCAAGTTTTAAAATGCGGATACCTACTTTATTTAAATATTCTGTAGTCCATCCTAGAGATTCAAATGCTTCAATAACATCATAATAAGTCTTTCCGGCTGTGATAATTCCAAATTTATCTTGATCGCCTTGCACTGTTATTTTATTAATAGGATTACTAGCTAGAAAATGTTTTGCTGCTGTAATACGACCTAAATGAATTTCTTTTTCTGTAGGCAAACTATGATGTCCTACCAATTTAGCATTTTGTGTATGTTTCCATGGTTGACCATTGTAAGTAAAGTCTGGAATTGTAATATTTACACGCTGAGGGTCTACAAAAGCACTACCAAATCCATCAGCAATATCTGTAACAATTTTAAATCCGGACCATAGCCCAGAATATCTTGACATTTCATAGGCATACCGACCTAAATCAAGAATTTCTTGTACATTACCAGGATAAAATATTGGCATCATTGCATCAAACAGTGCTGGCTCAGATTGTGAAGGCAATGTAGACGATTTACATGATGGATCATCTCCTGCTACTGCAAGCACTCCACCATTTTTACCTACCCCTAAAAAGTTAGCATGTCTAAAAATATCTCCAGATCTATCAACGCCCGGAGCTTTTCCATACCACATGCCTAATACACCATCATATTTTACATTGGATACCATTCCAGCCATCTGACTTCCATAGATTAAAGTGGCTCCTAAATCTTCATTGACACCAGGAATAAATTTGACATTATGCTCATCTAGAATTTTTTTATTTTTTACAAGATTGATATCTAGGGTTCCAACTGGAGAGCCACGATATCCAGATACTAATGTACCTGTATTAATACCTTTAATAATGTCTGCTCTATGTTGATCAAGTAGCAATCTTACCAGGGCTTGTATACCTGATAATATCACTCTGCCTTCAAATAGAGTATATTTATCGTCGAGACTAAAGTTGGTCTTTAAAATTTGTCCTGCCATATAAGTTGTATAATAATTGCTTAGTTACTTGTAAGTCAATTTAAAAACATTTTTCATAGATTCTATAACTTTTTCAGGTGATTCTTGCTGTACAAAATGGCCTGCATCTGTTTTCACTGTTTTTGCCTGCGGAATCAGTCTTTCTGTTCTTCTTCTCAACTTCCACATCACCGAATCATTCATACCCCAAACAATCTCAGCTGGCCCTTTGTATGATTGTAAAAAATTTTCTACTTCCTTTTCTATAGCAACGCTGGGATGTGACATGTTATTAGGAACCATGCGAGCTAAAGCTAATGGCCCCACATTATCTTTAAACTTTCTGAATGGATATTTATAGCTCTTTAAATCTTCTTTGGAGTAAGAATTAGGAATACCTTCAAAGAGACTTAAATAAGACTGTGGAAAATTAAAAATTCTAAACAATAAATCGCTGATAATAGGCATCTGAGATAGATTATGAAACCAGGTTGGATTAAATCCATCTCTTGGGGCTGTTACTGACGTATTCATCACTACCAATCCATCAATCTTTTTACCTGCTCGCATTGCGCCTGCAACACCGATCATACCTCCCCAGTCATGAATCACCAAGCCTATAGAATCTTCTTTAATTGTTTTAAAAAAGTTGGCCATCCATTCTGTATGAGCTTCTAAAGAATGTTCATCAATCTTAACTTTATCAGAAAACCCAAATCCAATTAAATCTGGAACAATCAATCGAGCAGATGAGTCATCAATCTGATCCAATACTTTTTTATATAAATATCCCCACATCGGATTTCCATGCACAAGGACAATAGGCTTTCCATTCCCTTTTTCCATGACATGCATATTTTTTTTACCTACATCAATAGTATAATGATTATAAGGCAACTGACGTAGAAGCCATTCAGGAATTACGTTATTAGATTGATTATTCATTTATTATAAAAAATTAATAAAAAAAAGTTTTTTAAGCTTGACTAAAATTAAAAAAATTAGATAATTTACAGAGCCAACCGAACTAGCTTTTCGAAAGCTTAAAGTATTTGCAAACAGTCTCCTTTTAGAGAGAGAATATACAATTATTACGTATAACTGTGTATTGAATTAATATTAATTTAGATAAGGGTAAGAGTATATTCAGAACTATGGCAGAAGCAATTGAAAATATGGGTATTGATTTTCCCACAGAAAATGAAACAAATCCGAAAATTGATTCGGAATTGAAAAATCAAATATTAGGATTTAACATCAAAGAATCGATGGATGAATCAAATCAAACAAATGAAGAGGCTTGTCCTAAAGAATTTGAAATTGATGAATACTATAAAAATGACGATCTAGGAAAAAGCGTCCTACAGATGAAATATTTAGCGCCGTGGGAAAAAAATCCATGGGATTTATGGAAACGTCAAGCAAAAGCATTAGCTGGAGTAGAAAAAACAAAAGCACTTCAAGAAAAATGGGAAGCCACCTTTTTTGAAGCATTAAAGAATTTCAAGTTTGTACCAGGCGGAAGAATAATGCATGGTGCAGGTAGAGAGGATATTACAACAACATTAAATAACTGTTATGTTGTAGCTATTAAGACAGATTCTATTAAATCTATATATGATTGCGTTGTTCAGGAAGCCATGACATATAAGTATGGTGGTGGATGTGGACATGATTTATCTATTTTAAGACCATCGGGAGATGCTATTAACGGTACAGGCGGTGATTCTTGTGGCCCAGTTGGATTCATGAACTTGTTTAGTGAAAATACAAACACTATAGCACAACATGGTAGACGTGGCGCAAATATGCAAACGCTACGAGTTGATCATCCTGATATTGAAAAATTTATTGAAATTAAAACCGGCGATGTTGATATGGTGAAGTATTCCAATATATCTGTTTTCTTAACAGATGATTTTATGGAGGCAGTTCAAAGTGATTCTGATTTTGATCTACAGTGGGGTGGAAAAGTTTATAATACAATAAATGCTAAAGAATTATGGATGAAGATTATAACACATGCTCATTCTAGTGCAGAACCAGGACTTCTCTTCTGGGATACAATGACAAAATATCATAATGCAGAATATTGTAGTCCATTAGTTTCAACTAATCCGTGCGCTGAACAACCTCTTCCTGATGGTGGATGTTGTAATCTAGGAGCTTTAAATCTTGAACGTTTTGTTGATGATAGCGGTAATTTTGATTTTGACGGATTTCGCGAAATAACTGCTGTTGGAGCAAGATTCTTAGATAATGTAATAGATTATAATCTTGATCGTCATGCACTTGAAGATCAAAAACAGAACGCTATCAATGACAGAAGAGTTGGATTAGGAATTCTTGGTTTAGGTGATATGTTGGTAAAAATGGGCATTAAGTATGATTCAGATGAAGCGCTAGAGATTATTGGCGAAATAATGAAAATTCATAGAGATGTCGCGTATGAAACTAGTGCTGCACTAGCACAAGAAAAAGGTGGGTTTCCAAACTTTGACTGGGATGGATATTCTGAAAGTCTTTTTGTGCAAGATCTTCCACAAGAATTACAAGAAAAAATTAAAAACCATGGTATTAGAAACTCTACGCTAACTACAGTAGCTCCGACAGGAAGTGGTGCTATTGTCGCTAGAGTAACTTCTGGAGTAGAGCCAATTTTTGCTACTTCTTACAAGAGAAAAGTAAAAAGAAACGATAGTCTTGGAAAAGAATTTGACACATTTACCGTTTATCACCCAGTAGTACAAGAAATGTTCGGTGGTGATGAAAATTTACCTGACTATGTTGTAACTGCACATGATGTAGATCCATACTTCAGAGTAAAAATGCAAGGTGAAGTCCAGAAATATATTGATAGTTCAATTTCATCTACTGTTAATTTAGCGGAAGATACTACTGTAGAAACTGTAGCAGATATTTATATGAAAGCCTATCAAGGAAATTTAAAAGGTATCACAGTTTATAGAGAAGGATCTAGAGAAGGTATTCTTATTACTGATGAAAAATCTGAAGAAGGAAATGCGGTAGAAGCAACAAATGTTACTGCTAAAAAAACAGCTAGAAATAGACCTCAGATTACTACAGGAAAAACAAGAAGAATGCGAACTGGAGATGGAACATTATACATCACTGTAAACGAAGATGAAAATGGATTATGTGAAGTATTTACAGCTATTGGTAAAGCAGGTGGAACTGTTGCAGCTCAAACAGAGGCAATTAGTCGATTGATATCCTTAGCATTAAGATCTGGTGTAGATCCAACTAGCGTAATCAACCAATTAAAAGGAATTAGTGGACCTAATCCAACATGGGAAGATGGTCAACTAATTTTATCAACTCCAGATGCCATTGGAAGAGCTTTAGAAACTTTCCTCGATGGTGAGCAAGAACCAAGTATGAAAAATAAAGTTCAATTTGAAATAGCAGAAGAACCTACCCAATCAAAAAAAGCTAAAGGAATGCACTGTATTGACTGTGACGGAAATGAAGTAGTCAATGAAGGTGGATGTTACATATGCAAAGATTGTGGTTGGTCTAAATGCGAATAGAACCTAAGAATATTATATTCGAAGATTTTATTGATTTTAAACCAAATTTAACTCCATATCATATCTTTCAATTAGGAAGCTTCGGTGGAACATATTGGAGACCAATCTATTCAGAAACGAATAAGAAATCTTATAGTAATCTACACCTAGATTTACCTCGAGAATGGTGGAAAACTATAGATGATCAATGCCTTATATCAGAAAAAGAAAACTTAACCTTAAATAGATATAAAGTTCACAGCGGAACTAATTTAGAATATTGGGAATCAAAAAATTGGATTAATCCAATTGATCCTTATGGTTGGGTACAATGGTATTGCTATTTCTACAATGGGAGAAGAAGCTCTGATGATATAAGACAAATACAGAGATGGAGTAATTTTACTGGGAAAAATGGTAGATGGAAATTAAGATTAATCAGTCTGATTCTTAAAAAAAGTGCTAAGTATAATGATGAGTCAATTAGTCCTGTAATAAGACAAGCATTACAACATTGGGGATATCAATTAACAGAGAAAGACTTCGAAGAAGCTCTTTGGAATCGATAGATTAATTATCTAAAATTTCTACTTCTTTCGCTTGCTGATTTGCATTCAGTCTTTTAATAAAAGAATCAGTAACGTCTTGCATTTGATCCATAAATCTCTTCATATCATCTTCAGGGATTTTTTCATCTTCTTCTATTTTCTTAACAGATTGAATAATTTCTCTACGAATATTTCTTACTGAAATTCTTCCATCTTCAATAACCTTTGAAGCAACCTTAACTAAATCTTGTCTTCTTTCTGCTGATAAAGGAGGAAAAGTAATTATAATACTATTCCCATTATTTGAAGGATTAAAGCCTAAATCTGATGCTAAAATTCCTCTTTCAATATCGTCTATAGATGTTTTATCAAATGGCTGTATACTGATAGTGACTGCATCCATGACAGATATGTTAGCAATTTGATTTAATGGCGTATCATTGTCGTAGTACTTCACTGAAATTTTATTAAACATATCAGGATTTGCTCTTCCTGTTCTTATTTTGCCTAGCTCTGATCCAACAAACACAATTGTTTGCTCCATCTTAGTTTTTGCAAGTTGAATATTTTGATCTAACATAATTAACTAATTCTTGTTCCTATATCGTCATTAGAAAGTGCATTATATAAATTTCCTTTTTTTGTAATATCTAAAACGAGAATGGGCATATTATTCTCTTTACACAAAGTTATAGCTGTTAGGTCCATAATTGCTAATTCTTTTTCTAACACTTTTGCGAAAGAAATATCTTTATATTTTTTAGCATCAGGATTCTTCATAGGATCTGAATCGTATACTCCATCTACTTTTGTTGCCTTAACTAGAAGAGAACAATCAAGCTCTACTGCACGTAAAGCAGCTGCACTATCTGTGCTAAAGAATGGATTTCCAGTTCCTCCTGCAATAATGACTATTCTACCTTTTTCTAGATGTCTAAGAGCTCTTCTTCTTATATAAGGTTCTGCAATTTTAGGTATATCTATGCCTGATAAAGTTCTAGTTTCTAGTCCTAATTGTTCAAGAGAGTCTTGAAGAGTAACTGAATTAATAACTGTACCTACCATCCCAATATAGTCAGCTGTAACTCTATCCATACCTTTTTCAGACGCATCTCTTCCTCTAAAAATATTGCCTGCACCTAATACAATTCCTATATCAATATCTAATTTTTTTAAAGCTGCTACTTCTTTTGCAAGCTGTTGTGCAATTTCGGGATCAATACCATAGACATGATTGCCGGAAAGAATTTCTCCGCTAAGCTTCAGGAGAATTCTTCTTTTATTTTTTTGTGACATTAATTATTAGATTGTTCGCCTAATGAAAAGCGAGTAAAGCGATTGATGGTGATATTTTCTCCAAGTTTAGAAACTCCTTCTTGGATTAATTGTCCAATTGTAACGTCTGGATTTTTTACAAATGATTGGTGAACAAGACAACAGTCTTGTTTAAATTTTTTCAACTTACCTTCAACAATTTTTTCTACAACATTATCTGGCTTTCCGCTAGACTTTGCCTGATCTGTATAAATTTCTTTTTCCTTATTAATAAGATCTTCAGATAAGCTACTTTCATCTATAGCCATTGGATTTGAAGCTGCAACTTGCATTGCAATATTATTTGCTAAGTCTAAAAATCCGTCAGTTTTAGCAACAAAATCTGTCTCACATCCGAGTTCTACTAAAGCACCTAACTTACTACCATGATGAATATAAGATACAACTAGGCCTTCATTTGCAGCTCTTGAAGATTTTTTTTCTGCTTTTGCAATTCCAGATTTTCTTAGAAAATCTATCGCTAAATCTAAATCACCCTTGGAATCTACTAGAGCTTTTTTACAATCCATCATTCCAGCTCCAGTTCTTTCTCTTAGGCTCTTGACTAGCTTTGCATCAATATTCATAGAATTATGCTTCCTTTTTATCTGCGACTTGTTCTGCTGCTTCTTTGGCTTTAGCATTTTTTTGCGCAACACTTATAATAGCATCAGCAATTTCTGTTACTAAAAGCTGTATAGTTCTGATAGAGTCGTCATTAGCAGGAATTGGATAGTTACATAGTGTTGGATTTGTATTAGAATCAACAATACATACTATTGGAATTTCAAGTTTTTTTGCTTCTTGTATAGCAATAGATTCAGTTTTGCCGTCTACGATTACAATCATACTTGGCAATCTTTTCATATCTTTAATACCTCTATGCTGATCTGAAAGCTTAATTTTTTCACGATTTAACTGTAAGATTTCTTTTTTTGTTAAATCTTCAAAAATTGTAGACCCTTCTTTTTCTAAGGAATGCAATCTTTTAATACTCTTTTTAATTGTAGAAAAATTAGTAAGAGTTCCGCCCAACCATCTCTCTACTACATAAAACATACCACATCTATCAGCTTCTTGCTGTATAACGTCCTTAGCATGCTTTTTAGTGCCAACAAAGAGTATCTCTCCATTGTTTTCTACAGTGCTTGTAATAAATTTTACGGCTTTTTCAAGACCTTCCAGAGTATGATCTAAATTAATAATATCAATGCCATTTTTTTGAGAAATAACATAGTCTTTAAAGTTTGGATCTGTTTTACTTGAAACGTGCCCGAAATGAGCGCCAGAGTTTAATAAATCTTCTTTTGTAATTTTATGCATAATTTTTATCTCTTAGAGAATTGGAATTTCTTTCTTGCTCCAGGTTGACCATATTTTTTTCTTTCTACTTCTCTAGCATCTCTCGTTAATAAACCATGTGACTTTAATTGAGGTCTAAATTCTGCGTCCACTTTTAACAGAGCTCTTGCTATACCAAGTTGAATTGCTCCAGCTTGACCAGTTAATCCTCCGCCAGAAACATTGATATTCAGATCGTATTTATCTCTAAGATTTAATACTTCCAAAGGTTTCATAGCGTGCATAACTAAAGATTCTCTTTTTAGATGTGAATCAATATTTAATTTTTTATTAACAGTAGAAGTTCCAGAACCGTCAGATAGATAAACTCTCGCAGTTGATTCTTTTCGTCTTCCAACTCCATTAAATAATTCTTTTTTCATTAAATAGAACTCCATTCAGTTGGTTGTTGTGCTTCTTGTCCATGATTAGAGTCTTTATAAATTCTAAGATGTGTTAAAATCTCATTACCTAGTCTATTTTTTGGTAACATACCTTTTATAGCCTTTAAAAGTACTTTGTCTGAATCATTTTTCATTAAATCTTTATAGCTAGTAAACTTAACCCCTCCTGGATAACCAGAATGACTAAAATATTTTTTTGAATCAGCTTTGTTACCAGTCAGCCTTATCTTATCTGCATTTACTATAATAACTGCATCTCCCATATATAAGTTAGGAGCATAATTAGGTCTATGCTTTCCTCTTAAAATTTGAGCAACTTGAGATGCAAAACGCCCCAATACCTGATTGTCGGCATCTAGCAACCACCATTGTTGCTTTATATCTTTAGCTGATATTGTATTTGTTATCTTTTTCATTAAAGTCTCAAAAATGCCTCAAAACTTAATTGATGTGATTCCATTAGTCAATGATTAATGATAGGTAAGATTATAAAGTATAAAACTTGCTTTTTGATAGCACATATTTAACTTTTCCTACCATCTCTTCCCCAATGAACGGAGAGTTAGAGGACTTTGAGTAAATATCTTCATTTGAAAAAGTCCATTTTTGATTTGGATCAAGAATTGTAATCTGAGCTTTCTTGCCAATTTCAAATAAGTTTCTATCAATATTCATCACTTTTCTTGGGTTTACTGTCAATTTTTCAATTAGAGATTTTAAACTCATACCATTATCTTTCACAAGCACCTTATTTACAGCGCCAAAACAGCTCTCTAGTCCAATCATACCAAAGGCTGCATCATTAAAGGTAGTTTCTTTGTCTTCAAGCGTATGCGGCGCATGATCTGTAGCAATACAATCAATAATGCCACTTTTTATACCTTCAATAAGCTTCTTTCGATCTGCTTTTCCTCTAATCGGTGGACCGACCTTCAAATTTGTATTAAAATCTTTAATGTCTTCATCTGAAAAATATAAGTGATGAGGAGAAACCTCAGAAGTAACAAGACTATCTTTAGATTTAAATTGTTTAATTAAATCAACGGATTCTTTTGTAGAGACATGAAGAATATGTAGTCTGGCATTTAAAGATGCTGCTAATAATAAATCTCTATATACCATCATAGCTTCAGCTAAACTATTATTTCCCTTTAATCCTAAATTGCTTGATGTTTTACTTGCATTCATAACACCATCATTTCTTAGATAGATATCTTCAGAATGATTTAGGATAGGTACATCAATCATTTGAGCATATCTTAATGCCAAGCTCATAAACTGAGGATTCTGTATTGGCATTCCATCATCAGTAAAAGCAATTGCACCATTCTTTTTCATTAACATCATTTCAGTAAGATGTTTGCCTTCTAAATTTTTTGATACTGCGCCGATTGGAAAGATTTCTACAGGTAAATTTTTACTCTTACTTGCTATATAATATATATGTTCTGGAGAATCAATAACCGGATCTGTATTGGGCATTGTACAAACTTGAGTAAATCCTCCTGCAATTGCAGCTATAGATCCTGACTCTAAATTTTCTTTATCTTCTCTTCCTGGCTCTCTAAAATGGACATGAATATCACAAAAACCATGCGTAACAATCAAGCCCTTGCAATCAATTATATTATAGTCTTTTCCTTTAGATGGTATAGAATCTGCAATTTTAGAAATTGAACCATTTTCAACTAATAGGTCTCCAATAAATGTTTTTTTTGAGAATGGATCAATAATTCTACCACCTTTTAACAATAATTTTTTTGTGTTTTGATTATTTATCATAATTTTTCTGATTTATCTGCAAGTAAAAGATAGAGAATAGACATTCTTGATGCTACTCCATTTAATACTTGATCAAGAATTACTGCATTCTCTGAATCTGCAATTTTACTATCAATTTCTACGCCCCTATTCATCGGGCCTGGATGCATAATGACTATATCCTTCTTTAGTTTGCTTATTCTTTCGTAAGTCAAACCAAACTCACTATGATATTCTCTTTTAGATGGGATTCTACCTAAATGCATTCTTTCAAGCTGAATACGTAATCCAATCACTACATCACACCAATTTAAAACTTCATTAATATTGTGAGTAATATTTACTCCCAATTGCTTCGCATTACTTGGCAATAAAGTACTAGGACCGCAAACTACAATCTCTGCTCCTAACTTTTTAAGAGCAAAGATATCACTCCTTGCTACTCTACTATTTAGAATATCACCTATGATACCTACTTTTAAATTTTTTATCTTACCAAATTTCTCTTTTAGAGTTACCATGTCTAGGATAGCTTGCGTAGGATGTTCGTGAGATCCATCTCCTGCGTTAATAACAGCCCCATCTATATACTCAGTTAATTTTAACGCTGATCCAGGATGTCCATGCCTAATAACAGCTCCATCTATTTTCATTGCATCAATATTTTGGATTGTATCTTTTAGAGTCTCTCCCTTTTTCACACTACTTGTTGAGGAAGAAAAATTAATACTATCTGCCCCCAGCCTTTTTTCAGCTAGCGTAAAACTAATTTTTGTTCTTGTAGAATTTTCGAAAAACATATTAACAATAGTTTTACCCTTTAATAAGATTGCTTTTCGTTCTGGGCTTTCTAGGATTTCTTTGAATTTAAATGAAGTGTCAATTATTTTATTCAAATCAGAAGTTGGAAAATTTTCTAGACCGATAAGATGTTTGCTTTTTAGCATAAATTTTTCTCCAATTCTGGGAAACTTAGTTCATTTCAACTAATTTATCAACTATATCGTTAACGTTAGTGGTGTCCATTTCAAACACATTATCAAAGCTTTGATTGTCAAACCATTTCATCTGTCTTTTTGCATATTGTCTTGTACGAATATGAATTCTTTCTATGGTATCTTCTCTAGATATTTCTTTATCTAAATATGATGATATCTCACTAAATCCTATGTAGTCTATATGCTTGATATCATAATTCTTATCTTTAATAAATTTAACTTCTTCTATCATACCGCTTTCCATCATAGATAAAGTTCTTTGATAAATTCTCTTTTCTAGCGTCTGTCTTGACATTCGGAGATAAACAGTATGAAAGTTTTTATAAAAATTACTTTTCTTATTATCAGATTTAAAATTATCAGTCATATTCTTTCCTGTAATCTTATAAATCTCAAGAGCCCTTATGAGCCTTCTTTTATTATTAGGATGAACTTTTTTAGAGTATTCAGGATCAATAGAGGATAACTCTTTATAAAGGGTGTCTGATTTTCCACTATTATACTCTTTTTCAAGAAAAGATCTGATACTACGATCTGTCTGACTTCCAGTAAAAATACCCTCTACTAATGACTTTAAGTATAGTCCGGTACCTCCACATAGAATAGGAATTTTCTTTTGATCTAAAATTTCTGCAATCTTTTTATCTACTAGTTCAACATACTCACCTGCAGATACTGTATCACTTAGCTCTTTTATTCCAATCAAATGATGTGCAACGCTACTTAGCTCTCGTTGAGATGGTTGAGCAGTACCAATAGGGATCATTTTATAAATTTGTCTTGAATCTAAACCAATGATTTCACTATTTAATTTTTTAGCTAATTTTATTGATAAGCTTGTTTTGCCTATACCGGTAGGTCCAACTATTGTAAAAAAATTTATCAAACCAGATTTATGCCAGTTAGTAAATTGAAGATCAACTTTGCTGGCTCAAATATAATAACACTAAAAATACTTAATCCTCCAACTAATGAAAGCAATACTAACCCCATAAGCACGCGTGGACCATAGTATTCAATCTGGTACAATGTTCGAGGATCTCTAATGAATAAAGGCAATATCCTTGATCCGTCTAGTGGAGCAATTGGAATAAGATTAAATAAGGCTAAAACAATATTTATAAATACAAAGAATATCATCGCACTGCTAAATAATTCTGGAATATTAAAAGGAGCAATCATTGAAAATCTTAATAAGATAGAACCTATAGTTGCCAAAAAGATATTAGAAGCAGGACCTGCAATTGCAATCAACATCATATCTTTTCTAGGATTAGAAAGATTGCGCATATTTACAGGTACAGGTTTAGCCCAACCAAATCCTAAAAAATATAATGCCATTGTTCCAATAGGATCTAAATGACTAAGTGGATTCAGATTCATTCTATCTTGATAATATGCTGTATAATCACCTAAATAGTATGCTACTCGAGCATGAGCGTACTCATGAAACGTAAGTGCAAACAAGATACATGGCATTACTATCAATTGCATTTCTAGTGGTGCGCTTGCTATTCCCATATCAAAAAATAGTTAATTCTTATCCTTTTGAAAAGCTTTCATATATTCACTTTCAATAAATTCTCGCGATAAGTGGGTATAAATTTCTGTAGTCGATATATCTGCATGACCAAGAAGCGCTTGTACTTCTACTAAGTTTGCTCCACCATCAATTAAATGTGTTGCAAATGAATGTCTAAAAGTATGTGGAGATATATCTTTGGGAATACCAGCTTTATCAATATACTTTTTTACAGATTGCCAAATTGCAGCTCGAGTTAATGGTAGTCCATTATTACTTAAAAAAACAAAGCTTTTTCCTTTTACTGAGCGTTCAGATAATATTCTTCGTGACTGAGTTAAGTATCTTTCTAGCCATCGTCTTGCATAATAAGTAAGTGGAATCATTCTCTCTTTATTGCCTTTACCAAAAAAACGAATAAGATCTAAATCAAATTGTATATTATTAATTTTAAGATTACATAATTCGCTTACTCTTAATCCAGAAGAATATAACATTTCAAGAATACATCTGTCTCTAAGCCCTAATAGTTCATTATCCGTGTTTTCTGACTCAAAAAATACTTTATTTATTTCATCTATAGTTAGTATTTCTGGTAAAGCTTTTGGTACTTTAGGAGTAAATATGCCATTTAATGGATTGTTTTTAATAATTTTTTTATCTAGTAAAAATATAAAATATGAAGAGAGGGAAGAGAATTTCCTTTTTACTGATCTAGGGGATAATTTTTTCTTTGAGAGATGCCTAAAAAAATTCTTTGTATGTTTATGGTCAACAATGACATCTTTAAAGCTAATTTTATTTTTTTCTAAGAATACATTAAAAGATTTTAAATCAGATAGATATGCACTGATAGTATTATCAGAATAATTTCTTTCGATTTTTAACATTCTAGAGAAATCATCTAAGTTAATTAGCATTTTTATCCAATCAATTCAATATAGGATTCTGCATCAATTAATTTAGATTGATCTGCATTATCTTCTAATTCAATTTTAACCATCCAGCCATTTTTATATGGATCTTCATTGACTTCCTCTGGAGTATCATTTAAATCTTCATTTATTTCTATAACTTTTCCTGTTAGTGGCATATACATATCTGAGACAGTTTTTACTGCTTCAATAGTACCAAAGATATCTCCATTGTTAAAACTTTCATTTACATTTGGAAACTCTAAGAAAATAATATCGCCTAATTCACTCTGTGCAAAATCTGTAATCCCTATAGTAGCAATCTTGCCATCTATTTCAACCCACTCATGCTCAGATGTATACATCAAATTCTTTGGATGATTCAATTTTCTCCCCTTTCATTTTTTTTAGAAAATTACTTAAAAAATTTATGTCAAAATTTCCACTAATAAAGTCATTATTTGATAAAATCATTTCTAACAATGGCAATGTTGTATTTGGTCCTTCAATAAAAGTTTCTTCTAAAGCTCTTTGCATCTTAATAATAGCTTTTTCCCTTGTATTGGAATGCACGATTAATTTTCCAAGCAGAGAATCATAAAATGGAGGTATTTGGTATCCTGCATAAATATAAGAATCAATCCTTACGCCAATTCCGCCTGCAAAATTAAGAGAATCAATCTTTTTAGGTGAAGGAATGAAATTATTAAACGGATCTTCTGCGTTTAACCTACATTCGATAGAATGTCCCTTGCTCTTAATCATATCTTGATTGAAAGACATTTCTTTTCCAAAATGCATCTTAATTTGCTCTTTTACTAAGTCTATCATATATACCATTTCTGTTACAGTATGCTCTACCTGAATTCTCGTATTCATTTCAATAAAATAAAAATTTTTGTCTTCGTCTACTAAAAATTCAACTGTTCCAGCTCCAACATAGTTTACTTTTTTAGCTAAACTTAGAGCCTTTGATGTCAAGACTTCTCTTAAATCTTCATCGACAAAAGCAGATGGGCACTCTTCAATCAATTTCTGATTATTTCTTTGTACTGAACACTCACGTTCACCCAAATGAACATGGTTACCAAACTTATCTCCTAAAATTTGAACTTCAATATGACGTCCATTTTTAATAAATTTTTCTACATAAATTTCAGGATTATTAAAAGCTTTAGTTGCTTCCGATTGTATAATACTAAATCCTTTTTCTGATTCTGAGGCATTATTTAATACTCGCATCCCTTTTCCACCACCACCACCAGCAGCTTTTAACATGACTGGATATCCAATATTATTAGCAATCTCAAGTAAGTCATCTACAGATTTGAGGACATTACTCCCAGGAACGATAGGCACCTCTGACTCTTCTGCGACTTTTCGAGCATTCACTTTGTCTCCCATCAAATCAATAGTTTTAGAATCTGGTCCAATAAAACAAAATCCATTTTCTTCGCAGATTGCACTAAACTGAGCATTTTCTGCTAAAAATCCATATCCAGGATGAATAGCATCAGCATTAGAAATTTCAGCAGCAGCAATAATTCTAGGGATATTTAGATAGCTATCTAAAGGAGGACCTGCACCAATACATATTGCTTCGTCTGCAAATTTTATATGTAAGGAAAATTGATCTGCTTTGGAATAAACTGCCACAGTTTTAATACCCATTTCTTTACATGCACGAATTACCCTTATGGCAATCTCGCCCCTATTTGCAATAAGTATTTTTTTGAACATATTTTATTCGGAGTAACTTAAGATAAATAATGGTTGATCAAATTCAACTGGATTACCATCTTCAACAAGTATTTCTTTGACGATTCCATTTCTTTCGCATTGAATTTCATTCATAATTTTCATTGCTTCTACAATACAAATAGTATCTCCCTCATTAATCGAGCCGTTTATTTGAACAAATGATTCAGAATCTGGATCTGGAGATGAATAAAATGTTCCAGGCATAGGCGAGCGTACAGTAAAGGTGTTTGCATCTACCGCTGGATTAATATCTTCTTTTTTTTCAACAACTATGCTCGGATTTTCTGCGATAGAGGTAGTTGTATCTGATACTATATTACTAAAATCAGAACTAATAATTGGAGGACTTTTAGTGACTTTTATTTTTCGAAACCAAAATCTGATTTCTATTTCATTTATATCGCTATTCTCTAGTATATATATAACTTCTTTTAGCTTGTCTTTCCACATAACACTACTGCTTTACTCTTTCAGAGTAAGTACCTGACTTTGTATCAATCCTTAATAAGTCACCTTCATTAATAAATAACGGAACTTGAATTTCAAGACCTGTTTCCATTTTAGCGGGCTTTGATGCGTTAGTAGCTGTATTACCTCTATGCCCAGGATCTGTTTGTGCAACGGCAAGAATTACTTTTGCAGGAAGATTCATATTAATGATTTCATCACCATCAAAAACAAGATCAAGATTGTCTCCTTCTTTAATATAGTGATGGGTATCTTGCATTAATAATTCAGATACTTCAACCTGATTAAAGGTTTGATTATGCATAAATACATAACTATTAGCATCTTTATATAGATATTGAAATTGACTTGAAGTCACTTTGATAAATTCTAATTTAACTCCCGCATTAAAAGTTTGATCAATCACTTTTCCAGACTTAATATCTTTCAATTTAGTTCTAACAAATGCTGGTCCTTTTCCTGGCTTTACATGCTGAAATTCTACAATCTTCATTCTTGCATTTTTAAACCTTACTATAGATCCATTTTTTATATCTGATGTTGTGCTCATAGTAAGAACTTAATTTATTTAATCTCTTTATAACAGTTTTCTTACAATTTTTTTTGCCAATTCTAAATCATATTTTTTTTCAGTATTACTATACTCTTTATTTGCAAATTTTACAGAATCAATTTTTTCTAATAAAGCTATTAAATCTTTGTCATCAAAAAACTTTCTCAACTCAGAAGAAGTCATTTCAAATGAAATAATATAGTATTCATTTTCAAGATATTCCTTTAGAATTATAGATAGCTTATTATAAAATATATCAGAAGACATATCCTTAAATTTTAATCTGTTTAATTTTTTAACTGAATCTTTTTTTGGATTTTTATTAAAAAACTGGATATTTTTTAAAGGATTATCTTGACCTCTTTTTCTCCAAAGATAAAATATAAAAACTACCAAAAATAATATAAGAGATATTAGAAATATTCTATATTTATCGTAAGGTAATTTAATTTTTTTTATAGGTTTATCTTTTTGAATATTAACAAAATTACTGTCAATAACTGATTCAATTTCTATATGTATAGAATCTGTAGTAAATATGGTTGAACCTGTCGAATCTGGAAAATTAATACTAAGAAAATATGGTGGTATAATAGCTTTACCTGTATCCCAAAATGTTATCTCAAAACCAATGGATAGAGACTGGTCTAGAGTATCTATTTTTGAATTTTTAATTAATACTTTTGAAGAATCAGCTGCCCACAATAGAGAGTCAGACCATGTCATTTCTTCAATAGAATAATATTCATCAAGATTATTTAATTTAATATCAAGATTTACAGGATATCCAATCTGAGTTTTTTGAATATCTGTATTATAGGTTAAAGTTGCTTCATTCAAATTGTTCGTACAGCTAAAGAAAGAAAAAAATAGAATTATAATAACTCTCAACATAAATTAAGTACGTTTAGCTCTTCTTTTAAAGAAACGAGTTAGTGATTTAACATAGTCTTCATTTGTTCCTACTTGTATTAAATCAAATCCAATATTCTTACATTTTTGTGCAAAAGTATTTAATCTTTCAGAAAAATCTTTTGAAAAATTATCTCTTATTTTTTTATTAGATGTATCAATCCAAACTCTTTGATTTGACTCCGAGTTGTGAACTTGAATTAGGCCTAAATCTGGAAATTCTTTTTCAAAAATATCATATATTTGAACCCCTATTACATCATGATTAAAATTTAAATACTTCATTTCTGTCCAAAAATTTTCATCTATAAAATCTGAGATCACAAACATTACATTTTTTCTTTTAGAGATTTTACTTGCAAATTCAAGTGCTTTTTTAATTGATGTCTGATTTTGCTTCTTATCATAATTATGATTTACTAAGTCGGTGATTAAGCGCAATACATGAGACTTTCCCTTCTTCGGAGGTATATACTTTATGATATCATCACTAAATAGAATCAATCCAACCTTATCATTATTTTTTATAGCAGAAAAGCCCAACATTGCTGCAATTTCAATACCTAAATCAATTTTTAGCCTACTCTTAGATCCAAAGACACCAGAGCTGCTAACATCAATAAGAAGTAAGACTGAAAGCTCTCTTTCTTCTTCAAAAACTTTAATATGAGGCTTACCCGTTTTTGCCGTAACATTCCAATCAATAAATCTAATATCATCTCCATATTGATATTCTCTTACTTCAGAAAAAGTCATTCCACGACCCTTAAAATTAGAATGATAATCTCCTCCAAAAAAATCATTTACAATATTTTTGGTTCTGATTTCTATTTGTCGAACTTTTTTTAGTATCTCTTTAGACATGAGTTAAAATTATGGGACAGGAATTTCTTTAAATAATTGATCAATTAATTCTTCTGATGTGATTTCTTCTGCTTCAGCTTCATAGGATAGTAGCATTCTATGTCTTAGGACATCTTTTCCTATATATCTTACATCTTCTGGAATAACATATCCTCTTCCATCGATAAATGCTTTTGCCTTAGCTGCTAATACTAAATTAATAGAAGCTCTAGGGGAGGCTCCGAAACTAATTAAGTCTTTTAGTTGACCTAACTTAAATTGCTCAGGATTTCTTGTAGCAAATACAATATTTAAGATATAATCTAAAATTTTAGGTGCAATGTAAATATCATTAATAAGCGCTTGGGCTTCTAATATAGTTTTAGAGTTTACTACGGATTTTTGCTTTGTATCTATGTTAGTTTTTGCTACTCTAGATAAAATTTCTTTCTCTTCCTCCATCGATGGATAATCAACAATGACTTTTAACATAAAACGATCTACTTGGGCTTCAGGTAGCGGATATGTTCCTTCTTGATCAATAGGATTCTGTGTAGCTAAAACAAGAAAAGGTAAATCAAGCTTAAAGGTTTCTTCGCCGATCGTAATTTGTCTTTCTTGCATTGCTTCAAGCAAAGCGCTTTGAACTTTAGAAGGAGCTCTATTAATCTCATCTGCAAGAATAATATTAGAAAAGATAGGTCCTTTCTTTGTCATGAAATTACCAGTCTTCTGGTTATATATTAAAGTTCCAAGTAAGTCAGCTGGTAGCATATCTGGAGTAAATTGAATTCTTTTAAATTCAGCATTAATTAAGTTGGCTACAGTATTGATAGTTAAGGTTTTAGCTAAACCAGGGACTCCTTCTAATAAAATATGTCCATTAGATATGACAGATATTAGAATTTTATCTATAAGCTCATCCTGACCAACGATAACTTTCCCAATTCCCTCTTTTAAATCCTTAATAAATATTGATTTCTTTGCAATTTTTGCATTCAGCCGATCTAGTGCATCCTTATTCATCATCTTCCTTTTTTATAATATGTTGAGTTTCAAATGTACTATTTGTTAACGGCACTAAAAACCCATGACTTTTTTTTATATTTAGCTCTCCGACTAAATCTAATACATTTTTTCCAGAGATTGAGACCCTTAAATCTGTTATCCCATTAAGATTGCCATTTTCTTCTTTAGCAAAAAATATATCTGTTCCATTTACTATTAAATTTAAATATGGTTCCGATATTTCTTGAAAATCAATAGATCCTGCAATCTGTAGGTTCGGTTCTTTTTGGAGTTTTAATCTTACTTTGGGGTTGGTAACAGAACCCAAGAGATTAACCTGACCTATATTATCAATAATATTAAGATCTAAGCTCAAATTTCTAATAGATTCTGGCTTTAATTCTACTGGGAATCTTTCTAGGTCCATCTTAGTATCTCTTACTCGTAATATGCCATTTAATACTTGAGTATTTTTAGAGCTTGAAGCTTCTTTATCTTTAATATTTATATCAAAATAAACTGATTCATTTTCATCTTGTAGCGAAGTTACTTCTTCAAAAAACTTACCTATATAATAAGCTGGAAAATCTTTATGAGATTCTAAGTCGATAGAATAACTCTGAATATCAGACTTATCCTCGAATTGATTCATATCTAATGTCATAGAAAAATTTCCTATTTCTATATCTCCATCAAATAATACTCCATTATCTACTTTAATACTGAGTGGAAAAAATTGATCACTTTGTGATGGGCTATTATTATCAGAACTATTAAAATTCTTTATATTTAAAACAGGTTCATTCAAATGAATGTTTATACTACCAATTGAAGAGTAAAGTATTTTTTCTGTATTGAAAAAATTACTGCCTAATAACATAATATTAGTATAAGAAAAACTAGTTCTTATAGAGACATTATTTGCATCTATAAAACTATCATTATTTTTATCAATGGTAAGATTTTTTAATAATAGATATACATCAACTCTATCGGTATCAGCAATAAGATTAATAGTTGAAGATGTATCAAAGTCGATATTATACTGCTCCGATAGAGAAGCAACAGCAGAATTTGACTTGTTAATTTTAAACTCAAGTCCTTTTCCTATATATATGTAAAGAGAGATACTGACAATAATTACAAACAGAAAGAAAGTAATTATTATACTAAAAAATGTTTTAAGTATTTTTCTTATTAGACTATTCATTTGTTCAAAAACTAACTATTAATAGCCTAATAAAAAAATCTAAAATCTAATCTTCCACAACTTCAAAGTCTGCATCCTCGATTTTTTTTTCATCTTTCTTTTCAGATGAAGATTCAGGATTTGGCGCTTCTTGCATAGGAGGCTCTTGTCCTTCTGTGGAATTTGCGTACATCGCAGCAGATTTAGCACTCCAAACAGAGTTTAAGTTTTCTATTTCTGTCTTGATATCATCAGTATTGCCTGATGTGTTAGCCGCTTTTAGCTTATCTAAAGATTCATTGAGATCTTTTTTATCATCTTCACTCAATTTATCATCTAGATCTTTCATTTGTTTTTCTGTCTGATAAACTAATTGCTCTCCTTGATTTTTAGTTTCAATCTCTTCTTTTTTAGCATTGTCTTCAGCTTCATGCTTTTTAGCGTCGCTAAGCATCTTTTCAATTTCTTGATCTGTTAATCCGCTTTGAGCTTTGATTACAATACTCTGCTCTTTAGCTGTAGCCTTATCTATAGCCTTAACATGTAAGATACCATCTGCATCCATGTCAAATGTAACTTCAATTTGTGGTGTACCGCGGGGAGCTGGAGGAATTCCATCTAAATTAAAATTTCCAAGTTTTTTATTATCTACGGCTAACTGCCTCTCTCCTTGAACAACAACGATATCAACCATTGGCTGATTGTCTGCTGCAGTACTAAAGACTTGAGATTTTTGCGTTGGTATTGTTGTATTTTTTTCAATCAACGGTGTTGCAATACCGCCCATAGTTTCAATACCAAGAGTCAATGGAGTGACATCCAATAGTAGTACATCATCAACATCGCCACCTAATATTCCAGCCTGAATTGCTGCTCCACGTGCTACCACTTCATCTGGATTAACACTTTTATTAGGCTCTTTACCGAATATTTCTTTTACTTTGTCTTGAACTGCTGGGATTCTTGTTGAACCACCAACTAAAATTACTTCTTTAATATCTTTAGCTGAAAGCTTAGCATCTTTTAAAGCTTGCTTACATGGACCGACCACTTTCTCAACTAGATCTCTTACTAATTCTTCAAACGTAGCTCGTGTTAAAGTAATATTTAAATGCTTTGGACCTGAAGCATCTGCGGTAATAAATGGTAAGCTAATTTCTGTTTGTTTTGATGTAGAAAGTTCTTTTTTAGCATTCTCTGCGGCTTCTTTAAGTCTTTGTAAAGCCATTGGATCTTTTCTTAGATCGATACTTTCGTTCTTTTTGAACTCTTCGGCTAACCAATCAACAACTTTTTGGTCAAAGTCATCTCCACCTAATTTTCCATCACCATTACTCGCATTTACTTCTATCGTTAAACCTTCATCATCTAAAATATCTAGAATTGAAATATCGAAAGTTCCGCCACCCAAATCAAATACAGCTACTTTTTCATCTTTCTTCTTATCTTTTGCATAAGCTAATGATGCCGCTGTTGGCTCATTTATAATTCTTTTAACGTTTAAACCGGCAATTTTTCCAGCATCTTTTGTTGCTTTTCGTTGAGAGTCATTGAAATATGCAGGTACAGTAATAACAGCATCAGTCACCTCAGTTCCCAGATGTTCTTCAGCCATTTTTTTCATTTTTTGTAAAATCATAGCGCTTATTTCTTGTGGTTGATATTTCTTACCATTAGCCTCTATATTGACTTTCGTACCATCTACGGCGACCTTATAAGGTACTTCTGCAATATCTTTTTTGATTTCAGCAGGAGTTCTTCCCATAAATCTTTTAATTGAATAAATAGTGTTACTTGGGTTGGTTACAGCTTGACGTTTTGCGGGATCACCTACTAAACGATCTCCTTCTTTTGTAAAACCTACCACGGATGGTGTAGTTCTTCCACCTTCAGGACTAGTAATAACAGTAGGTTCTCCACCTTCCATTACTGCTACACAAGAGTTTGTTGTACCTAAATCAATTCCAATTATTTTTCCCATAAAAATCTCCTAATATTTTAGTTTTCTTGATTTTATAGTTGCAAAGATTGTGCCAAGATAATATATATGTCATATTTGACAAATTATATGACTATATGGCAGATATAAGAATTAATCTTATACTTCTAAGAGATTTCCATCATATAGGTTTGTTTTTTTACTACCTATATTAAACACCTTTTCATCATGAGTAGCAATTACAAAAGTCAAATTGAAGTCCTGATTTAATTTTTGAAATAAATCAATCATCTTAATTGCATTATGCTCATCTAGATTGCCTGTCGGCTCATCTGCTATAACTATTGAAGGCTTATTTATAATAGCTCTCATTGCAGAAACTCTTTGCTTTTCTCCGCCAGAAAGATCTAATGGAAATGATTTTTTACGATTAGATAAATCAAAATATTCAAATAGTTCGTCTACATAATCAGTGTCAATTTTTTTGCCTGCTATCAGTGTTGGAATAGTGACATTTTCAACAACATTTAGCTCTGCTATTAGATTATGAAACTGAAATATAAATCCAATATGAGTATTTCTAATCAAATCATAATCTTTAACATCTTTAAGATTCTTTTGGTTAATTACTATCTCTCCGCTATCTGGCTGATCTAGGGTTCCTAGCAAGCTTAGTAAGGTAGATTTTCCAGATCCAGAAGGGCCTTTAATAGTTAAGATATCTCCTTTATCAAGATTGAAGCTAATACCTTTTAAGACTTCAAGAACTTTATCTCCATCTTTAAAGGTTTTTTTAAGATTTTTAACTGATAGTATCATATATTTTTATTTATCAATTCAATAGGACGTATTTTTTTAATAAACATTAAAGGTAATGTTGCAAATAATCCAATAATTATCATAGAGTAAAATAACAATAAAGAAATATCTTTAACACTAATTTCCATAGGCAATATACTGACCAAGTAGAATTCAGGATTTAGCACAAAGACTCCCAATGTGTTCTGTATATATATAATTAATAGCGCAAATAAAATACCAGAAACTATAGCAGAAGTTGCTAATAAATAACCATAGACCAAAAATATACTAGAGATACTATTTTTACTCATTCCAAAAGTACTTAAAATTGCCATTTCTCTTGTTTTCTTAGTCGCAATTTGCATCACAGAAGAAGATAGGTTAAATGAAGCTACAACGATGATAAGAAATAATGTAAAAAAGGTAATTTTCTTTTCAATTTCAGTAGCATCGAATAGCTGTCTGTTTCTTTCTTTCCATGAAATAATATTTTTATTTTCTTTTAAAATCATACCATCTATAGTCCCAATCATTTCGATATGAGTAAACTTATTATTAGAAAGATTATATTCTCTAGATACTGTAAAAACTAAAAACTCATCAGATCTTAATATTCGATTCTGAAAAATGTTCTTTATAATTAATTCCTTAGTAGAGGGCATCGCTAAATAGCTCATATTAAGATTCGTACTATAAATTGATATTGAATCACCAATACTGAGATCCATTTTATCGGCTAAAGATTTTCCAATAATAGCTTCTCCATGATTTAGATTTTTATTTTCTTCAATTAATTCTAAATCATAAAAATTATGAAATCTTAAATTGTCGACAGTTTTTAGATTTACTAATGATTGTTTTTTATTTTTTGATATAAAAAATTCTTCTTCATAATATGGTGCATATTTAATACCATTTTTTTCAAATTTTTCTACCAGTTCTTTGTCTTCATTGTAATCAAAATTAATTATAGCATAATCTCCATATATCTTTCTTGTTTCATCTTCCAGAATACCTTGAAATCCATTAAGAACTGCTACTGATAAAATAATTGACATAGAACCAATGAATAGACCTAAGAAAGATATGATATTGATGATACCTCCCTCTAACATATTTCTTGGGATTAAAAAACGTTTTGCTATTAGAAAAATTATATTCATTAGTTTTTTAAAATTTTAGATGGATTAATAGATAAAAGATACACCAAGGAAATACCTGAAAATAATATACTGCATATAAGACTAAACAATAATGTATAAGCAGCGTTATTGGCGCTAAATATTATCGGTAAATAACTAACGAAATAAATATTTTCAGCCAAAGATATAAAATGAAATTTCTCTTGTATAAAAATAACGAATAGAGACAATAAAATCCCGAGCATTGCTCCAATGAACGCTAAAACAACTCCCTGGATAATAAATATTACTGACAATTTTTTATTTGACATACCGTATGTCTTCATAATTGCCAAATTAAATCTCTTCTCATAAAAAAGAATATTTATCGATCCCATCAAATTAAAATAGGATACTAATGCAATTAGACTAAAAATAAAAATAATTGGCCATTGCTGTGTATCAATCCATTCAAATAAATCGCTATGTCTATCCTTTACACTTAATTGATAAAATGGGTAATCAATATCTTTTATATCTAAGAAAGGATCGAAACTCATCCAACCACTGATACTATTATTTAAATCAAAGTAAGATTGGACTGTATTCATAGGAATAAATACCAACCTTGAATCATAGTCATCTATACCAGAATGATATATTTCCTTTATTTCTAGAAATAAAAGTTTATTTCTTTCTAATGTTCTTTTTGAAATAAATGGATTAAAAATAACAATCTCATCCCCTATCGATAAATTGAGATTTTTTGCAAGAGCACTTCCAATAATAATATCATTATCACTAATAGTTTCTAGCTCAGCATTAAGACTACTAAATAAATCAAAATCTTTAAAATTGTTATTATCTAGACCATATATTATCACATTACTACTACTATATTTTGATTTAAGAATTGCTGGTTTTTCGATATAAGGAACTAGCTTAGACTTATAGTTGTTGTAAAAGTTAGGCAATCCTGATTCGTCAACTAAAAAATCATCTTCAAATAAGTGATTAATACTTGCATAGCCATTGATAGAAGATAACTTCTCAGATACCTTACTCTCAAATCCATCAACTGCACCTAAGACAACATTTAAAGAAGCTATACCAAGAGCTAAACTTATAATTGAAACAATGTTGGTAATTTTGAAGAGAAAATTACTTTGTGATGAGAAAAATAGTCTTCTTAAAACAAGAAAAACTAATTTCATTTTAGAGATTTAAGTGTGGGGAAGATAATTGCATCTCTAATCCACCTAGTATCAATAAACAGCATGACTAATCGATCAATTCCAATACCAACGCCCGCTGTTGGAGGCATTCCAATTTCTATAGCTTCTAGAAAATTTTCATCTACAGGAAAAGCTTCTTCATCTCCGCCATCTTTTTTAGCTGACTGATCTTCAAATCTTTTTCTTTGATCTATCGGATCATTTAATTCAGAAAATCCATTTGCAAATTCCATACCGGCAATAAATAATTCAAATCTTTCGGTAAAATCCTTGTCTCCATCTCTATTCACCTTTGCTAACGGTGAAATTTCTACAGGATGATTCATTACATAAGTAGGGTTAATTAAATTTGGTTCAACTTTCCTTCTCATTATCTCATCAATCATTTTAGCTAGACTATCAGTTTTTTTCACTTTTAAATCTAATTTTTTACAGACATCAAATACTGCCTTACTATCTGTTAAATCTATTGAATGTCCAGTATGTTCCTTAATTAATTCATCCATTGTTTTTCTTGCAAATTTCTTAGATAAATCAATATCATTTCCATCCCATGATATTTTTTTAAGCCCTAGATCTTTTGCTACTTTCTTGAACATTTCTTCAACAAAATCCATCATAAAATTATAATCTGAATAAGCTTGATAGAATTCAAGCATAGTAAATTCTGGATTATGACTTCGGTCGATACCTTCATTTCTAAAATCTTTAGACATTTCATAAACTTTTTCAAACCCACCTACAATTAATTGCTTTAAATATAACTCCGTTGCAATTCTTAGAAAAAATTCTTGATCTAGTGCATTATGGAATGTTTTGAAAGGCTTAGCATTAGCTCCACCATAAACTGGCTGTAAAACCGGTGTTTCGACCTCTATATAGCCATTCTTGTTTAGAAACTCTCTTATAGAATTAATAATTTTGAATCTTTTGATATAGTTATCTTTTGTTTCTGGATTAATAATCATGTCAATATAGCGCTTCCTATATCTCAGCTCTTTATCTGAAACTGAATTATATTTTTCACCATCTTTTTCTTTGACATCAGGAATAGGTCTTAGATTTTTACTAAGTACAGTAACTTTTTCAGCCTTAACGGTAAGTGCATCTGTTTTAGTAATAAAAACTACACCATCAATTCCAATAAAATCTCCAATATCAACTAATTTGAATAAACTGTAATTATCTTCACCAACATCATCTCTTGCAATATATAATTGAACTCTACCGCTAGCATCTTGAATGTTAGCAAAGGCAGCTTTGCCCATCTTTCTAAGAGACATTACTCTTCCAGCTACAGAGACCTTCTTATCAACACTATCTTTGTTAATATCTGAAGTTGAGCATGTAACATTAAATTCATACGGATAAGGGTTAACACCTAATTGACGAATTTTATCTAATTTTTCTAGACGATTTGCGATAATCTGTTTTAAACTTTTATTTTCCATATCGAAAGAAACTTATTTATTTTTTTCCATTTTATCTAATAAATAACTATACATAAAGTCATCTATATTTCCATCCATAACAGCTTTTACATTTCCTACCTCAAATTTTGTTCTATGATCTTTAATCATGTTATATGGATGAAAAACATAGGATCTTATTTGATTACCCCAGGCAATATCTTTCTTTTCCCCTTCAAGTATTTTTTTAGACTCTGCCTGCTTCTCAATTTCTAGTTGATATAGCTTTGATTTTAACACCTTTAAGGCCTGTTCCTTATTCTTATGTTGGGATCTTTGAGTTTGACACTGTGTAACCGTTCCAGTAGGTATGTGAGTAATTCTAATAGCAGAATCTGTTTTATTTACATGTTGCCCCCCTGCCCCACTAGAGCGAAATGTATCTATCCTCAATTCTTTGGGATTAATTTCTATTTCAACACTTTCATCTATCGATGGATAAACAGAGACTGAAGCAAAAGATGTATGTCTGCGACTATTAGAATCAAAAGGTGATATTCTTACCAATCTATGTACTCCAATTTCTGATTGGAGTAATCCATATGCATAGTCTCCTATAATTTCAATTGTACAATCCTTGATACCTGCTTCATCTCCTGCTTGAAAATCAATAATATTAAATTTAAAGCCTTTGGATTCTGTCCACATAGAATACATTCTATATAACATTTGGGCCCAATCCTGACTCTCTGTTCCTCCTGCGCCTGGATGGATTGAAATAATAGCATCTTTAGAATCATTCCTAGAATTAAGAATTAATTTTAATTCAAATTCTTTAATTAATGTGGCAAAATACTCTAATTCTTCTGAAAATTCTTTTTCATCTATCTGCTCATCATTTAAAAATTCAAACATCACTTTGATATCACTGGCCTTTTCAGACAAACTTTTTCTCAGATTAATATCTTTTTCACACATAGAAATTTCTTTCATGAGAGATGTTGTTTTTTGATTATTGTCCCATAAAGATGGGTCTGAAATTTGATCTTTTAAATTACTTAAGTGAGTATCTTTGGCTTCAAGGTCAAAGATGCCTCCTGATTTGATCAAACTTTTCTAAAAGAGAATTATATTTATCTTTTAAATCCATGTACTAATCAAGATTCCTAATGTGAGTAATATTCCAGTTAAGAAGTGAATACCGATTGTAGAAACATTAACAATTAGCAACTCATATGGAAGTTGTTGAAGATTTGCATCTTCTTTCTCCCATTGATCTAACCAGCTGTTTCCTTTTTTTGAAGCAAAATTAAATATGAACAAGGGAAGTAAGGCTATCAAGGTAAATAAATTACCAGTATATAAAGATGCTCCAAGAATTACCATAAATGAAAACATCATTAAAATTTTCCATACTTTAAATGGAGCTCTATAGTTTGCTTTATCTCCAGGACCCGCTAATCTAACAACCCAGCTATTCTTATTAGCTGCTTTATCAGCATTGTAGTCTTGAAAACAGTTAATAAATAAAACTAACGCAATAAAGATTCCAACAGGAATTGAGAACAATAAAGTTGTTAAAGGGTCTACAGATTGATTTTGCATATATGCTGCACCATAAACCATTAAAGGTCCAAACCCTATAAACACTGCTAAATCTCCAAGCCCATTATAAGCAAGTTTTAAAAAACCTGTATACATAATACCCAGAAATACCCCTATTAATCCCAAGTACATTAATACGGACATGGCAAAATAGTCTCCGAACAGAAGATTGTTGAGCTCTAGACCAATTCCAATCGTAAAACCAAAAAACAATATGGATACTAATAGCATATTTGCTGGCGTCATCAATCCAGATTGAATTGCTCTTGATCCACCATTAAAAGGACTAGCTAATTTATTAAGTTCGTCTGTTCTAGACTTATGATCAAAATAATCATTGATAGTATTTGTACCGCATTGAGCAAATATTGCTCCTAATAATACAAGCCAAAAAATTGACCAATCAAATGTACCAAATTGTTTATAGGCAATAGCTGATCCTAATAAAATTGGAGCAATAGTTGCAGTTAAAAATGGTGCTCTTACAACAGTCATCCAGCGTTGAATACTTCTACGTAAACCTCCAAGCAATTCTGATGGTATGCTTGGCTTATTTTCTGGAATTTCCATCCATTCAAACTGAGTGTCAGCAAAGAAATCAACATACTTAATTACAGTTGGTTTTATTTTATAATAACCTACTACATCATTAGCGATTAAAAAATCGTCATGCATATATTCAGAAAAAGCTTCTGTAACCTTTAATACTGCTTCTCTAGCTTTGTCTTTTTCTGATTGATCTGTTATTTTTGTAGCATATCCATCAATTTGAAGCTCTTTAATTCCATCTTCTCCATCAGGTCTAACTACGCATTGAACTTTTGGATTAAAATTAATTTGAACAGCTTTTCTAGTCGGATTGAATGTAAAAAAATACATATCTAAACCATCATTTGCAAAATAGACATTTGCAGCTGATGAATTTCCTGATACACTAGTAGAGAGAGTCATAAAATCTGACCTCTGCATTAAATCCATAATTTTTTCTTTTAACATACTACTTGTCCCCTATATCATTCATTTTTTCTTTTAAAACAGTACCTAATTCATCTAAAGTAAGTGCAGAGCTTATAAAATATCCATTCTCTGCAATAGATATTTTTCCTGTTTCTTCTGATAAAACTAAAGCAAGAGCATCACTTTCCTCTGAAATACCTAATGCAGCCCTATGTCGCGTACCCATTTCTGGATTCAATGTCTTACTTTCTGTTAAAGGCAAAATACATGCAGCTGCTTCAATAATATTACTATGAATAATAACGGCTCCATCATGCAGCGGTGAGGAAGGATTAAAAATTGAGACCAGTAATTCAGGGCTAAATACTGCACCCATTCTTACTCCATCAGCGCTAACAGTTTTTAGAGAATTTTCTCTTTCGAAAATAATAATAGCACCCCATTTATTCTTCTTAATTTCACTAATACATGCAATAATTTCTTCCTGAATAGAAAGTTTTTCAATTTGAAATAGCTTTCTTAAAATTCTATTTTGACCAAGAGCAGTTAAAAGTCTTCTAATTTCTGGTTGAAATAAGATAACAAAGACAACTACCCACACTGTTTGGAATAAATTTAATAGCCATGAAGTAGCTCTAAAACCAAAAATATTTACAATAAATCCTGCGAAAAAAAGAATTAATAGGCCAATTAACATTTGTCCACCTCTCGTTCCCCTGAAATAAGAGTATGCATAGGAGAAAATGAATGAAATAAGTACCAGATCAAATAAATCGGTAAGCGTAAATTTTATAAAGCTGATTTCGAATAAATTCATTATAGTATAATTTAAGTATTTAAAGCGTTTGAGTTTAAAATTTTATTTGCAATAATTAGTGCTCTTTTTGCCTGCTTAATATCATGAACTCTAAACATCTTACATCCTCTATCAAAAGCTATAATATTAGATACTATAGTCCCCTCAATTCTATCATCTTCATGAGCATTCAAAGTTTTACCAATGAATGATTTTCTTGATGCTCCAATCAATACTGGGTAACCAAGTTTAGTAAATTTATCCATATTATTTATGATGGTAAAATTATCATCTACTGTTTTGCCAAATCCAATACCTGGATCTAAGATAATATTATGTTTTTTTACACCACTGCTTAAAGCAAAATTAGCTCTACTTAGTAAGTGGTCAGTAATTTGAGGTATGATATTGCTATATGAAGGACTTTTCTGCATTGTCTTAGGATTTCCAACCATGTGCATCAAAATAATAGGGCAATCATATTTATTAACAGTATCAATCATATGGTGATCAAATGATAAGGCGCTAATATCATTAATAATATTTGCTCCTGCATCACATGCCTTTTCAGCAACAACAGATTTTGTCGTATCTATAGATATTACTATATCTGTTTTTTCTCTTATTTTTTGTATTACAGATATAACACGCGATAATTCTTCTTCTTCAGATACAGGATCAGAGAAAGGCCTTGTAGACTCTCCGCCTATGTCAATAATATCTGCACCGTTATCAATCATATCCATAGCATGATTTACCGCAGTATTATGATCTAAAAATTTACCACCATCGGTGAAAGAGTCTGGAGTAACATTTAATATTCCTATAATAAGTGGTTGTTGATGTTCTGATAACAACCAATCATTTAATTCGGAAATATTCACTACTATTTATTGATTTTTTTTGAAAGTTTTTTTCCAGCAACCAGCAATTTAATGTCATTTTCATCAATTGTTTCGTGCTCTAGTAGTTGCTGAGCCATCAAGTTAAGTAAGTCTATATTGTCTTTTAAAATTTTATGAGAAACCTTCTGTGCGTTCTTAATAATACTCACTACCTCATGATCTATTTTTTGAGCAGTTTGTTCGCTATAGTCTCTGTGTGATTGGATTTCTCTTCCTAGGAATATCTCTTCATTTTTTTTACCAAATGACATAGGTCCCAGCTCATCACTCATACCCCACTCACAAACCATTTTTCTTGCAATACTTGTAGCTCTTTCAATATCATTTGAAGCGCCAGTGGTAATTTCATTAAATATTAGCTCTTCAGCTGATCTTCCACCCATCATTACTGCTAATCTGCTCAAAATATATGTTTTAGAATATCCATGCTTTTCATCTAAAGGTAATTGCATTGTTACACCAAGAGCTCTTCCTCTTGGGATAATAGTCACTTTATGAACAGGGTCTGCTTCGGGAGCAAAAATAGCTACAACAGCATGTCCAGCTTCATGATATGCTGTTATTTTTTTCTCATCATCAGACAAAATCATACTTTTTCTCTGTACTCCCATGATAACCTTATCTTTTGCTTCTTCAAAATCGTTATTGTCTACGCTAGCTTTTCTTTTTCTAGATGCTAAAAGCGCTGCTTCATTAACAAGATTTGCTAAATCAGCACCAACCATACCCGGTGTACCTTTTGCAATATCTTTTAGCTTAACAGATTTTTTATTCATCTTAATTTTTTTGGTATGTATTTTGAGAATATCATGTCTTCCTTGCAAGTCAGGAACATCTACTACAACTTGACGATCAAATCTTCCTGGTCTCAATAATGCAGAGTCTAATACATCTGGTCTGTTAGTTGCAGCCATAACAATGACACTACTACTATTTTCAAAACCATCTAACTCTACCAATAATTGATTTAAGGTTTGCTCTCTTTCATCGTGACCTCCGCCTAATCCAGCTCCCCTTTGTCGACCTACTGCATCTAACTCATCTATAAATATAATAGCAGGAGCAGTCTTGTTTGCTTGCTCAAATAGATCGCGTACTCTTGAAGCTCCTACGCCTACAAACATTTCAACAAAATCAGCGCCACTAATACTAAAAAATGGAACATTAGACTCGCCAGCTACAGCTCTAGCTAATAAAGTTTTTCCGGTTCCAGGAGGTCCCACCAATAATACACCTCTTGGAATTTTTCCACCTAATTTTTCAAACTTCTTTGGACTTTT
>AQSD01000005.1 GCA_000402755.1 Fidelibacterota bacterium SCGC AAA160-B08 | reverse complement strand
ATATCAGTGAAAAAAAATATCATTCTAGCCTTAGTAGCTATTAGTATTAATACGTTAGTATATGCTCAAAATATTACAATCTTGAATCCTTCAGAAAATATTGGAATTAATAATTGGAGAATTATTAATGATGGAGTAATGGGCGGAATTTCAGAGTCATCCATTTATATAAATAAAGAAAATAATATAATTTTTAATGGATTTGTTTCATTAGAAAATAATGGCGGATTCTGCTCATGTAGAATAAGTTTAAATGATAATAAATTGAAAGATATTGAATCATTTGTTATCAGAGTTAAGGGTGATGGAAAAATTTATAAATTTAGATTAAGAATGGATGGGAGTTATTTGAAAAATATTGAATACTCTTCAGACTTTCAAACCAAAAAAGACGAGTGGATAGATGTCATTATTCCTGTTAAAAACTTTAAACCTTATTTATATGGATTTAGATCACGTATATCTCCAAAACTGAAACCCCAAAGAATCAACTCAATGGGATTTCTTATAGCGGATAAGCAGGAAGGTAATTTCAATCTAGAAATTATGTATGTGAAAACTATTTGATCTCAATGCCTTGATTGGTTATACTTTTTGTATATCAAATTAGCAAACAACTTCAATTAATTTTTCCTAAGTTATGTATGGATCATGCTATTAATTTAGCAAATAAAACGGGGGTTCATGATGCTGTATAAAAGAAGAAACTATATTTTTATTCTAATATCTTTATTATTTAATACATTTATTTTTGCTCAAAATGTTACAATTATTAAACCATCTGAAAATATCGGGATTGATAATTGGAACATTGTCAACGACGGTGTAATGGGAGGAATATCTCAATCATCAATCTATCTTAACGAAACCAATAATATTAAGTTTGTAGGAAATGTTTCTCTTGAAAATAATGGAGGATTTGCTTCTTGTAGAATGGGATATAATGGAAGTCAATTAAAGGGTAGTACAAAGTTTTTATTACGCGTTAAAGGAGATGGAAATATTTATAAACTTCGCTTCAGAATGAATGGAAGCTATGCTAATTATTCAGCAGACTTTTCTACTATTAAAGATGAATGGGTTGATATAGAAATTCCCATCGAAGATTTTAAGCCCTACTATTTTGGAAGAAAAATTAGAGCGCCTCGATTCAAAATTCACAAAATAAATTCTATAGGTATACTTATTTCTGACAAGCAATCAGGAAGCTTTTCCTTAGAAGTTGAACATCTAAAAGCCTTATAAAGAAAAAAGAACATCTTCCAACAAAAGTTTGTCCTATATGCAGCTTATCTTTTGCATGGAGAAAAAAATGGAAAAAGAATTGGGAATTTGTCAAATATTGTAGTGAGAGATGTAGAAGAAATAAACACAAAACTATATAGTTATGTGCCTAGAATTTTTTTTTACTGATAATTTCTATCATAGCCTTAGTTAATTTTTTTTTAGTAAATTATTTGATGAAAAAAACAGCCATCATCGCTCTTGGAGGAAATGCACTTTCTCAAAAGAAAGAAGCAGGAACTATGTCAGAGCAATTCAATAATACTCGAAATTCCTTTCAGCAAATTATGGAATTCATTCGAGAAGACTATAATATTTGTCTTACTCACGGAAATGGACCTCAAGTTGGGGATGAATTATTACGCATGGATCTTACTCGAGATGTGGTTCCACCCATTCCATTAGGTATTTGTGTAGCAGGAACCCAAGGCACGATTGGATATATGATCCAACAAACATTTCAAAACGCCTTAAGAGAAGAGAATATTGATAAAGAAGTGGTTACCATGGTAACTCAAGTGATTGTAAATAAAGACGATCCTTCATTTCAAAATCCCACAAAATTTGTTGGTAAACGATATTCGCTTGAAGAAGCAGAAGAGTTAGCTAAAAATATGGGTTGGGATATAAAGGAGCAAGAATCTGGACAGTGGAGGCGAGTAGTTCCATCACCAGATCCAGAATTTGTTATGCATGCACTAAGTATTCGAACTTTAGTTGAATCAGGTACCATTGTTATCGCTGCTGGCGGTGGCGGGATTCCTGTATATAATACGGATGAAGGTAAATTAAAAGGAATTGATGCTGTAGTAGATAAAGATTTAAGTGCAGCAAAATTAGGTAGAGTTATTCGTGCACAAGAATATTATATCATTACAGATATAGATCGAGTATATAAAAATTATAATACTCCAGACCAATCGCCAATTCATCAAATGACAGAGACTGAAGCAAAGCAACTACAAGAAGATGGACATTTTCAACAAGGAAGTATGTGGCCTAAGATTCGATCTGCTATTCATTTTTTAAAACATCATGGTGAGAAAGCTGTTATTACCAATATTGCTAATATTCAAAAAGCAATTGAGGGTAAAGCAGGAACTACTATCGTAAAAGACTAAATGAATTTCTTAACTGCTAATCAAATGATGTGGACTGCTTTTATTGTTGGATCATCATCTCCTATTATATTCTTCTTTCTTTATCAGCTAGGATATATATCAAAAAAAATTATTACACTATTTATTATAGGGATATGCGTCGGATTTACTTGGGAAATACCTTTTGCATTAGCAGGAGATTCATTTCATTTAATTTTAGTCGATTGGCCTATAGATCTTCCATTAGTACGTAATATAAACTACGCCTTTTTAGATAGCCTCATTTTTTTAATAGGTATTTTTCTATGTAATAAAATTTTAAAACATAATGATTATCTCTATACTTTTAATCCTAAAGCACTTTTAATTATGATTGCATGGGGAAGTATTTCAGAGTTTCTAATTGACTTAAACTGTAATGGAAAGTTGTGGTTCTTTTTAGAAAATTGGTATAATCCTGTCTTTGTATCTATCAATGGGAATAACATGACAATCATACCACAGCTAATTTGGTTGATAGCTCCAATCATATACTATCTTACAGTATTAAAGTGTATCAAACTGGTAGACTAGAATAAAAAAGGCGAATAAATATCCGCCTTTCTTATTACATGAATTAATCTTTAGCAGCAGTCACAACAATTTTTACATGTTTTAGTCGGACCTTCAAGTGTTCCAAAAGACTTTACACTAATGTTAGTAAAATTTGGATTACCTCCAACGCTAGCAAACAGTTCGCTCGCACAATAATCATCATGCGCTTGTTTATTTTCAAAAACATAAACACCGCCATAAACGTTATTGTCTTGATCTGATAACCAAGTTTTTGATTGTAAGCCAGCAACTTTTGCAAAAACAGGTGCAAGCTCATCTGCAATATTTAGGTATTCTTCATGAGAAAGACCATCAAGACTAAAATTAACAATTAGTAAATGCATATTTTCTCCTTTATTTCTTATAGTTTACAAAATTTTGACTCAAAAAGGGCTACTATCGCAATCCTTTTGATTGTGTTCAGGAGGGAGAAAAATTGAATAATACTTTTTATCTTAAGAAAATAAAATGTATGAATTCTTTTGTAGAATATTAACAGTAAAAATTAAGATGACTAATTTTTAAAATACTAACGAAATCAGGAGAGTTGTAAATATTATTAGCCAAGCAGCTACAAGAAATATAATTATTCTTATAGACGGTTCTTCTTTTTTCATTAGAAAATAGCTATTTCAAAAAAGTGGTGGTTGCTGTAATGTCTCCATCGTTTATAGAAGGAGTAATGTCCATTAACTTGCACATCATTTCATATAAATGAATGTTTTGAACTCTAGGGCCGACATAGTCTATTTTAAAATCTGGCCCATGACCAATAAAGATTCCATGCATTGATTCATAGTCAGGATGATAGCCATGATCCCCTTTTGGAAAATAGCTTGGATTAAAAGTGTCACGCGTTAAAATGCGCCAATGATCATCGGCTACTGCAGTTAAATCTTGAATACGACGATTATCGGTCATATGAAAATTTTCTGGGAATTCATTTTTCTTGTAAATTTTCATATTAGGATGTGCATTTTCTAATAATGGAAATAAATTATCTACTTCTGGTTTAGCATCACCATCAATTAACCCCATAACCACTCGCATAACGGCAAACGGACCTTTATCAACTAATTCCACTCTTGACATATCAATATAGTCATCTAAAAAAATGACTTGATCAGTATAGGTCTCTGTCATGCCATGATCAGAAACAATCACAATATTTACTGCATCAAAGATTCCACGATCTTTTAAGCCATTAATTAGTACGCCAATTTCACTATCAATACTTCTGATAGCTATTTTGGTTTCTTCTGCTTCAGGTCCATATCTATGACCTGCATTATCTACATCACTAAAATAGCTTGCTAGAAAGGTAGGACGTTTATTGTCTTTTAAATCAAGCCATCGTAATAGTTGTTCCATGCGCTGCGTATTTGTAATGGATTCATTATATGTAAACCAATTAGATGGTCTTACTCCCATAATTTTTGCATCAGATGCTGGCCAAAACATAGTCATAGCACGAAGGGATTGGTTTTCTACTGTAACCCAAATTGGCTCTCTATTAATCCATTTACCATCTCGTGCTGCCGTACTGCCTTGTCCGATATAATAATATTCATCAAAGACTTCATCATACATCCTATTGGCAACTAGTCCATGATTATTAGGATAAGATCCTGTAACGATACTAAGATGATTGGGAAATGTTTTACTTGGGTAGGAAGGAATAAGTCCTTGGGATCGTGCGCCGGATGCCACAAGTTGATCTAAGTAGGGAGTATCTGTTTTTTCTAAATAATCCCATCGAAAACCATCGATTGAAATTAAGATTAATGGAGTTCCTGGTTGATTATAAACTTGATCTGAACTTCCTTCTTGTGTCTGAGAACAAGAAAATATCATACATATACACAATAGAAATATCGCTTGTTTAAAAAGTCTCATTATTGATAATATAGTGTATATCTAGATTTTTTAATATAAATTTTAGTATGAAAAAATATATATTAATTGTAATAATATTATTTGCATCAGTTCTTTATAGCCAAGATTTAGATTTGAATGTTGAGAAAGATGAAATGGTATTAGAAGTGAATGGTATGGTATGTGCTATGTGTGCATTTGGTATTCAAGAAGGATTATCTGAGCTTTCATTTTTAAATAATAAAAAATTCAAAGCAGATGGCATTGAAATAGATCTTG
Organism: Fidelibacterota bacterium SCGC AAA160-B08; assembly: GCA_000402755.1. Taxonomy (GTDB): domain Bacteria; phylum Fidelibacterota; class Marinisomatia; order Marinisomatales; family Marinisomataceae; genus Marinisoma. Next base: position 62,435 of record AQSD01000005.1, on the reverse strand, counting down.
ATACACAAATGATTTATATCCCTGTAGATTTATCAAAAACAATTGATGCACTCGAGGCTATACAAATTGTTAAAGACGCTGGATATGACACAGTTTCTATCTATACAAATTTTGATGGAAAATCTATCAAGAAAAAGGCGGCTCCTAAGCTAGTCGGTTAGATTTTTTTGAATACAAAAAAACTTATTCTTTGCTCTTTCTTATTTATATCTATGCTGAGCGCACATCCTGTTATATTTAAAGGCGGGAAGGTGATTTGGTTAATTGATTCTCCTGATATTACTGATATAAGGTTTGGTAAAACATTAACCAGAAATTGGTATTCTGGTATTCAAATATTTAATCATAAGTATGATGAGCAGTCTTTTATTGCATCCAATAATAATTTATTAATAAAACGATGGAATAGTCGTTCTTACCAAGCGAATATCTACGGATTATCTAGTATTAGTTTCAATCTAGATTCTGAAGAATCTATGTATAAGTTGGGACTACATGCTGATTGGGAAAATAGACGATTTATGGTAATGCACATGTTGGAATACTTCTCATACGATGAATCAATTATGCATAATTTTCGCCTTGCATTTACACCAAAAATAAAAGGATATAAGGGTACTTCAATCTGGTTGATAGGTCAATACTCTAACCATCAGATAGATAATAAAAATTATGAAAAGATATTACCAGTTGTTCGCATATTGAAGAGAAATTATCTAGTTGAATTTGGCGGCAATGGTAAGGATACCTTCTTTACATTGATGGTACATTTTTAATTATTTAAATGCTGAGTAAATAGTTACAATACCAAACATTCTTGGATAACTAACAGTATTCTTAAATCCATTTTTTCTTAGAATTTCATTAAATCTTTCTCCGTGAGGAAAAATATTAGCAGATGTAGATAGATATTCATAGGCAACTTTATTTCTCGCAAACAACTTACCAAATAAGGGAATAACCCATTTTGTATATAAGTAGTATCCTTGTTTAAATGGAAAATATGTTGGGACAGATGTTTCAAGTATAACCAATTGTCCTCCAGATTTTAAGACCCTATTTACTTCGCGTAATCCTTGATTTAAATCTTCAAAATTACGCACTCCGAATCCTATTGTTACTGCATCAAAGCGATCACTATTAAATGATAATGATTCAGCGTCATCTAATTCCATGCTAATTGTTTTATCCAATCCCAAGGAACGTATTTTTTCCTTACCGATAGTAAGCATTTCTTGTGAAATATCTATTCCAACTATCTCTACCGAAGATCGTGTCGCTAAATCAATTGCTAGAGCTCCAGTGCCTGTAGCTACATCTAATATACTTGTAGGATTTTTAGCAAGAATCATGGTTGCTACGCTTCTACGCCAAGCCTTATCCATTCCAAACGTAATAAGTCCATTTAATCGATCGTATGTTTTAGCAATACGATCAAACATAGTAACAATCTGTTCTTTTTTTGAATTAGTTAGATTTTTATAAGGCTTATGATTCACCTTAAAAATTAAAAGAAAGGGCTAGCAATATACTAGCCCTTTTTATGTAAAGATTATTTATTCGCTGGTGCGAAGGTTTTGAAAATACCTAAATCGGTATGATTGTCCCATATGTCATGGAAGTACTTCCAATAGTCTCCTCTATTTTCTGCACCAAACGCTGCATCTTCTAATGCCGCATTTCCAGCTGCTGCCATGTCTTCTAAAGAAGCATATTCAGTAATATAGAAAACAGGTAATACACCACCTTCAATTGACCCTGACCATAAGTGTGTTAAGACTTTTTGGCTAACAATTTTAGGATTCTGCTTAACAACTTCGTCCGCATATTTTTTCATCATTGCTAAACGATCTTCTCCAGAACCACCTTCAACTTCGCTCATGCGTTTCCAGTATCGAATGCTTACTGAAACTACATTTCCATTGTTGATAGTTTCTTCACCAGTTAATGCCGCAGTATTCTTTTTTTCTAGGGCTTTCCAGTGTTCTAAGATATGTACATCTTCATGGTATGATTGAAAATGCCTATTATAATTTGACAAAGCAGTTGATCTTTCATCTGCATTTCTCCATGCCATATCATCAATATTATTAAATCCAGCGTAGTCAGTTGCATCTTTCATATTTCTAAATTCACCTAAAATTGCAACATCTTCTGATTCTCCAGTCCAAAAATGCGTTAACATCATTGAGCTCATTAGCTGTCTTGATACTTTATGTCTTGCTAGCTGATAGGTTGCAACATCTGCATTTCTATCCATCCAAGAAATATCTGGGTTCTCACCAATCGGTTCCCATTTGTATTTTGACCAAGTTACAACAGTATTCCCATCAGTATATTGTGAGAAGACCATAGTTGTAAACAAGGCTACTAGTAATAGTTTTTTCATTGTAGTTCCTTATATGTTTGTTTACTTGATTAATGAAAAAAATAGATTTTTCAGCATATTCATGTTGAAAAATTCCTTCTAACAATATTGATTTCAATAATTTATACTTATTATATACATCTTAAAAATCAACCTCAAGTGTAAATATTAGTATAAAATTATTTCCTATAGTGTCTTGAAAAATAGTTTTAAAATAATGACCTATATGAAAAGAAATTATCAACACTCTAAATGGACGTCTATTAATGAAGTAAAAGGCTGGAGACATTTTGAAGTAATCAATGTGAACAAAAAAACCAATGAACTGGAACTATTTTCAGTGTGTAAGAAAAAGATTAAAGTCACAGTAAGTGAAGCAGAATTAGAGAATCGTAACAAATGGCTACCAAGCTGGAGAATATTGGAAGCAGCTAATGACGAATAAGCCAAATCTTAATGAATTAAAAGATCTATTAAATGAATGGCATGCTACGTATTCTTTTTTTCTTACTATAAAAGATAAACATCAAAAGGTGGAGTTCTATCTTGGAAGCCTTCTTTGGATTGAAAGAAGTATTCATAATCATGGAGTCGATATTGGAACGCTAAAAGGGTATGAGTATTATAATCCTATCATTGATGGAAGAGGAGTCGATCATTTAAATGATGCTCCATGGTTTGCAGTAGACAATGATGATTTTGCTAAAGAACATAATTTAAAAGATATGAAGTTGATTGCAGAAATGTACTTAAAGCGACATTCGCTTAAGCCTATTGCATCAAAAAAAGAATTTACACAACGTCAAGTCAATACCTTTATGGAGTATTTATGGAATCATCCATCTTACAACATTAAGGATAACCCTAATCATGTCTTATTAATACAGTCTCTTGATTTTAATAAATACAGAGGAAACTGGTTAAACAAGCGCTTTGGAAAGGTTAAAAATAAGCACTTCAAACATTTTGAGATCCAAATTTATAGACGATATGCATCTATTCGTAAGCTGATAGCACTTTTTGTGGGAGTTAATATTATAACAGAAAAAGGAGATGAATATGATATAGACTCATTACATCCTCTTGTTATTAATACATTTAAAAATTCTTTCAAACAATGGTTTGCTAATTATCAATATGACTCTTGGATTAAGGAAAAGCCTCTTGGTGAAAACTGTGGAAATACTCGCGGAATTTTTATGCCGCACATACGTGGAATAAAAAGATCTAAAAGAGATATAAAAGATTTTGAAAAACAAAGAGTTTTTAAAAAAAAGTAATAATTCTTTCGTAAGTTTATACTCTAATCTTAGCAATCAATACAATGAACAATAAAGATACTATTAACACTCATTTTTATTCTGAAAAAGAAGAACGACTCAATGTGTTGAGTCATTGGTACGCTTTTTTATGCAGTAGCGTATGTTTTATTCTACTTGTGCTCAAAGGCATTAATGACGGTACCCCTATCTATATCTTTAGTCTTATTACTTTTGGGATTGCATGGATGTTAATGTTTCTTAGTTCGGCTATGTATCATAATGCCAAAGACCCCGCTAAGCGCAATACATATAGAATGCTTGATATGTTTGCTATCTATACGATGATTGCTGGTTCATATACTCCTTATGCTCTTGTAGGCTTGGGAGATAAAAAAGGATGGATTTTATTTGGGGTGATTTGGAGTATTGCATTATTTGGTATTCTATGGAAGGGATTTACTGTAGGAAAATATAATATAATCTCAACATTGCTGTATATAGGAATGGGAGGAATCTGTGTTTTTTATACCCAAGATCTATTCAAATTATTACCATATGAAGGAGTAGCATGGCTCATAGCAGGATGCCTATCTTATTTGGTAGGTGTATTTTTTTACTTGATGGATGATCGTATTCAGTACAATCATTTTATCTGGCACCTCTTTGTTATCGCGGGAAGTTTCAGTCATTTTATTTCAATATTTTTTTATGTTTTACCAGTTTAAGTATGCATAAATAGAAAAAAGTATTATGTATAACTGTCTCATTATTTCTAACAACCAATAATTAAATCCACTTTTTAGCAGGATTATTTCATAATTTATATTATGAGTAAAAAATACAATGTCCCTGAAAATTTTTCATCCTTAACTGGCTTAAATAGTCTTGAAGAATATCTTATAATCAAAGAATCTGCTAACACAGACAATGAAGCGTATTGGGCACAAGTTGCAGAAAGAATTGATTGGTTTGAAAAGTGGACAGATGTCAATAAAACTGACTATGATAAATCGCATATTGAATGGTTTACCAATGGAAAACTTAATGCTTCTTATAATTGTATTGATCGACATATTAATAATGGCTTAGGCGAAAAAACAGCATTGATCTGGCAATCGAATGATGTGAATATCAGTAAGGATGTGACCTATAATGAATTGTTAATACATGTATCTCAATTTGCAAATGCACTAAAAAAAGCAAATATTCAAAAAGGAGATCGAGTCTGTATTTACATGCAAATGATTCCAGAAGCTATTGTTGCGATGTTAGCTTGTGCGCGTATTGGAGCAGTGCACTCTGTTGTATTTGGAGCATTTTCTAGCGATGCATTAAAAAATAGAATTAACGATTCGGAATGTAAATTACTGATCACGCAAGATAATGGAGTGCGCGGTACAAAACATGACATCCCGATGAAAGACAATGCAAGTCAAATCGCAGATGAGTGTCCTTCACTAGAAAAGATTGTAGTTGTAGATAGATGTGGCAATGACATATCGATGCAAGAAGGAAGAGATATATATTGGCATGATTTTATAGAAGGATGCGATACCGTATGTAGTCCTGAGGTTATGGATGCTGAAGATCCTTTATTTATTTTATACACCTCTGGGTCAACAGGAACTCCAAAAGGAGTGTTACATACTACAGGCGGATATATGGTATATACCTCACATACACATGAGATGGTATTTGACCACCATCAAGACCATGTCTATTGGTGCACAGCAGATATTGGCTGGATTACAGGACATTCCTATATTGTATATGGACCTCTTTCCAATGGGGTGACTCAAGTTATTTTTGAAGGAGTGCCTAATTATCCTGACCATGGTCGTTTTTGGCAAATTGTAGAACAACATAAAGTAAATATTTTTTATACAGCACCGACGGCATTGCGTGCATTAATGAAGGAAGGCAATGACTTCCCAAATCAATATGATTTATCAAGTCTGAGAGTACTAGGTACGGTAGGAGAACCCATTAAATCACCAGAATGGCATTGGTATTTTCAAGTTATAGGAAAAGAAAAATGTCCCATTGTGGATACGTGGTGGCAGACAGAAACTGGCGGAGTATTGATGTCTCCAATTCCAGGATGTGTTCCAACTAAACCTGGATCAGCTACATTGCCATTACCTGGAATCGAACCTGCATTACTTGATGAAAAGGGAAATAAAATTACTGAACCCAATACAACGGGATATTTAGTGATCACACAATCATGGCCAGGTCAAATGCGTACTATATATGGGGATCATCAACGCTTTAAGGATACTTATTTTTCTCAAGCCCCTGGAAATTATTTTACTGGAGATGGAGCATTTATTGACGAAGATGGATATTATTGGATTACAGGTAGAGTAGATGATGTCTTAAATGTATCAGGACATCGTATTGGAACTGCAGAAGTTGAAGGAGCTATTGGCGCGGCAACTGGGGTAGCAGAAGCTGCTGTAATTGGATATAATCATGATATTAAAGGAGAAGGTATTTATGCCTTTGTTACATTGATGACTGGTGTTGAACCGTCCGATGATATTAAAACAGATATTCTATCTACTGTGACAAAGATTATTGGCCCTCATGCAAAGCCAAGTGTGGTTCAATTTTGTGAAGGATTACCTAAAACACGATCTGGCAAGATTATGAGAAGAATTTTGAAAAAAATTGCTCAAAATGAAACTGATGATCTAGGCGATATCTCGACCTTAGCAGACCCGAGCGTTGTTGCAAGTTTAATTAAAAAATAAGGTAATCCTTTTTATTTTAGTAAGAAATTTGCCACATCTTCTGCATATGCACTGGCTATTTGAATATTTACTATTTTCATATTTATTTGCTCAGCATAGTAAAAATATATCTTGAATAACGCATCCATTATAGTGCTTCCATAAAATAATAAAATAATAGCTCCAGTTAACATTCTAAATGGTTCCATAGTTGATAATATTTTATGAGTTAACGGTTCTTTTGCAATAGACTGTAATGAATCTAGAAATTCTGGATTAGCAATTTGTTCATCAAACATATTAGGATAATTCTTATTACTCATTAATATACTCCTTTAATTGTTCTTTACCGCGCCTCAACCAAGACTTAATTGTATTCTCTTTAATAGAAAGTTCCACAGAGATGTCTTTAATACTATGATCTAAAAAATAAAACATAACAATAGCCTTTCGATGAGTGAACGGTAATTTTTCAATAGCATCTTTTAAGGTAATACTATTAATTAAGTCAAAATCTTTTACAGAGCCTTCATACTCTATATCTTGTCCTTTATGTTTTTTCTCTCGATTATACGTCGTCAATGCATTATTGTAAGTAATGCGATACATCCATGTGTATAGGGAAGAATTGAATGAAAAATTATCCAGCGCTTTCCATATTTTCTGAAAAGACTCCTGAGTAGAATCTTCTGCTAATACTTCATTCTTAAGAACAAAAAGTGAAATGTTGTATAGTCTTGATCCATATGTAGTTATTGCTTGCATAAAAATTTTATGTTTTGTTTTATAATCCAATGTATTTAGACCAAAGTTTCATATAAAAAGTTGCATAGAAATTTTTATATTGAGTTTTGCAACTTTTTCAAAGTAAACAAGTCTAACTAACAAACGAAATAAAAAGGAGAAATTTTTATGAAACAAAAAATATTAATAATAATGCTTCTTGTATTAACTGTTGGATGTGGCTCATTCAATGAAGGTCAAGCAGAGCTTCATATCAATAGAAATATTACAACAGGGCAAGAATTATTAGATCTACAAGCTGCTTTTGATGCAGAGATTATTACAAAAGAGGAATTTGAAAAAATCAGAGAAGATATAATCAATGGCGATGAAGAATTTCAGATTGAAGTTAGTGAATTTGAGAATCTTGATGATGGTAATAATAAAGTAAAAGTTCGAATCAATGTTAATGGCAATGATGTGATATCTATTGATAGAGAAGAAGAATAATGACTATGGCACAATTAGGCATACTTATTCCACTTGGATCACTAGTGCTGGTAGGATTTATAATTTGGATGGGAGTACAAAAAGAAATGCAAGCTCGATCATTATTGCACAAAGAAATCATGAGCGCCATTGAAAAGGGAGTTGATGTACCATTGGCAGGCTCAGGTACAGCCCCGTTAGATTATTTGCGTAAAGGAATTATTTGGGCAGTCATTGGACTGTTGATTATAATAGGATTTATGTTTGAGGGTGAATTTGGTGCAGCGGGATTATTAGGATCTATTCCGTTAGCTATTGGTCTCGGTAATATTACCTACTATAAGTTTACTTTAAACCAAGAAAATCAATAATAGTTATACATAACTAGTTAATTGGAAAGGCCTCAAAATATTGAGGCCTTTTTGATTTCTAGACTTTTTTAGGTCCGGGGAAAAAGATATTCGTTGTGTCTTGATAAGCTTTGTATTCAGGGCGTTTTTTTAGAGAATAGTATTCAGATGGAATCGCTCCTGTATGATAAACGAGTGTTGTGTACATCATTCTAGAGGTAAATAGTAGTCCTAATCCTAGTAATATCCATATAGCTATCGATTCTGCATTATATAAGAGAATCCAAGATGGAATAGATGTAATGATTAATCCATTCCAAACCATCCATTCAGCAAAATAATTAGGATGTCTGGTATATTTCCATAATCCAACATTACAGACTTTATTTTTTTCACCTAATACTTTCATTTTTTTTAAAAAGGAGATTTTTTGCATATCTGCAATTGATTCCATGACAAATGCGCCAAACCAAACAACAACACCTATTATTTCAAGTATTGCAATCGTTGAATTAGAATTGGTTGCAATGATAAAAGCAGGCATAGCTAAGAACGAAGCATTGGCTAAGCCCTGTAGGATTCCTTCAATTTGCATGGCAAGCATGGTATTATTTTTACCTGCTTTCTTCCAACGTCGTTTTTGATACTCGTATCGCGGAAATTCTGTATTGAGCATCCCCAGTCTCCACATTTTTAGTGCACCCATTCCCATGCGACTACCAATCAAAATATAAAGGATACTAATTGTAACAATACGGACACTGTCGCCTTCACCATACAGCCAAGTGATAATTCCAATAAGAGCAACGCCCCACGGCCAACCAATATCAACATAAGACATACGTCCAGTACGCCATGTCGGTAAACATACTACGAATGCAAATAATAGCAGTTGCAGTGCACCATTGGTAAAACTAATTGAGCTTAGATTGTCTGTGTAGAGTAAAAGTCCCCAGCCTAAAATAAATGGGACTAAAGGAGAAAAATATTTCATTGAAACACCCTATATTTATTAGAGTCCAAATCCACCGCCATGGCACATTAAAATTTGTCCGGTGACATAGTTAGATTCAGGAATACAGAACATATAGATAGCTCCTGCAGCTTCTTCAGGCGTTCCAGGTCGTCCAAGTGGAATCATTGTTTTTGCAGATTCAAATACTGCTGAATTAACCCCCACTTTAATAGTATTCCCTTGAATATCAATCGTAGATTCTGCTTTCTCAGCATCTGCATCCGTTAATCGTGTTTTGATTAGTCCGAATCCTACTGCATTCACATTTACATTATAACGACCCCATTCTTTTGCCATCGTTTTTGCCATTCCTACTACCCCAGCTTTTGCTGTTGCGTAATTGATTTGTCCAGCATTTCCATTCATCCCTGAAGTTGAAGAAATATTGACTACTTTTCTAAAATTTGTAATCCCTTTTTCTTTATCTTCAAGAAATAGGCGTTTGATATGCGGTTGAGCAGCTCTTAAAATTCGGAAAGGAGCAGTAAGATGACAATCTAAGATTGCTTGCCACTGATCATCTCCCATTTTTTGGATAACATTATCCCAAGTATAGCCTGCATTATTAACAATAATATCTAATCCACCGAATGTATCAAGTGCAGTATTTATAAACCTGTCAGCAAAATCGTCATCGGTAACACTACCAGTACATGCTACAGCTTTTCCGCCCATTCCAATAATATCGGCTACTGTTTGATTTGCTGGAGCTACATCTAGATCATTAACAACAATATGTGCACCATCTTTTGCTAGCATGAGTGCTAATTCACGACCGATACCACGACCTGAACCTGTAATTAATGCTACTTTACCTTGTAATTTATTTCCCATATTAAAATCCTAACGATTTCCCAATGATCTCTTTCATGATCTCAGTGGTACCACCATAAATTGTTTGTACACGTGAATTCACATAAGCTTTAGCGATAGGATACTCTAAAATATATCCATATCCACCATGTAGCTGTAAACATTGGTCCACAACCTTCAGCTCTAATTCTGTTATCCACCATTTCGCCATTGCGGCTTTTTCTGGAGTAAGTTTCTTATCATTTAATTCGAAGACACATTGATCATAAAATGTACGCGCAATTTCTGCCTCCGTTGCCATTTCAGCTAATTTAAATTTTGAGTTTTGAAAGCTACCAATTTTTTGTCCAAATGCTTTACGTTCATGACAATATTTAATAGTCAATTCAAGTACAAATTCTATAACTGCAATTGATCCGGCTGCAATAGATAGTCGTTCTTTTGGAAGACTTTCCATCATATAGTAAAATCCTTTGCCTTCTTCGCCTAATAGATTTTCCTTAGGAACTTTCACATCCTTAAAGAACATCTCAGCAGTATCTTGTGCTATTTGGCCCATCTTATGTAGTTTCTTTCCACGTTCAAATCCTTTCATGCCACGTTCTAGAATAATTAAACTAATACCATGTGCACCATGCTTTGAATCTGTCTTACATGCAACAATAACTAAGTCACTTAATAGTCCATTTGTTATGAATGTTTTGCTTCCATTGACAAGATAATGATCGCCCATATCTTTTGCGGTAGTTTTGATAGCAGCTAAATCACTACCTCCGCTTGGTTCTGTCATAGCTAATGCACCAATTGTCTCCCCACTACAGATTTTTGGAAGCCAACGTTTTTTTTGTTCTTCATTGCAATGTCTTATAAGGTAAGGAACCACTAAATCATTTTGTACTGAGTGTCCAAAGCCAGGATTCTCCGCTCTAACACTTTCTTCAATTAAAATTGTATTGTATCGGAAGTCATCGATTCCCATTCCGCCATACTCTTCAGGAACATCGATTCCAAAAAAATTATTTGCTCCAGCTTTCAGCCAGACTTCGCGTGAAACCATTCCATCTTTTTCCCATTGTGCATTATTTGGTTTGCATTCACGATCCATAAAGGTGCGCACCGCATCCTGGAATATCATTTGTTCTTCTGTTAAATTTTTTTTTTTCATAATTAATTACCCCTCTTATTTAGTAGTGTATTTTACATATTTTTTGATAATTATACCTTTAGAAATTTTTAGATTTATAAATAGAAGTGTTTAGGGTAATTGACTTTGAAATATGTAAAGCGTACTTTACCATCTACAAAAAAAATAAAATGGGGAAAAAATGACTACTAATAAAATTTTATCTATCACATGTATTTTTGCTATTGCCAGCACTCTAGGTCTCGCCTATTACTGGAATGATTTTCTTGGAGGCTTAAATGTGAACGTCTCAATGGATAGAGAGCTAGCTTTACAAGAGGGAAAAGCAGCTACCGAAGATTTTGAAATACTAGGTGATAATCTTGATCAAGCCGCAGCATATGGTTTCAGTTCCAGCTTGCGTGATTATGTAGAATTAAAACAGGGTGGTCGAGAAAAATTTCAATCGATTATTGATAGCGATGTTTTTTCACCATACAACTGGATTGTAAGAACCTTTAAAGAAGGTCAGATAGCTGAAGCAAGTTTTATGTTCAAGCCTGATGGATCTTCCAATGGATATCGTGTTAAAATTCCAGAAGATCATGATGCGGATAGTTTATCAGAAGAAGACGCCCTCAGCTTAGTAGCCCTAAAAATTAACGATCATTGGTCTGGAAATTTTGCAGACTATTCGTTAATAGAATCTTCTTTTGAAGAAATGCCAAATGGTAGGATAGATCACGCTTTTCTATTTGAACATAAACTCCAAGATATTGGAGAGGCAAAATATAGATTAGATATTGATGTGTCAGGATCAATGGTAAGCTCTGTACTACCTAGCGCTTTCATTCCAGAATCATTCGATCGTGAATTTGCTAATATAAGATCAGATAATGACACCATTGCCATGTTTGCAAACTTTGCATTCTTAGGTATTTATATGTTAATAATAGGTGTAGGATCGATAGTTATTTTTTACCGTACCGGCTGGTTAAGATGGAAGTCATCATTATTAGCTGCAGGGTTTATTGCGATAACCAGCACATTAGCGCAATTAAATTTTTATCCAACGATGTGGATGGCTTATGACACCGCTACTAGCAAGTCACAGTTTATGCTAGAGGGCTTAATGTCTATGCTCGCCATGGGAGTAATTAATTTCTTACTTTTTGGTGCAACTTTTGTAATTGCAGAGTCATTGACAAGAAAGGCATTCCCAGAACATATTCAATTATGGAAAACATGGACAATGAATGTTGCTAATTCAAAGCGCGTACTCAACGATACTATTTTTGCATATTTAATTGTCCCAATTAAGCTAGCTATTGTTGGTGCATTTTATATTCTTATGGAAAAATATTTTGGATTTTGGTCTCCAGCAAGTAGTATGGCTGACCCAAATTATCTTGCATCTGTATTCCCGTGGTATACAGGAATTGCTATTTCATTGCAAGCAGGATTTTGGGAAGAAATGCTCTTTCGTGCCGTACCAATCGGAGCAGGAGTATTGATTGGACAAAGATATAATATGCGTTTTACTGGACTGGTCATTGCGATGATACTCCAGGCGTTAATTTTTGGAGCAGGGCATGCTAATTATCCAGCACAGCCTTCTTATGCTAGGGTAGTAGAGTTATTCCTACCATCTATTATTGTATATGGAATGCTATACTTAAAGTTAGGCGTGATATTCGGCGCGATTACACACTACCTATATGATGTTTTATTATTTTCACTACCTATATGGTATTCAAGTGGCTATGTCGTTGATAAGTTTATGACTGTCCTTTGTGCAGCTATTCCATTGCTTGTGATTTTGTATTTTAGAATGAAAGCAAATAGATGGTCTGAAATAGATGATTCATCGCTTAACAAAGGGTTTGAACCAACCCCACCTGAAATACCCGCAGTCAAAGAAAAGTCAAAAGCTATCATACGAGATGGGTCACCATTAAATAAGAAAATCTTATTAGGTTCGATCCTCTTTATTGTTGTAGCCATGGCATCATTTAAGTTTAGCAGATCAGATGTTTCTTTGGATTCGCCAACCATAAATCGTGAACAGGCAATTGGTATTGCAGAAGATTTTCTTGTCACTCAGAATATTACTTTACCCGAAGGATATGAAGGAAACGCAATGGTTGTTACGGGTTATCCTGCTTCCGGGTTTATATGGGAAGAATTAGGATCTGATGCCTTTAGTGATTTATTAGGCTCTTATGTGTTAGCTCCAAGATGGAAGGTTCGATTTGCTAAATTTGATGGAGACGTAGAAACGCGAGTAAGAGAGGTAGTAGTTTCTGTAGACTTTGAAGGTAATCCTATCCGTTTTTATAATAAATTTCCTGAAAGTGAAGTAGGAGCGTCTTTAACTCAGTCAGATGCAAAGATTATAGCAGACCAAGCATTGAGAGATCATTTTAATCTTAGTACGAGTATGGTGAGTTTAGTTAGTGCGGTTGAATCTCAAAAACCAGAACGACTAGATTGGATATTTACATATAAAGAAGATAGAGAAATAAGCTATGAAGGATCTCAGTTTCAAAGTATTGTTACGATATCAGGTGACCAACTTGCTGGATTTTCACAATCTGTATACATTCCCGAAGATTGGGAAAGAATGAAGCGTGACAGGGAAGGATTTTCAGGAATGCTTGCAATGTTATTTACTATTCCTGGAGGCCTATTTATTGGCGGACTATTGCTTATACGCTCGTTTAAAATGTTGTTGGATAGAAAGATAAATCTTAGAAAAGGATTATTCTTTGGAGCAGTTATTTTTATTAGTGCATTAATTAATTTCTTTAACGATTCTTCGTTCCTTATGACAATGCCTACAGATCAACCAATTGCCAATCTAATGACTACGATGTATATATCTAGCATGATAGGACTTCTAGTTGTGTCATTAATTCAGGTACTGTTTTTTGGGAGCTTAGGTAGAATACTAAAAGATACGTTCAATCGCACTTCACTTTCTGATTCTATAGTCGGTGGATTGGTTGCAGCGTTATTAGGAGCAATATCTGCAATGCTTATAGGGACATTTCAATTAGATTTAAACCCTAATTTTCCAAGAATCACTCTTGGAGGATCATACTATCCAATATTAGATACATTTAATATCTATGGAGGGTTTGTATCCGTAGCATTCACCTTATTCTTTGCTAAAATCTTGTTTGAATGGACAGATGGATACGCCAATACTATCAAATCTACTCTTTATGGAATCTTGTTAGTTATGTTTGTGTATGGCGGAGAAATTGGAATGCAGTATAATATTGGGTTATCGTTATTATTGATAACACTATACTCTATTGTACTCTTTATGGTTTATAAGTTTATTATCAAGAATAACTATATGTTAATACCATTCATGGTATTATTTGGAAGAATTATTAACACCTTTTCAGACAATGAATTTGGTGCATTTAATTCTTATCCTAATGAAGCAATATTATTAGTGGTATCCTTTGCAATAGGACTAGTGGTGTGGGTACAACTAACAAAGTTCTTCTTTGATAGTAAACAATAGTTTAAGTTGATATACTATGAGCAAGAAGATACTATTTTTGTTTGCAGCAACAGGATTATTAGTAGTAAATAACCTGTTTCTGTACTGGCAGTTTTTTGAGTTTGATTTTGCTGTCTTTCTATCTAATACGATAGGAGTGGCGTTATTTATAGAGGCATTCATGCTCATGTTATTGCTTGCATATTATTTTAAGCATCATCCTATTGGAAAGTATAAATGGTACTGGTTAATCATACTATCTTTACTCGGTAGTTTATTGTTTGCATTACCTTTTTATTACTGGCTTAACACAAAGGACAAAAAATAGTATATTCCGTACTATGCACTTTAAAAACAAAACTGTAATCGTTACAGGAGCTTCTTCTGGAATTGGAGAGGAAACTGCCAAAGCATTCTTGTCATCTGGCGCCAAAGTGATATTGGTATCTAGAAATAAAGAAAAAATGGAAGCGTCATTTGAATCCTATGATAAGAGTCAATATGCTATATACCCCTTTGACCTATCTCGATTAGATGAAATCGATTCATTTGTAACTACTATTATTAAAAACGAGGGTGCGATTGATATATTATTTAATAATGCCGGTATTGGGTCAGAAAGCTTGTTTGAAGATATAGATCTAAGCGTATTCCATGAAGTGATGGAGTTAGATTATTTCTCAGTAGTTTATTTTACAAAGTCAGTGCTAAAACATATGATAGATAATGGAGGCGGTCACATTGCCACCAATACTAGCGTAGCGGGACTAATTACATCAAGAGGAAGAACAGTATATTCCTCTGCAAAATTTGCACTACATGGATTTTTTGACTCACTCAGATTGGAAATAGAAAAGCATAATGTAATAATTACGCTTATTGCGCCTGGCAAAGTTCAAACAAACTTTGGAGTGAACAAATTAGATTCTAAAGGTGTTCCTTTTGGAGATAAAAGTAGCAAACCTGTCGGATTATCTTCTAAAAAAGCTGCAAAGATAATTCTAAAAGCTATTCAACAGAAAAAAAGACAAGTTATTATTTCAAAATGGAATGATATTGCATGGTTTGGAGTCCTTGTTAATAGATTTTTTCCTAGCCTATATTTCTTTTTAGCAAAAAGAATAAACGCATAAGATACTATATATGAAATACTCTATCCTAGAAGACCCAAGATATCGTCATTTAGCACAGCCTAAGTCAATTCTATTCAAAATTTTATCATTTGTTTTTGATTTATACGCTAATACAGTTTTAACATTTTACACTCCAGTTAAAGTGATTGGAAGGGAGAATATCCCTAAGGATAGTTCATTTATTTTTGCAAGCAATCATAACAGTCATATGGATATTGCTGTACTAGCATATTCAACGCGATTAGGATACGAACGGTTTGGATTCTTAGCAGCAAAAGATTATTGGTTTGATAATGATTTTAGACAAAAATTTTTTAAAAATTTTATTAATCTAATTCCATTAAGTAGAAGACAAAATCCAGAATCTCTTGATCTAGAAGATACCTTTACCTTGTCAAAAGGATTTGTTGCTTTAAATAACAATATTATTATGTTTCCAGAGGGATCAAGAGGGGAACCTGGGGTGTTGCAGCGCTTTAGAAAAGGGACAGCAAAGTTTTCAATGGGGTTAGATATTCCTATTCTTCCTGCAGCCATTATTGGTACAGAAAAAGCATGGCCTAGAGGAGAGCGTTTTATGAGACCTAATCGTATTATTATTAAGATTCTTCCTGCGATAAAACCAAAAGATAGATCGAAACTTACTGAAAAGGCATATAATAAAGAGTTGTCATCTCAGACAAAAAAATTAGAAAAAGTGATTACAAAAGCCTTAAAAGACTTAGAAGATAAGTAATTAAGCGCTAGTAATTGTTATGATAGTACCTTCTGCATTTAAGGAACAAGTATAACTTGTTAATGCGCCGGTTGCTGGTCCAGAGACTGCATTTCCATTTAAATCAAAAATTGAATTATGGCTAGGACACAATAAATTATTTCCTGCACTATTAATATTTACAGTATTGTTTGCATGAGTGCATCTTCGCGATAAAGCTTTGACACCCGTATTGCTAGTTCTAAGCACAATAATTCCTCTAGTATCAAATGTATCGCTACCACTTAATTGAATTCCATTTCCAGCAGTTTGAAGAGTAGTATACATCATAGTTATATCAATCGTGATTGTTCCTGTGGTAGCATCATAAGTGTAACCAGTATCAGTGTTATCACCACCACCAGTATCACCACCACCAGTATCACCACCACCATTATCTTCAGGGCCCGTTGGAGATCCACCACCACCACAAGCTTGTAAGATAAAAGCTGTACTTCCAATCATGGTTAGTGTAGTTGCTTGTTTCATAAAATTACGACGTGAAGGATCAGAAGGTTGTTCTGAAGTGCAATCACATCCACATGATTCAATTTTTTTCGGTAACTTAGTCTTATTCATATTAGTGTTAAAATTTACTACTAAAATATGCTGTTTAGAACAAAACTTATATTATTAACAATCTTTTTATTATCCTCGACGATAAAAGCGCAATCTGTTGTCACACAAGAGGCCTATGACAATAGATTTACTCCACCAGAAATTGGATTACCAGATAATATGCCTTATGTAAAATCTATCATATGGGGAAAAGAAGGAGTCTTTAGAAAATTAGATATTGGACCTGATACGAGAATAGAAGAATTGAAGCTTAGGCGTCAAATGTTAAAACATCATCAATGGATAGGTATTCTAACTTTAGCAGGATTAGCCTATCAATATGATGTAGGAAAAAAACTATATGATGGAGATGATAGTGATTATTGGGATAAGCATTATGATCGTCATAAAGCAATGGGATATTTCACTTATGCTACCTATATGACAGGAGCATCACTCTCTATTTTTGCGCCACCTGCTAGAAAGTATGATAAGAATTTTTCATCAATCAAGTTTCATCGTACAATGGCGATTCTTCACTTTTCTGCAATGATGGCACAACCATTTTTAGCCAAAGCAGCAGTAGCGGATGGTAAAAAATATAATGATTTGATGGATGCTCATTTAAAAGCAGGGACAGTAGCATTTTTTGCGCTAAGTCTTGATGCATTAGGGATTACTTTTTTTAAATGAGAAAGCTAATAACCATTCTATTTTTTCAATTTATATTTGCACAAGGAGTGCCAGTTACAATTGATACGGAGGAAAGTTTTATTTCTTATGACGGAAGACATCCTGCCCATAATTGGACGGGTATATCAAAAGAGATTAAAGGCTCGTTTATATTTGACAAAGACGACCCTATCTTATCAAGCGTAGACTTATATGTACCCGTATTTAGTTTTGATAGCAAGAATTCTAATCGCGATTCTAACATGCTCGATGTAATTGAGGATTATTTCTATCCTGTAGTGAGCTTTGCTTCTTCATCAATAACAAAAAAAGAGAATCAATATTATATCAATGGAATCTTATTTTTCCATGGCATTAAAAAAGAGATGATGATTCCAGTTAATTTGAATATAGATAATCAAAAAATTATAGTAGATGCAGATTTTACTATTAGCTTATCAGATTACAAAATTAAACGCCCTTCATTACTGACTATAAAAATGAAAGATGATATTGCTATTAAATTTTTCTTAGTTGGCTTGATTTAATTTGTAAGATAATCCTGCTAAAACAATAGCAACTATAATATCTTGAAGGGGGGTTGCTTGTGCATAACCAAAATTCCATATACAAACAAGGGTAAGCCAGATAAAAAAAGTACGATTAAGCATCGAGGATAATATTATCCGAAGAAATACCAGGTTTTGTGAGGGACCATCACTAGCATAAAGAAAGTGAAATAGGCTAAGCCAATTAGTCCAAAAATCTTTAAAACCGTCATTGTATTGTTATCCATTTTTTTATTTCTTAATTAAGCGTTTTAATATAGTGATTTCTGGAAATAAAATATGAACCCTTTTTTGATAATCTTTATATGCGGGCCTTGTACGAAGAATTTTAATTTCAATCCAAGGAATACTAGCATACCAAAACATTAATGTCATTGCAATAGGAGCCAGAATTAAATAGCTCAATCCAAGTCCCTCAGTTTGTGATAGGTATGAATTACCGAATAAAAATATTCCCCACCAAAATAAGATCTCACCATAATAATTTGGATGCCTTGAATAATTCCATAATCCTGTTTCTATAATACCTTTTTGATGAGGATTTTCTTCTCTGAAGCGATGTAGTTGTGCGTCAGAAATAATTTCATATAAAACACCTAAAATGCAAATAAAAAATCCAGCATATGCTTGCATGTTTGTATCAGGAATAAATTCTTGTAATTGAAGAGTTACTCCCATAGGCATACAGCAGAAAAATACAATTAATGTTGGAAAGAAATGGATCCCACCAAAGTTACCTAGAAACTCAAAAGAGCTACCTAGATTTTTTCTCATATCAACATAACGCCAATCTTCATGATGTAATCCCTCCCAAGTTTTTATCCAATTTGTTGTTAAGCGTATGGACCAAAATAGCATGGCAAAGATTAATAAACTGACTGTTCCAGTAAATATAAAGTCTTGTTTCCATATCCAAAATAATAGAATAAATGGAGGAATTACAGACCAGTATGGATCATAGAATGAAGAATTTTTATATGCAACACTGAAACAATAAATTATAAATGTTGCTATCAGGTCAGCAATAAAGATTTGTAACATATCTCCAAGATGAAGATTGTATAAAATAGATAGCGCTCCTAATCCTATAGCGATAGTATAGGCCAGTAATACTGTAAGTAATCCTCTAGTTTTTGTTGTCATTTACTATTGATCCAATATTTAGATTTTCAGATACCAAATATATATAACCTACTATAAGACTGTACAGAAGAAAAATACTATGCATAACAATAGCACCTGTTTGTGCCAGCTCTAGGTTAATCCCGTATAAGTTATGTAGACAATAAATGACTGCTAAATGATAGGTTCCAATTGCAGCAGGAGCTATGGGAAGTGAAGTGACAAGACTAGACACGATAGTTAAGCCCAAAGCTTGCTCTAATGTTAGCGTAATTCCAATCGCCTTAAGCGACAAGGCTACATATGCTACAAAACTAATCCATAACAATATAGACCAAACTCCTAAACGAACCTTGTTATTAGACACTAATGTATATCCTTTAACGAAGTTTGTTAAAGATGGAAATATGATAAGCAGTCTATTTGATAAGGTGTGGCGTCCAAAAATAATTAACGAACTCACAAAGGATATTCCGATGACCGCTAATATAAATTGCGCACCAAAGAGATTAGTATATCCTAGTAGGATTAATATGATAGTGAATAATCCTATAATCCAAAGATCAATAATTTTTTCCCCTACAAGACTCCCAATTAAGTAACTAAGCTTAATATCTTTATCATGATTTGATAATAGTTTAGCTCGAAATATATCTCCGGCTCTAAACGGAAAAATATTATTCAAAAAATATCCAATATGTGTTGTGGAAGAATAATGCTGCAAGGTAAGAGATTTAGGAGAGTTTAACAGAGTTTTCCATCGCAAAGATCTGATAAGGAATGTGATGCTAGTAATAATTAAAGCAGCTATAACATAAGATAGATTTGTAGTAGATAAAGCGCTAAAGATTTGATTTAAGTCAACCTGCTGAAATGCTATATAAAGACAGGCAAGAGAAACGCCAATCGAAAGTACTTTTCTCAAGGATTCTTGTTGTCTCGTTGAAATTCATAGGATACAATGCGTTTTTTCATTGGCTCTCCATTCTCATCAAGATGCTCACTGCTATCAGTCGGAGCATTATATTCTAATGGAATATCAGTTTTAACCTGACAATTACTCATCAATCCCAGCATTCCTACTAGCATTATAAGTGCGATAACAGTTGGAAAGTGTTTATTACCCATTGATATTAAAATTTTTGAAAAATGTTGTTTTTCGTGCTAGATAAAAGATTTCAACTAATCCCATAGTATTGGACATTGCAATAACAACAAACCAAACCTTATGATCATTTCTTGCTGCAAACCACAGCCCAAGCATTGACCATAATCCCTGATAAAGAGATACAGCAATCATTGCAGCTGGATTATCAACTAAGTATTGTCCAAATGATTGTATTAATTCCATAATAAATTTTCCTTCTTTAGGGATTAAATAGTAAAGAGACTAGAAATACAAATAGTATTACTGCTCCAAATATTCCCCAATAGTATACTCCAAATTCCATGGCGTATTTTAGCTATTATTATATATGATAAGAAATAAAAATATTTTTTTCTTTCTTATAATCTGGGTGCTATATTCTTGCATGAATACTTTAAAACCAGACAATACAACAATTAAAATTTATAGTGCTTCATGGTGTGGTCCATGTAAAATGGCAAAAAGATTTTTAACAGAAAATGGATTTTCTTTTACCGATATAGATATTGAAGAGCATAATATTAGTAGAGAAGAAATGGCAGAGATGACTAAGGGCGTGACAGTACCTCAGATTGTTGTTAATGATGTGCCTATTGGTGGATTTGAAGATTTATTGAAGTACTTTGAGACCCATAAGAGCTAAGCTGCGGCTTGAGCCTGAATAACTTTTTTAATCGGAGTTGCTTTTTTAGCTTTCTTTAAATTTCCTACAAGTTGTCCACATGCTCCATCAATATCATCCCCTCTAGTTATTCGTAATGTTGTAATGTATCCCTTATCAAATAAATGCTTTTTGAAAGCTTCAATATTTCTATTATTTGATCGCTTATAATCACAACCATCAAATGGATTAAAAGGAATAAGATTAATCTTACATGCAAGACCGGATAGTATTTTTGCAAGATTTTTTGCATGATTCATGGAATCATTTACACCATCTATTAATATATATTCAATCGTAACATATCTTTTATCATCATGTGATATTAAATATTGTTTACATGCATTAAGTAACTCATCAATAGGATATTTTTGATTAATGGGTACAATGATATCTCGGAGTTCATTGTCTGCAGCATGTAGTGAAATTGCAAGAGAAGCATCTGTTCTTTCTGCTAGTTCATTAATTTTAGGTACGATTCCAGAAGTACTGATAGTGATCCTTTTTTTAGATAAAAAATATGCTGATTCATCTCTCATAATTTCAGCAGATTCAATAACAGGTTCAAAATTTAAAAGCGGTTCTCCCATACCCATAAATACAACATTAGTAATTGGAGTATCTTCTCTATCATGAAAATTTGCTAACCAAAGTTGGCCAATAATTTCATCAGCCGTCAGATTCTTTTCAAACCCTTGTGCGCCTGTAGCACAGAATGTACATTGAAGAGCACAACCTGCTTGAGAAGAAATACATAACGTCATTCTTTTCTTTTCAGGGATTCTTACCATCTCTATTGATGATCCAGAAGCTAATTGAATGAGATATTTTTTAGTGCCTCC
This sequence comes from Fidelibacterota bacterium SCGC AAA160-B08, assembly GCA_000402755.1. Taxonomy (GTDB): domain Bacteria; phylum Fidelibacterota; class Marinisomatia; order Marinisomatales; family Marinisomataceae; genus Marinisoma. Next base: position 40,582 of record AQSD01000005.1, on the reverse strand, counting down.
TTCAGATACTAGTACTTTCTCTACTTTAGGAGGAATCAAGACAGCTATTTTTTTCAACTTTTCTCTAAGTTTTTTATTGAAATTGCTCATATTGTCAAAATCTAGTTCACCTTTTTGATGAACCCATTTTAATAGTTGTTTTCCTCTAAAAGATGGCTCATTGATGCCTACAAAAAAATCTTCTAGATTTTTTTGTGAACGGCCTAATAGGTTTACTTTACTTTCCATAACGCATTAATTTTATTTGAAAAATCCTTCTCTCTATTTTCAATGATATCTATTATTAAATCTGTTGGATCTGAAAAATCTATTTTAGTCTTTTTACTGTTATTAATCCAATCTTTAATGATTTCCATATTAATCTCTTTTGTTACCGTAGCATACTGGAGATCATGAAGTATTTTAGCGTTATGTTCTTGCTCAGGTTGTCCTTTTTGCGCTTTACATAGTATTGGTTTTCCTAAAAAAAGTGCTTCTGATATTAGTTGAAATCCAGCATTAGTAATTAGAGAATGGCATCGCATTAAATCTTGTTTAAAAGCTACATTTGAAAAGGGTTTCAAGGTGATATTGTCAATTCTTTGGATCGATTCAATTTTTGCATACACTATAAATTCTTTTGATATAGTCTTTAATATAGTAATCATGTCATCTAAATTTTCCCAGGGTAAGTAAACTAAGATATCTTGATTCATTTGGTCTGAATCTATGTGTTTATAAAACATAGGATCGATAAATGGAGGAAGGATTGATTCATTAAAATGATAAAAATGAAAAGGAATAGTAAAATTTACAGGAGCATATATTTTTGGAAAAAACATGCTAGCAAACTTCATTTTCTTTGTCATAGGGATATTTTTATAGAATGAATATTGATGACCTATTCCCATGCATGGTATTTTATATTTTTTAGCAACGTAAGCGCTTATAGGGTCAAAATCAGTGATGACAAGGTCGTATGTATTATCTATAGATCTTACATCATTTAAGAATTCTATTGGATGAGAATTCAGTACAGTTTTGATATAGCTCAATTTTCCGTTGTTGCTAACAAACGTAAATCCTTTTTTAATCTGAAATGGTTTGAGTTCATCTATATCAAAAAAGTCTTTTTCTTCTCTACCGCTTAGGATAACATTTACTGAATGACCCCTTTTTTTGAGAGCGTTTACGATAATTCTAGATCGGCTAATATGGCCATTGCCAGTTGCAGCTATTCCGTATAAAATATTCATCTATAAAATTAAGAATTAATTATAGTGGAACTATAATTTATCTAAGATATTTCTTAGGATTGTACTAGAGGTGTGAGATGTATAGGGGAAATAGATAATTTCAACACCATATTGATTGAAATCTTTTTCTATGATATTCCATTGGTCAGTTCCTTTCCAGTCATCACCAACAAACATCATGTCAAACTTTAGGTTATTCCATGCTTCCATTTTATCATAGTTGGTTTGTGGAACTACTTCATCTACAAACTTGATAGACCCAACAATTTCCATTCTTTCTTGAAATGGAATGACTGGTTTTTGATTTTTAGCGGACAAGGAAAGTTCGTCACTAGTAATACCAACAATAAGATAGTCACATTCTAACCTAGCACGTTTTAATATGTTAAGATGTCCAATATGAAATAAATCAAAGACGCCAGTTGTGTAACCAATTTTTTTCATTGCTATATAAAATACTTATTTATTTTCTAATAAATAATCTATTATTCTTTTGCTCGCCGCTCCGTCCAAAGATCCTACTAACTTCTTTGCATAATGCAATCGATCTTTTGATAGAGCTCCAGGATTCAATAGCTGTTCTTTAACATTCTTTTTTAGCGCTTCATATGAATCCGAGCGAACGGCTATTTTAGAATACTCATTATAATCTTTATCCATACGTTTTTTTAATCGATAAGAAAAAATTCCTCTATAATTCCAACGTAATTTTAAAAAATTACACCATATTACTGGCTTATCTAAAGCAGCAAATTCAATAATTGCCGAGGAAGCATCGCTCATAAGCAGATCAGCTGTTGCCATAAAAGGAACAAGAGAATAATCATCTACTTGAGCTACATAGACATTGTCATAATCAGACCAACACTCAAGAAGTTCACGTTGTTTTTTATACTTATCCTTACTTAGCGAGAAATAATGTGGCTTGATTATTATATTAAGATCTGAAAAATCTTGCGGAAAATCTTTTGGAAATCTTTCAATACTGCTAGGATAGAAGGTGGGGGCATATACCATCGTTTTCTTTATTGGATCTAGATTTAAGATATTTAAGTCTAATCCAGTTATATCACCGTTAAAAATTGGATCTAACTTTGAGAATCCTACATTTACAAAATTATTATCAGGGTACATATCTCTAAGACGATTTGTTCTATATTCTCCCTCGACAAATCGCACCGTATTTGGAGTCTCTGATTTTGTATAATAGCTTGATTTTGGACCAACACCATGACCAAGTTGAATAGACTTACTTACTTGATGAAGTTGATCAAGAAAGGGAAATGTATTGCCAAAAAATATCCAATCAGCCTTTTTGCTTTGATAGAATTCATTTGCCTGTATTTTATTCTCTACCCATATATGATTTAGATTTTCTGATTTAATAATATTTTCTATTATTGTATCAAATTTTCCATGATGAAATACAAATATTGCATTACCTTTTTTTCGTTTCAATAATTCATGATAAACAGGGAGATATTGAGGTAAGTAATAGAGTTCTTGAACATCAAAAAGAACAGATATGTTATTATTTTTCATAAAGCTATTTGTTCATCCCAAATGAAGTATAGGTACTTTTATTGGCAGTAGTTTCTTGTCTAATTTGACGATTTTTTTCTATGGAGATATTATTTTTATAAGGCCTGTCATGATAGAGATGTAAGCAAGCTGACCTATGACGAATTTGTTTAGATTTTATACCTATATTATTAAGTCTATCTCCTATTTCGCAATCTAAGCCTCCATACTGCATGCGCTCATCAAAACCATTTACTTTTATAATATCTTTACGCCATGCAGAAGTATTATTCCCATTAAAGGTAGGTTTAGTTGGAGTTATTTTATCTAGAGACATACTTAATAGATCTGTTCGTAATAGTTTTAAATAATTTTTAGATAACATTTGTCCGCTTGATAATAGAAATGTTTTATTAAAGCATTGTTGAGATGTAATGTTATTTTCTGTAATAAGCTTAGATACAGAAGAACTCAATGGAAAGTGCCCTCCTGATAAAAAATAACCCTGCGCTGCTAAATTTATATGGGTTTGAACAAATGATTGATTTGGGATGCAATCTCCATCGCTAAATATGAGATAGTCGCTCTTGCTTGCTTGAATTGCTTTATTGAGTATAACACTTTTTTGAAACCCATCATCTTCATGCCATATATGGTTTATATCAAGATTGGTAGCATTCTTAAAATGTTCTATAATGTTTTTTGTCTCTTTGGCAGATCCATCATCAGCAATAATAATATCAAAATCTTTATATTCTTGACAGTTATATGCTGTTAAAACCTTCTTTATAAAGTCAGGCTTGTTGTATGTAGAGAGAATGATAGAAGTTGACTGCATTTCCTAAAATTATTTATCATCGGTCTTATAAGCTATTTTTTTTTAAATTAGATATAGTTATGGATATAAAAAAATTAACAGTTGGGATTGAAGAAGAATATCAAGTCATCGATCCAGCGACGGGCGAACTGACATCTTATATTGCTGAATTTTTAGAACGTGATGCAATGCTAATCAAAGATAGTATCGTTCCTGAGTTTCTAAAGTCACAGTTAGAAGTAACGAGTAAGGTTTGTAAGAATATTAAAGAAATGAGGCATGAGATCATTCGCTTAAGGCGATTAGCATCAAATTATGCTGAAGAAAATAATTGTAAAATTATTGCTGCAGGAACACACCCTTATTCACATTGGAAAGACCAGGCCCTTACAGATAAAGAACGTTATCACGGTCTTTATGATAGTATGCAGTATGTAGCAAAAAGATTATTGATTTTTGGTATGCATGTTCACATAGGTATCCCAGATAGAGATCTTAGAATAGATGTAATGAATCAAATGAGATATTTTATTCCTCATATAATGAGCTTATCCAGCTCTTCGCCTTTTTGGCAGGGACAAGATACGGGCTTTAAATCATATCGAGGAATTGTGTTTGAAGATTTACCACGAACAGGGCCACCAGAAACATTTGATTCCGCAAAATCATATGATGAATTTGTTAATCAATTAATAACAACCAATTCTATTGATACTCCCTCTAAAATTTGGTGGGATATAAGGCCACACGATAAATTTCCAACACTAGAATTTAGAATGTGCGACTCAACAACAAAGGTAGATGAAGTCATAGCAATTGCTGCTTTAATTCAGGCTCTTGCTGCAACCATGATTCGTAATCGTAAACGCAATATTAGTTGGAGAAATTATAGACAATCTCTTATTTCAGAGAATAAATGGAGAGCAATGCGACATGGTGTTGATGGAAAAATGATTGATTTAGGTGCGGTGAAAGAAACAGATACAAAGATATTGTTTGATGAATTACTTGAAGTAGTAAAAGAAAGCGCAGAAGAATTAGGCACAGAAAAAGAGATCCAATATATTCATACAATGCTAGAAAATGGTACCAGTGCAGATCGACAGCTAAAAATGTATGAAGAAACAAAAGATTTAAAAAAAGTAGTTGATATGCTTGCCAAAGAAACACTTGAAAGCTGCTAGGATATGAGTTTATCAAAATCAAAATGTATCGTACTCTTAAGCGGAGGATTAGATTCGACGACAGTACTAGCTATTGCAAAAAAAGAGTTTGAAATATGTGCATTATCTTTCGATTATGGACAAAGACATAAGTTTGAGCTTCAATCTGCCGAGTTAATTGCAAAGAAAAATGCTGTACATACATTTAAAACGATTACTATAGATCTTGAGCAATTTGGTCATTCCGCCTTAACTAGTGATATTGCTGTTCCTAAAAATCAAGATATCGGAAATGATATTCCTGTCACCTATGTACCTGTTCGCAATACCATCTTTTTGTCTTATGCATTAGCATATGCAGAAGTAAATGATATTTATGATATTTTTATTGGTGTGAATGCATTGGATTATAGTGGATATCCAGATTGCAGACCTGAATATATAAGTGCATTTCAGAATATGGCAAACCTAGCGACAAAATTTACTCAAGGAGATCAAAAGATTACGATTCATACACCTCTGATTGATATGACTAAGTCAGAAATTATCTTAAAAGGCAGTCAGCTAGGAGTTTCTTATAAGGAGACTCATTCTTGTTACGATCCATCTAGTTTAGGACTAGCTTGCGGAGAATGCGATGCCTGCATCTTAAGAAGAAAAGGATTTAATATGTCTAACATCCCAGACCCAACATTGTATCAATGAGTTATAGTATTAAAGAGATCTATTTTACGATCCAGGGAGAGGGTTTTCAAACAGGAAAAGAAGCTATTTTCTGTCGTTTTTCTGGCTGTAATTTATGGACAGGTAGAGAAGAAGATCGTAGTAAAGCAACATGTACTTTTTGTGATACAGACTTTTTTGGAATCGATGGAGAAAATGGAGCTAAATATGCATCCTGTCATGATTTAATTGAAAAAATCGAAGAGTGTTGGCCAAAAGAATTAGATGAAAAATTTATAGTATTTACTGGAGGAGAACCATTACTCCAATTAGATCAAATATTAATTGACGAACTACATAAAAAAGGATTTAAGATCGCTATTGAGACAAATGGAACAATGTTAGCTCCAAAGAATATTGATTGGGTTTGCGTCAGTCCCAAAAAGAATGCAAAGCTTGTACTATTAAAAGGAGATGAATTAAAACTCGTTTATCCTCAAATAGATTTTCAACCTGAGCAATTTGAAGCATTAGATTTTACGCATTTCTGTGTCCAGCCTATGGATGGAAAAGATTTACAAAAAAATATCTTGGAATGTGTATCTTATTGTATCGAAAATCCGCTATGGCGATTAAGCTTACAAACACACAAAATAATAGGAATAAGATAATATGTTTGAATTAACAAGAAGATATGAATTTCATGCTGCACGTAAATTAACACTACTAGCTTTAGATCACCCATGCTCTCAATTACATGGCCATACTTTTTCTCTGGTGATTGAGCTCAGTGGCGATATAAATCCATCAAAAGGTTGGGTAATCGATTTTTTTGATATTGATACAATTTATAAAGAAGAAATACATAAATTATTAGATCATAAATATTTAAATGATATTGCAGGGCTTTCTAATCCTACCACAGAACATATTGCGGCATGGATTTGGAAAAAATTAAAACCACAATTATCTGGACTAACTGGAGTAACTATAAGTGAAGGTCCTAACTATTCATGTACATATAGAGGAGACTAATTATGGCAAAAGCACAAGGAAAAGAATTTACATTTGATAGCGAAGATCATATTAACCCTGATTTTCTTGAAACTTTTCCATTTGATAGTAAAAAACAATATATCGTTACTAAAACTAGAGAATTTAGCGCAGTATGTCCTTTTAGCGGACTTCCAGATTTAGCAGATGTGATTATTGAATATTTTCCTGAAGGAGGAAAGTGTGTAGAGTTAAAATCGTTAAAATATTATTTTGTTAGCTTTAGAAATGTTGGTATTTATCAAGAAGCAGCTACCAAGCGTATATTTGATGATCTTAGTAAGCTTTTGGAGACATCTAAAATAAAAATTACTACTATTTATAATACAAGAGGTGGATTTGATACTACTTGCATTGAAGGGTCTTTATAGATAGGATGAACTCCATTAAAAATATATTATTAGTGTTCGGAGTAATGGGAGTATTGGTATTTATTCTAAATGATTTTGTATACTATATGACCCATGCTAATCAAACTTTTTTAGAACATATTATTATTGGTTGGTTAGTTGTTATATCGACCACATTAACATTCATTTTATTTTATAAGGAGAAGAAAAAATGAGTTATGCTGAAAGATTATACAAGGCTATCACTCTTAATGTTGAATTCTATGAATCTGTTGAAGCCGATAAGTCTTTAACCAGACAAGCAATGATGACAGTAGCTTTAGTTGCTATTGTACAAGGGTTTGTCGTAGCTGGAATTACGGCACCGATTGCATTAGCGCAGGGAGTATTGGGAAGTATTATTAGGTGGTTTATATGGGCGTTCTTTATTGCATTTGTTGGAACAAAAATATTACCAGAACCTGAAACCGAATCTGATACGGGAGAGTTGTTACGTACCTTAGGTTTTGCTTATGCTCCAGGGCTATTAGTAATATTTAAATTTATTCCATTGATTGGATTCTTTATAGATCCTTTAGTTGTAATGTTACAGTTAGCTGCTATGACAGTAGCCGTAAGACAAGCACTAGACTTTAATTCTACCGTACGAGCAGTAGGAGTCTGTATTGTTGCATTTATAGGAATGTTAATTGCATTAACTCTATTTATACTATTCACCTCTTTCTTTGTTGGAGTTGCTGAGAGTGCTATTGCACCAACTGCTCCATTGATGGGTGTATAGATTCTGCTTTAAATTGTCATAGAATATTTCTATAATTAAGGGAGTAATTGTAACGGGGATAAGGATTGATATGAAAAACAAAATTTTAATTTTATGTATGATGGCTTTGATAGCCTGCGATAGTTCAGCCACAATGGGCACATCTAGTGCTAGCGATAACTCTGATGGTACTGGAACAGGCGGTAATAATAATGGCGGCGGTAACTCAGGTGGTAATAATACTGACCTACCTATGGGATTCGCAAAATTCTTTGAAGATTATACCGATGTATATATTTCTGGAGATTATGTTGTCGTAGAGACAACTGGAGTCCCAAATCATAATAGCCCTTATTGGGGAGCTGGTCATCCAAATTATGAGTCTCCTCAGTCAGGAATGAACGTAAACCCAAATACTATTACTACCCAAAATTTTAAGTTTTATATTCCTTTAACGCCTAGTGCAGCTACTTCTGTTTCTAGTACGCCATTAGGGTCTATTGGAGTATCATTAAGTGGAGTGCCATTTTTTAATCAATATGGTGGACCAAATAATCAGCCACTTGATAATGAAATAGCTTCATTTGATAATTATTATGGTCACCCACAACAATCGGGTACATATCATTATCACTGGGAACCATTATACTTAACCTCTGAAGATAGTTCAATTTTAGTAGGATACTCATTAGATGGATTTCCAATCTACGGACCTACAAATCAATCTGACGGGCAGTACCCAACAGATCTTGATGAAATAAACGGACATACTCACGTTACAGAAGAATATCCAGATGGTATTTATCACTATCATGCAACATCAACTGTACCTTATTTGATTGGTGGATTTAGAGGGCAAATAGGATCTTCTGGTGGCGGTGGTTACTACACAAACTAAGCTATTACTGACGTCTCTTTGCTGCATTCTCTTTATTTCTTGCTCTAATACAACTGTTGTCCAAGAATCTGATTTGATTAATGGGTTAACTGTTTCAAAATTTATTAGACAAGAACAGTATACAGGATCCATTAATATCTACTATGAAGATGATACTATCAAATCTATTAGAAAGTATTCCAATGGAAAGAAAAATGGAAAGCATGAAGGCTGGTGGCCAAATGGTGCTAAGAAATATCTCTATTATTTTAAACAAGACCAGAGCTTTGGAACACACAAACAATGGCACTCAAATGGAGAGCTATATACATTAAAAAATTTTAAAACTGGACTCGAGCATGGAGAGCAAAAATCTTGGAATCAGAATGGAGAATTAATGTATAAATATATTTACAATAATGGACGTAAATATGGCATACAAGGTTCTATTATCTGTAATGGCGGCAATGAACTAGAGGCATTGAATTGATAGTTCTTAAAGACTATGATAATAGTATGTTTGATTTTATTCTATCTTCAAATACTCTCAATGAACCAAAAGTTGGTTTTTTAGATAAAGAAAAATTGCAATCGCTATTGGATCAATCCAACTACTGCAAGGTAGCATTCTACAATAATGAACCAGCAGGTTTTTTGCTATGCGTCCCAGAGAATATGAAATATGGAAGTTTAAATTATAAATGGGTTTCAGAAAGATATTCTAATTTTATGTATATTGACAGAATCTCGGTATTAGAGAAATTTCAAAATGAAAAATTAGGAACAGCTTTATATACCGATTTATTCTATTTCTCAACAGAGAATCAATATGATATTATATTATGTGAAGTCAATATTATACCTCCAAATCCAGGCTCAATAAGATTTCATAAAAAGTTTGATTTTGTTGAATGTGGTTCGCAATTTACGGAGGGCCGAACCAAGGAAGTTCAGTTCTTTTATAAAGAATGTAACAAATAATTTGAAAGGATTTTTATGAGCAATTTTTGGCACGATCTATTATTTCCTTTATTTTTCTTTGTAGTATTTGTTGCAGCTCATATTGGGTTATATATCATGATATTTAAAGGAGATAAATCGAAATGAATAAGAAGCAAAAAATAGCAAAAAGAAAACAAAAGAAATCTCGTCTTAGGTTAAAAGCAAAGCAAGCAGATCTTCTAAAAAATAAAAAAGTTATTGCAGCTAAGGCTAAGGTAGTAGTAAAGAAATCAGAACCTAAAGAACCGATAGCTAAGAAGCCATCAGCCAAGAAGCCAGCAGCCAAGAAGCCAGTAGTTAAGAAGACTGATAAGGATTCTTAATAGGTATAAATGATAGGCTCAAATACCACTTTCGGGGTATTCATTGCTTGTCTTCAAGTCCTATTTAGACATAGAAGATATATTTTTTTTACTGTATTCTTCTTTTTATTTCCCTTATATGTCGCTATCAATCGTTTATTCCTTTTTTTAGACTATATACTATTTTCTAATTTTCAAAAAAAAGAAATCAAGGACCCTATATTGATTATGGGCTTTAATAGAAGTGGAACTACTTTTTTTCATCACTTATTATCTAAGTCTGATCAATTTACTACCTCCACCACATGGGATTTTATAATACCTTCAATATCTTTAAAGAAAATATTATGGTTCATACGTCCTACTCTTTCTTTGCTAGATATTGATCAGCTAGAAACTAAAGAAAAAGGACATAAAGTCGCTTTAGACGACATAGAAGAGGATGAGATGCTACTCTTTCTACATAAGCTTGATTCAAAATGGATTTCGAATAATTTTATTCCATGGATGAAGTATGATAAAAAATTTAAATCATTTACAAGTGAGCTATATATTGATAGCAAAAAAAATGAGAAAAGAAATATTAATTCAATGCATTTTTGCAGAGATTTTTGGAAAAGACAAACTGTTTATCACGGCGGAAAACAGCTATTATCAAAATCAAATCCGTTTATTTTTCGCTTAAAATCAATCATGAAAGTATTTCCTGATGCAAAAATTATATTTATTGTAAGAGATCCCATAGATACCATTACATCTTTTTTCTCTATGCAGGAAAGAATAAAGTTTGGAAACTTAATGACCAAAGAAGAGCTAAATCTTTATCGTAATGAAGCTTATAAAGAAATTATTGATTGGTATCAAGAAACAGAGAATGCAAAGCAATTTCTAGATAAGAAACATTTTATTGTTTTAACATATGATGAATTACAATCAAACCTTTATGAATCTGTAGATAAATCTTTTAATTTTATAGGGCAAGAAATGAATACAAATTTTAAAGATATTTTATCTGAAAAGTCCTCGATAAAGCATGTCAAAAAACATCAAAATAAGACAATCGATGATTTCGGATTTACTGCAAAACAAGTAAAAAAAGATTTTGCTTTTGTTTATGAAGAATACTTTAGCTAATTTTTTCCCCTGATATGAAAAAAAACCTTATTCTAATCGTCGCTTTAATTGCAATTGGCCTTATAGGTAGAATTATTCCCCATGCATATAACTTTACCCCAATGACTGCGATTGCATTACTGTCTGCATGTGCATTTAAGAATAAATGGATTGCTATAGGCCTTCCATTACTATCTTTTTGGATTAGCGATTTAATAGTAAACAATTTTATTTATGCAGGTTATTATGAAAATTTTAAAATCTTTTCTCCTTCATTTTTATGGGTTTATGGATCAATATTATGTATTTCTATTATGGGAAGATTTACACTTAATAACGCCAATCCTAAGACGATAGGATTGTCTAGCGTCGCAGGATCATCGATATTTTTTATACTCACTAATTTTGGAGTATGGGCTACAAGCGCTATGTATGCTAAGTCCTTCATTGGATTAATCCAATGCTATACACTTGCAATTCCATTTTTTGGTGGGACTCTTTTAGGAGACCTAGTTTATTCAACTGTTCTATTTTCTAGCTATAGCTTAGTAGTATCTAAAAGCACTTTATTTCATAAAGCACAAAATATTAGCTAAAAGCAGACAATTTAAATTTTTTAAATTTAATTGGCTTTCCACAAATAACTCATTATATTGCCTCGATTGATAATACTTATGGTATTATTATTATTTTAATTATTAACTAACAAAGAGAGTAAAAATGAGTGAAAGAGAAAAAGGTACTGTAAAGTTCTTTAATGAAAAAAAAGGTTATGGTTTTCTAACTAAAGAAGACGGAAATGACGTTTTTGTTCATTTTTCTAGCATCGAATCAGATAATGATTTTAAGACTCTTAAACAAGACCAAGCGGTTGAGTTTGAGGTAGAGTCCGATGATAGAGGAGACAAAGCAGTCAAAGTAACAATAGCTTAGAAGTATATAGTTAGTTCGTAATTACATAATATATTTATTATAGCTTTAAGAGAAATGCCTCAGTAGCTCAATGGTAGAGCAGTGGCCTCTTAAGCCATTGGTTAAAGGTTCGAGTCCTTTCTGGGGTACGTAATCAAATGAATCTAAAAAATAAAAATATAGTTATTACTGGTGGAGCCGATGGTATTGGCAAAGCACTAGCAAAACGCTTTTTAAGTGAATCCCCTAATTCTGTCCACCTGATCGACATTAATCCTAATGTTATTCAAGTGGCAGAATTAATGGGAATTAATGCCTACATTGTAGACGTATCTAATCCAAAAAATGTAACCTCAACTCTTAATAAGATCATTGATCAGGTTGGGAAAATTGATTTATTCTGTTCAAATGCTGGTATACAGCAATTTGGAACACTAAGCACAAGCGATGAAGCATGGCATGATACATGGCAAGTCAATGTTATGTCACATATTTATGCTGCACGCGTACTTATTCCACATATGCTTGAACATAAAGATGGTTATTTTTTAATGACGGTTTCCGCAGCTGGATTGTTAAATATGCCTGGATCAATGGCATATGCTACTACAAAACATGCAGCATTAGGAATGGCAGAGAATTTATCTATCATGTATGGAGATAAAGGGATTAAAGTGTCTGCGTTATGCCCACAATTAGTTGAAACTAATATGGTTACATCTACAGGAGTTTTAGATAAAGATCATCCATTAATGAGAGATGGGTTGTTAACTGCAGAGCAAGTGGCTGACGACACAGTGGAAGGCATTGAAAAAGAAGACTTCTTAATTTTACCACATAAACAAATTTTACAATATATTCAGATTAAGGCTCACGACTATGATGCCTGGCTTGCAGGAGTAAGGAAATTGATTTTAAAATGAAAAATAATATATTAAAGTGGTTAATATTCTTAAGATTCTTTTTTCCGGAGTTAAAAAATTCAATCAAAGTATTGTTTGTATTGCAGTTCATTTTTCTTCTTGGAAGTATTTTTTTAGCAGTTTTACATATAGATAAGCTAAATATTGTATCTTATCATTTATGTAGCGCAGCAGTGTTCTGCATGGGAATGAATTATATGAAAAATAACGCATTTAAAATATAGAGGCATATATCATGAGATTATTTTTACTTATTAGTATTCTTTCTTCAACCTTGTCTTTTGCACAAGATAAAATCATATCTGAAAACTATGCAATCGAAGGTATGATGTGTGGAGTTATGTGTGTAGTTAAGGTAGAAGAAGCAGTATCAAATTTAGATGGATTTCAATCTGTTAAGTTTGATTTTAATCAAGACAGAAAAGAAGATTATGCAATCATTACTTTTGACAATACAGTATTATCTCAAAAAGAATTGATTAATGCCATACAGGGCAGTAGTCATGGAACTTATAAAGTGAATGTAGTCAAAGAAGCTTGTTGTGACGATTTTTCTAAGCATAATCACGAAGTATTAGAAGAACAGATCTAATAAGATAAGAGTTTCTTAATATCTGCAATTAAATAGCTAGTCTCCAATGGCGAAGTACCATTGTAAATACCACGAATTTTTCTATTTTTATCAACCAATATAACATTTTCTGTATGGATTAAACTATTCTCATCATGATTTGAAAAAGAAGCGATTGCAAAATAGCCCAATTGCGCCATTCTTATAGTATCTTCTATTGGTCCAGTAAGTAAAAACCATTTTTTATCATCAATATTATTAATACCTGCATATTTTTTGAGTCGCTCTACATTGTCTATTTTTGGATCAACACTATGTGATAAAATTAAGACATCATCGTTATCTATAAATACACTTTGTACTTGTTTTAAGTTGTTAGTGAGATCAATACATATAGATGGACATGATGTAAAAAAGAAATCAACTACATAAATTTTATTATCAATAGTTTCCTCAGTAATCATATCCCCATTTTGATCTATAAAAGAAAAGTCCGGAACAGTGTGTTCAGTTTTTCCTACTAAAGAAGGGTGTACTAGGTTGGATCGTAAATCTGATGGGGTAAAGATGGGAAGGATAAATTCCTCTTCTTTTGGGATGATAACATACCATAAGCTTAGAAAGCATATTGTAATAAATAGAATTAATTTTTTTTTCATATAACTACACTAAATTAACACTATTATGATTAGTTGGAAATGTAAACATACTTGGAAAAAATCTGCAGTGAATACTGCATGGTGTCTACTAGGATGTTCTATTGGCGATTTTGGTACTATATTTGTATTTCAAATGATTGAGCATAGTTGGTTGGTATGGCAAGTAATGTCACTTGCAATCATAAATGGATTGCTAACAAGTATCGCCTTAGAAACTTTTATTTTGAGCAGACAAATGATATTAAGCTTAGCCTTTAAAACAGCTATTGGTATGAGTTTTATTTCTATGGTAGCAATGGAAACTGCTATGAATGTCACTGATATATTACTAACTGGTGGAGCATTGCTTACTTGGTGGGCTATGCCTATAATGTTATTAGCAGGTTTTTTAACTCCTTGGCCTTATAATTATTGGAGATTAAAAAAGTATAATGCTAGCTGCCATTAAATGAATTTCCTTTTTTTTCTAAATACGATTTCAGCTTTTCTTTTAACTGGAGTAATTTGGACTATTCAATTGATACATTATCCATCGTTTCATTATATCGATAAATTATCTTTTGTCAACTTTCATAAATTTCATGAATGGAGAATATCTATTATTGTTATCCCATTAATGATAGTTGAATTAATCACATCAGTTGTTCTTTATATGAATGATACTTCGAGCTTAATATTTGCTTTAAATCTTGCAATTATTGTACTGATATGGTGTTCTACATTTTTTATACAGGTTCCAATTCATACTATTCTTTCTAGCGGAAAAGATAAAAAAATGATTGAAAAATTGGTGAAGACTAACTGGATAAGAACTTTTTTATGGACTATTAGAATGCTATTAATAATTGATGAAATTATAACCTAACCTTTATTATATTCCTTTTATAATGAATGAATTTATTTTATTTGGTAGTACTCACCTATTAACACTCACCATTATCTTTACAATCTCATTCGGATTTTCTTTTTTTAATCGCAGTCGATATAATCCCGATACATTTGCACGATTTGAACAAGTCTTAGGATACACCCTTATTTTCAATGAGCTTCTAAAGCCATTTTATTTGGTTGCATTAGGAGATTATAAATGGACAAATACGGTACCACTACATGCTTGTCATATTTCTTCCTACGCAACAGGACTCTTTTTATTAACAAGACAACAACGATTCTTTGATTTTGCATATTTCTGGGGCATTGGAGGAGGAACAATGGCTCTAATCACACCTGATGTAGAGCTTACTTTTCCTGATCTTGATTTTATTACACTATTCTTTGGACATGGATTACTATTTTTTAGTCTTATATATATTGTCATAGTAATAAAGCAAAAAGTAACATTTAGCTCTCTGACAAATGCATTAAAATATTCGTTGATATTACTTCCAATTATGTATGTTTTAAATGTAATAATAGGTGGAGAGCCTGGCTATGAAGCAAACTTATGGTATTTAATGAAAGCTCCAGCAGGAGATTCATTAATGTCATTATTTCCATCTCCTCCGTGGCATGTATTTCCCGTATTCCCACTGGTTGCACTAATTTTTTATATTTTATATTTACCATTTTATTTTGCTGAAAAAAAATCTAAATGAAAACATTGATTCTACTTGGTATCCTTGTAGTCTCATTTCTTAAAAGGACGAGAAAATGAAGAAATTATTATTACTATTATTATTTATGTTTCCCTTAATGGCACAGACTATTAATGATACCGATGATGCTAAAAGAGAATATCGAGAATCAACGAGAGAGCAAGAACAGATGCGTCAAGAACAAGAGTGGGAAAAAAAAGACCAGTACAGAAAAAAGACAATTGAAGAAAATGATGAGTATATTTCTTCGCATACTATTGATCCCCCTGACAACTTTCTGAATAAAAAATTTCCTATCATTAAAGGAATATCACTTTCAAACAATGAAGTCATATTTCCAGAGGCTATACGCGGTAGAGTTGCAGTACTATCTATAGCATTCAAACAAAGAGCCCAGTTATGTATTAATACTTGGGCAGATGAACTGCTACCAAAATATGGCATTAATAAAAGCGTACAATACTATGAAGTTCCAATGCTAGGCGGTCAATATAAGATGATGCGTAATTGGATTGATGGAGGAATGCAAAATGGAGTACCAAAACCTTTACATGATTTTACTGTGACATACTATGGCCCTTTGAAAAAGTATTATAAATCATTAGGGATTGATAGCAAGAAAAATTGTTATATTTACGTGCTTGATCAGGATGGAATAATCAAAGGAAGATTTGATGGATTCTCTACTCCTGAAAAAATAAGCGAATTATTCACACTTATAAATTCATTGAATGAATAAAATAGCAGAACATTATCAGCCATTCTTAGAAGCTACTGAAAAAGCAGCTATTGCTGCGGCAAAATTGAGAGGATGTAAGGATGGAAAATTAGCTGATCAAGCTGCGACAGAAGCGATGAGATCAGTTTTAAGCATTCAGGATATTTTAACTACAGTAGTAATTGGTGAGGGCGAAAGAGATGAAGCGCCCATGTTATTTATTGGAGAACAATTAGGCAACCAAGATAGTGATATCAAAGTTGATATTGCAGTAGATCCATTAGAATGTACCAATCATTGTGCGTTTGATTTACCAGACTCCATTGCCGTACTTGCAGGGGCACCATCAGGATCTTTATTGCATGCTCCAGATACTTATATGAATAAGCTATGCGGAAGAAAAGAATTAATTGGTCATATTGGCTTAACAAAAACTGTTGAAGAAAATCTAACAGCTACCGCAAACGTTCTAAATAAAGAAATCAAAGACTTAAAAGTTATTATCATGGATAGAGATCGTCATAAAGATTTAATTGCATCTATGCATTCGTTCGGAGTTGAACCTATTTTAATTGGAGACGGAGATGTAACTGGCGGATTAAAAGCCGTTGAGGGAGAAGTAGATTTATTATATGGTATTGGCGCAGCTCCAGAAGGAGTAATTACTGCAACTGCCGTAAGAGCATTAGGAGGTTTTTTTGAAGGCCAGTTAGTTTTTTATGATGAAGAATTTGAAAAAAGAGCTCGTAAAATGGTGGGTAGTAATATTGATAAAATTTGGAATGCTTATGATCTTTGTAAATCTGATGACACTTTTGTTATTGCAAGCGGTGTTTGTACAGGATGGGTTCCTGGAGTTAAATTTGAAGAACATAAAGCAATAGTAACTTCAAAGATAATCTTTGGAGGTAATCGTGAGATTAAAGTTGTTATTAATGAGTATAATTTAGGAGAATTAGATGTCTGAATTGCATAGCGTTGCAGCACGAATGGTTGAAAAAGGAAAAGGAATTTTAGCCGCAGATGAAAGTACTGGAACTTGTACAAAACGATTTGAAGGCATTGGAGTAGAGTCTACATTTGAATCTCGACGTAATTACCGAAGCAATCTTTTTACAGCACCAGGATTAGAATCGTATATTAGTGGTGTCATATTATACGATGAAACTTTTAGACAAAATATTTTTGGTACCGATAATAGTATTCCACAATACCTACAATCAAAAGGTGTCTTACCGGGTATCAAAGTTGATACTGGAGCTCATCCACTAAAAGATGGTTCGGATGAAAAAAATACAATCGGACTAGACGGATTGCCTGAACGTCTTGGAGAATATTATGCCTTAGGTGCACGTTTTGCAAAATGGAGAGCAGTCATTACCTTGGGTGATGGAATGCCATCAAATGATTGTATTTTAGCTAACGCAGAAGGGTTAGCGAAGTATGCTTTGTCATGTCAACAAGCCAGCTTAGTACCAATTGTAGAGCCAGAAGTATTGATGGATGGCACTCATACTATTGATACGTCTTTTGATGTAACAGAAAGAACACTAACTGCGGTATTTGATCAGTTAGAAAAGCATAATGTTGATTTAAGAGGAATAGTACTTAAACCTAATATGATATTATCTGGATATGATTGCAAGAATCAAGCAAGCGTTGATGAGGTAGCACAAAAAACTCTAGAATGTTTAACAAAGAATGTACCATCAAGAGTTCCTGGCATAGCTTTTCTTTCTGGTGGACAGTCTGATGAGCTTGCAACTTTGCATTTGAATGAGATTAATAAACATGATACTAATTGGAATGTGACATTCTCTTATGGAAGAGCATTGCAGCAAGGTGCATTAAAAGCATGGGCAGGAAAATTAGAAAATACTAAAATAACTCAAGAAGTATTATTATCTAGTGCAAAATCAAATAGCTTAGCAAGTACTGGCAGTCTCTAGTCTTTAATTTGAAAGACCATTAATTTTTCTGAAGACTCAATAGTAAAACTATTTCCTAAAGATTGATTTCTGATAGCTCTTGCAGAAGGGGATAGTTTATATGCATCTAATGCATACTGAAGATTTGTTGATGTGACTTTATTATTTGATTCAAAACTGACAATACTAACCGTTTCTCCTTTAAAAGAATTAAAGATTGTTTTTCCTATACTGGGTGTAATAGTAGAATAATCTGTATAAATCGTACAATTTATTGTATCAGAATATTCATTGATAATAAAGAAATTTCCTAGAAAATGATCTTCACTTTTTCCTGAAATTCCAAAAATAGATAATGATAAATAGTTATTTTCAATACACCAATCCAATGTTTTTTCTAGGTCTGTCTTATTTTGATCTTCCACATGAACCGTGTTAGATACTCTATCTTTATATAATAAATTAATTGAATCAAAATCTCCTATAGAAACGGTAGGAGTAATACCGGCATCAATCAATGTGTTTGTTGCTCCGTCTACTGCAATGATTATTTTTGCAGATTTAATCTGATTGATAATATCCTCGCTTCTAGGAAATTCTCCATTTACGATGAGAGCAATATTTTCTTTCTGATTTATATCCATGATTTAAATTAATACAACTTTCGAAGTGTTCCATAACAATAAGATAATATTTATCGAGACTGCGTCTCAAATTACTTGCGAATAAATTTTTCCTGTAATAGTATCTTTTGCGTTAAGTAGCAAAAAAAGGAAAAGCTATTTATGAAAAAAACAGTATTTATTATATTTTTATCTTTTATATATGGTCAAGGATTTGACCTTTCTGGAAAAATTATATCTAAAAGCACCCTCAATCCAATTTCAGATGTGAATATATTTATTCAAGATACTGAATTAGGTACTGCATCAAGCAAAGATGGATTATTCAAATTTTCAAAAATTAAGCCGAGTAATTATGTATTAATTGTTAGTGCTATCGGATACAAAGATCAATACTTAGAAATAAACTTGAATCGAGATCTATTAAATGTATCTATTGAATTAGAAGACCGATCTGTTTTAGCAAAAGCATTGAGTGTTGTAGGACGCTTTCCTTCAAAACATATACCTTATTTAACTAAAAATATTTCTAATAAAGATATAACAGATAATGATTATCAAACAATGTCAGAATTATTTAGAAATGTCGGAGGCGTTGATGTTCAAATGGAGCATAATAATGGACGTAATGCAAACTTTTCTATTCGCGGATCATCTGACTATAAGCCAGGCGGTTATAATAATAGAGTGTTGGTGTTATTAGATGGATTTCAAATCAGTATGCCTTACTCAGGCTCAATTGATTGGAATGGTATGCCGCTAGACTTTCTAGACAGAATTGAAGTGGTCAAAGGTCCAGTATCCTCTTTATATGGACAAAATTCTATGGGTGGAATTATTAATTTAGTAACGAAGAATTATTCAGAAGAGTTTCTCAATTCAAAAGTGACGTTAGGAAGTTTCAATAAAAAAGATATCAATATTGGAATGAATAATATGCACAACAATCTCTCATATACAACATTACTCCAATATAAAAAAGGAGATGGACATCGATTCAATGCGCAATATGAGCAAAACAATTTTTATACTAAAGTATATAATAAGGAAAAAGAATTCTCGGTGTCTTTGATGGCAAATCGATCCCTAAATGGTCAACCAGGGTTTTCTGTAGAAGAGAGACCAACTTTAATATCATACCGCTTGTCTGATAGGGATTCTATCTATCTACAGTTATTTAAGAAGCAAAATCTTAATAGGAATAGTAATCTAGTATACTCTGCTAGCATAAATCATTTTTATACCCATTATCAAGATAGGAATGATACACCAGAAGATGAGAACCAGGATGATACATTTTATAATGATACTAGTTTAAATCTAAGAACAGAATATCAGACATTATTTAATGATAGATCATATCTTATTGTTGGTTTAGATATTATTGCTGAGCAATCAGATATATCTATTTATAAAGATATTTATAGCAATCCAATCCAATTAACTACAGGAATTTTTATTCAAAATAGAGTTGTATTAAATGAAAGACTATTGCTTGGCGCTGGATTAAGAGTTGACTATAGATTAATTGATCGTGGCGATATTTATAGTAATAAAACATTTAGTAATATCTCTCCGAAGATTAATTTGACTTATAAGCAAGATAGCTATTCCACATGGAATTTTGCTTTAAGCAAAGGATTTAGATCGCCTTCCTTATCAGAAATGTTTTTACAATATGCAACTGATTATGGGCTATATACTCAAGGTAATCCTGATTTAGAACCAGAACAATTATATGGACTAGATATAGGGTATGATCGTTCTAATTTATCTGACATATCGCTCTCTGTGAGTACTTTTTATTACATATATGAAGATATGATTGACTTTGTATATGGGTTGCCGGTAGTAGCTCGAAATAGATCTGATATCAGTTCATGCGGATTAGAAACTAATATTGATTACAGCTTGAATGATAATCTGAGTATCAATACTAGCTATACTTATCTAAGAGTAAATGATTTAAACGATGTCGACTCTGTGCTCTATCGCCCTAAACACAAGCTAGTATCTAGTATAAAGCATACAAAAGGAAAAATAAGTAATATTATATCTATGAGATACCAATCAGAGCAAGATTACCAAGATTTTTTAAGCGATGATCGTGAATATGTAGGAAGTGAAATTAAGTTTCCTATTAAAAAATTAGATTCGTTATTGTTATTTAATTATATATCAAGTTATGAGTTCCTAGATAGTAAAATATCCTTAAAGGTTTCTAATATTTTTGATGTAGAATATCAACTGATTCAAGATTATCCAATGCCCGGAAGGTTGGTAAGTCTTACTTATGAAAAATCGATTTAAATAAACGTAAATAATCAATTAATTTTTATTAATGAGATTTAATCTCAAAAAGACTTGTTAGTAATTTTTTTCAATATTAACATTCACCGTAAATCAAAAAATATTAAGAATAATAAAGGGGTGAAAAATGAATATCTTAAGAAAAAAAACAATAGCTATGCTAGCTTTGTTGATGATTTTCTTTGTATCATGTGAGGATAATGATAGCGATCCAGCTACGTCCGGTACATTAAATCTTACTATTAACATATCTAATGCTGAAGCATGGCCGTCAGAAGGAACAGTATTTGTTTCACTTGACAAAACTTGGCCTCCAACTGGAGCACCATATAAAAGTGTTGTAGTTTCAAGCAGTCAGGTACAAGCAGGCGTGCTAAGTATTATGTTTGATGAACTAGATTTTGATACTTATAAATTAGTATCAATTTCATGGATGGATCCAAATGATTCAAATCCACAGACTAATCAACATATTTGGGGTACGCATAGTGGAAGTATGTTTTCACAAACTGGTCAACTTTTATTCTATTCTGACGCTCAAGAATTTACCTTCAGTCAGGACATGGATACACTATCTTTAGCGATTGCAGCTACAGTTAATTAAATATATTGTTGATCTTTAAATAAAAAAGGCGAATAAAATTATTCGCCTTTTTTTATATTGTAGAAATTAATTAGCTTAATCTATCTGCTACAAAGTCCCAATTAATTGCATTATCTAATACTGCCTTTACATAATCAGGTCTGACATTTTGATAATCTAGATAATAAGCATGTTCCCATACATCAACTCCCATCAAAGCATGTTCTCCATGAGCTAATGGATTTTCAGCATTTGGTAGACCTCTTAAATCTAGTTTACCATCTTTTTCAATAAGCCATGCCCATCCACTACCAAATACACCAGCTGCTTGTTTTATAAAGTTGGTTTTAAAGGTATCATAATCTCCAAAGGATTCGTTTATTTTTTCTAGCAATTTTCCATGAGGCGCTTTGCTTCCACCGGGTATCATTTGCTCCCAATATAGAATATGATTCCATGCTTGACCTGCATTATTGAATACTTTTTTATTATCTTCTTCAAAGCTTTTTACCACCACTTCATCTAAATCCATATCCATAAATTTTGTACCTTCAGCGAAAGTATTTAGCATATTGAAATATGCTTGATGATGTTTGCCGTAATGCAAGTCTACGGTTTGAGAGGATATTGTTGGTGCAAGATCATTTGCATTATATGGCAAGGCTGGTAAGACAAATTTTTTCGTATCGTTCATAAAAAAACTCCTATTAATTGTTTTAGTTGTTTTAAATTTAAATCCAATTTAAACGTTTTAACATAAACAAAAGAGAAAATTATGACACAAATAAAATTAGGAGATCAAGTAGTTGATCTTTCAGGAACAATGCCTAGCGTAGGCTCTAAAGCACCAGATTTTTTATTAGCAAACAATGATTTAGTCAATATGACTTTAAAAGATTTTGAAGGAAAGCGATTAGTATTAAATATTTTTCCTAGTTTAGCTACTCCAGTATGCTCGGCTTCAGCCCATAAATTTAATGAACTTGCCGGCGATATGAACAATACGGTAGTTATTTGCATATCTAGAGACTTGGCTTTTAGTCAAAAACAATTTTGTACTATTAACAATCTAGAGAATGTTCTTTTCCTTTCTGATATGCGCAGCGAAGACTTTGCAAATGATTATGGTATCTTGCACACAAATGGAAAATTTCAAGGCCTATTAGCTCGATCTATTGTAATTGTCAATACTGATAAAACGGTAGGGTATACGCAACTGGTCGATCAAACTGGACATGAACCAAACTACGATGAAGTATTAGACGCGCTTATTTAGCGATTAATACAGGACAGTTACATTGCTGAGCAATGCTAATTGGTTTACTGCCAAAGAAGTATTTTAAGAAAGGATTTTTTGGCGATACCCCAAGCATAACAAGACTATCATCTTTAGCATATTTTACTACAGTCTCTACAGGATTACCTTCAAGAATTGTTGCAGTATTTTTAATACCAGCAGTCGTAAATCTTTGCTCAGTTTTCTTCAATATAGTTCTCAATTTTTTATCAGAAGATTTGTTTTCTAATACAGTAATAATTTCTACAGGCAACTTCTTAGACTTTGCAAATTTTTCAGCAATTTGAATTGCTTTGTTTGAACCCGTAGAGTTATTGACGGGTAGTAGAATTTTATACTGTTTATTTACTGAATAGTTTTTTACTACCATGACAGAGCTATCAATGAATTGTACTAGCTTATGATGCATTCCCTTATTTCCACCACCACCAATGATAGTAATATCATGATTACTAGTTTCAACTTCAGATCGCAATTGATCAATAATTTCACCAGTACGTAAAATTAAATCAATTTTATTTGAATGATTCCCTTTTAATAAAACGCGCATTCTAGAATTTTCTTCATCGATAAGTAAGTGGTCATTGAAAGCAATGCTCTTATCTTTTTTAATATACTTTTTTGATTCTAAAAAATCGTATGCCCATTCTAGAGTTCTTACTCCAGGTCTATACAACTCTCTGTTATCTAAATTTTGATGTACAACACTGACATCCTTTTCAGAGAATTGACTAATTCTTTTACCTACATATGCAATAGTAGTAGTTGCTTCAAATGCATTTGCAATCTTCATTCCAAGATCTAATGTTGGTTTTGAATATTCTTTTCCACCGATGGCAATTAAGATATTCACAGTGTTACCCAGTAAAATTTTGACATTAAATATAAGATAACAATTGAACTAGTAAACATCAACACTCCAACTTTAAAAAAAGTTTTGGTACTCACAAGTCCTGTAGAATAGATAATCATCGCAGTAGGAGATGAAATAACTGTTAGGAATGAAAATCCTGAAGCTATAGCGGCAGATAAAGCAAATGATACATCTGAAGGTTGGAGTTCAATTGCCATGGGACCTAATAATGAGATTGTAGCCGAGCTTGTAAAAAAATTTGCAGTTAATCCTGTTAATATCGCCATAAAAGACCAACTAATATTAAAGCTGCTTTCAGGCATTAGCGCTAAGAGGGCATTAAATTTTATAACTAACCAAGACGAAGCTCCCGTTTCATTTATTTGAAATCCTAATGATATAGTTGCTGCAAATAAAAGAATAACTCCCCAATTGGTATTTTTATTTATTACTTCCCATGATACCATTCCACAAATCATAAAAATTAATGCTCCACACAAAGCAATAATTCCCAAACCAAGTTCTTCGTTAAACAAAAACCAACTAATAACAATCAATAGTATAATGATTGAAGAAAATAAATGATTGATATTATCTTTAGTGGTTGATTTGGATATTTTCTTCTTATATCCTTTGATTTGAATATTTTTTAGAGTGGTGGGAAATGCAAATTGTAATACAAAGTATGCAACTATTAGCTGCATAATAAGTATAGGATATGCATGTTTCATCCATTCCCAATAATCGATATTAATATTACTGAATTCCTGCAAATAATTAATCATGATCACATTACGAGCTCCACCGGATGGAGTTCCGATAGATCCAATAATAGTCCCATATGCAACAGAAAATAAAGTTAGTAGGACAGCATTTCTTCCATCGGTTTGTTTTGTATCAATATTTTTTATGACAGACAATCCTATGGGTAGCATGATAGCAATAATTGTATGTTCACCTAAAAAAGATGATAAAATAGCTGAAATAGTCATCAGCCCTGCAAGGAATAACCTTTTACTTCTACCAAAAATTTTTATAATAATCTTTGCCAATCTTATATCCAATCCTTGATGGACAATAGCAATAGCAAACATGAGCGAGCCCATAACAAATAATACTGCATCATTCATGAATGATTCGGCAACTACATCTGGCGGCGCTACACCTAACAATACTTGTAATACCAAAGTTAAAAGAGCTATTGCTGGAAATGGTATAGGTTCAAATGTGACCAAGGTAAAAACCATTAATAATATTATCAGACTATGATACCCAGCTAAAGTTAGTCCTACAGGCGTACTTAGACTCAATAAGAATACTGCTAGTAGAACACTAAAAATAAACCACTTCTTTTGAGAAAACCAATAGAGCATTGATGATGATATAATTTTATAAGATTCATTCATTGGACCAAATTTATTTAATAAATCAAGAAAAGATAACACTTATGTTATAATTGCTTGACTGCTTGACTGATTCTAGTGTAATGTCAGGACAAGATTTATCTCTATTTTAAATGGTTTTAATATAAAAAAAAAGAATGCAACTATTTCCAAGATGGACAAATAATTTTACTGGAATATTCCTAATTGGAATATTTCTTCTGCTATTCTCCCTATCTTCTTTTATTTGGTATTATGGCTCGCCATATTATACCGACGTAGGTTATGCACCAGTTCAGCCTGTTCCATATAGTCACAAATTACATGCTGGAGATATGGGAATAGATTGTCGTTACTGTCATGTTGGAGTTGAACAATCTTACTCTGCTGTTATTCCACCTACAGAAACTTGTATGGGTTGTCACACATATGTAAAGACAGATAGCGAAAAATTAAAATTAGTTAGAGAAAGTTGGGAAACTGGAAAGCCAATTGAATGGATTAAAGTTCATATGTTACCAGAGTACGCATATTTTAATCACAGCGTACACGTTAATTCGGGAGTCGCTTGCATATCTTGTCATGGAAATATAGCAGAAATGGAAGTAGTCTATCAAGTTAAACCATTGAGTATGGATTGGTGTTTAGATTGTCATAGATCTGATACGCCAGAAATTAGACCTAAGAATGAAGTAACAAATATGTATTGGACTCCACCAGCAGATTATGATAATTTTGTATCATCTTGGGTAGAGCAGCATGGGGATGAAAGACCTGTAGGAGATTGTCAAAAATGTCACAGATAAAAAATAAATCAAAAGAATTTGTAGATACTAATAAGATTGATCAGAACACTGCTCAGTCACATGAATTTGGTTATTGGAAGAGCTTAAAAGATATCTCTTCTTCAGATGATTACACCAATTACTTAAAGCAGTCTGAGCATCATGAAGATAATGGTCTATCTAGAAGAAATTTTTTATCATTGGTAGCCGCATCAGTAGCCTTAGCAGGTTTAGAAGGTTGTAAAAAACCTGTACAAAAAATTATTCCATATGTAGAAGCTGAAATAGCAACTATACCTGGAATTCCTAAGCATTATGCAACTACTATGCCTTTTAAAAATAATGCTCTAGGAGTAATTATTGAAAATCATGATGAAAGACCAGTTAAAGTTGAAGGTAATGAGAAACATCCTGCATCCATGGGTAAATCTAATTCTTTTGCTCAAGCTACTACACTAGATATGTATGATCCTGACAGATCTAGAGGTGTTAGGTTGAATGGAAAAAAAGTAGATTGGTCTGAATATGTTAAATACGCTCAATCAATAAATAGCTCAAATGGAAATAGGCTAGCTATTTTATCGCAAGAGTCCTCATCGCCAACAATACAATTCATGCATAATGAATTTAAAAAAGCATATCCAGATGCTGATTGGGTAGTATATGAGCCAATTAATAATGAAAATTTATATAGAGGGATTGAAAAAGCTTTTGGTAAAAAATTACAACCATTGAATCGCCTAGAAAATGCGCAGACAATTCTTTCTATAGGATCTGACTTTCTAGGAGTTGAAGATAATTGCGTATATCATACACGAAAATTTGCTCAAAATAGAGATTTAGAAGATGAAAAAAGTACAATGAATAGATTGTATGTCGTAGAAAGCTTTATGACTCCTACTGGATCTAGCGCAGATCATCGTTTGAATATTCCGAATCACCAGTTTGCTTCAGTTTTAAGGGAGTTAGCTGGAGAATTAAAAAAATTAGGATTAAAAATTGATGCTAAGCCTGTAAAAAGCTCCAATCATTTATGGATTAAAACTGTTGCAGAAGATTTAATAAAAAATAAGGGTGAATCTATCATTATAGGTGGAAGTGATTTACCAGCAGATATTCATTGCTTGATTACAGGTATTAACAACCAATTAAAAGCACCAATTGATTATTATCCACTAGATAAAGCACATGTTACTTCAATGGAAGATTTTAAAGTGCTATGTAAGAAGATGGCTAAAGGTGCAATAGATAATTTAATTATTTTGGGAGGTAATCCAGTATATGACGCTCCATCTGATTGCAACTTTGAAGCATCTCTAAAGAAAGTAAAGTCTGCAGTTCATCTAAGTAATTTTTATGATGAAACTTCAAAGCATTGTCAATGGAATATTGCAGAAGCTCACTTCTTTGAAACTTGGGGAGATGCAATGACCTATGATGGTTATGCAAGTATTATTCAGCCACAAATTAGGCCACTTTTTGATTCAAAAAGCGCATTACAAGTTCTAACTCCTATCATTTTTAAAGAAGATAGAAGTTCTTATGATACCGTTAAAAAAGTCTGGAAAGATACTATTGTGAATGAAACAAATTTTGAAAGAAAATGGGAAAAAATATTGCATGAAGGAATTCATGCTAAGCCATTGCTGAGCACTCAAAAAGTTCGTATCCAAAATAAAATTTCTATAGCGATATTGACGAAAGATCAAGCTCTTGATAATAATAAATTTGAATTAATTTTTGCACCATCTTCTTCTGTTTATGATGGAAGATATGCAAATAATGGTTGGTTACAAGAAATCCCAAAACCGATAACTAGCTTAACATGGGATAATGCTGCTTTTGTTAGTATGAAAGTTGCGAAAAGATTAAATATCAAAAATGGTCAAATGATTCAAATATCATTAGGCGACAAAAGCGTCAAGGTTCCAGCATGGATTGTACCTGGTCAGAATCAAAAAACAATTACTCTTGAACTGGGATATGGTAGAGAGTTTTCTGGTAGAATTGGTAGCGGTGTAGGTTTTAATATGTACCCATTAAGAACAAGTTCGAATATGGGTTATGCTGTAAATGCTGAGATTAAAATTCTCAATGAAACATATCCATTAGCAACGACCCAAGAACACTATGGTCTTGAAGAAGATAAACTTGCAGCACCAGGATTTAGCGACTTATCAACTAATGAAGTCCAATCAAGAATTCCTGATCTAGTAAAGCAGTCAACAATGGAAGATTATAAAAAACATCCAGAGTTTATTAAGGATGTAGTTGAAGAACATAAGCCAGATAAGAGCAGAAGTTGGGAAGATCATTCAATGTATAACCCTGAGCCTGAATATGATTATTCAAAAGGCCACCAGTGGGGAATGTCGATAGATTTGACAAGCTGTACCAGTTGCAATGCTTGTTCTATTGCCTGTCAAAGTGAGAACAATATTCCTATAGTAGGTAAGCAGCAAGTAATGAATGGTAGAGAAATGCATTGGATTCGTATCGATAATTATTTTTCCGGCGATCCTGATAATCCAGAAGTATCTACACAATCTGTTGCATGCGTACATTGTGAATTAGCTCCATGTGAGCAAGTTTGTCCAGTTGGTGCTACTACACATTCTACAGATGGTGTAAATCAAATGACTTATAATCGCTGTCTAGGCACAAGGTATTGTGCAAATAATTGTCCTTATAAAGTAAGAAAATTTAATTTTTATAATTATACAAAAGACCTTCCAGAAGTAGTTCAAATGGCCATGAACCCTGATGTAAGTATGCGCTTTAGAGGGGTTATGGAAAAATGTACTTACTGTTATCAGCGTGTTAGTGAGGCTCGTATTAAAGCAGAAAATGAAAATAGAGACCTAGTTGATGGAGATGTTAAAGTAGCTTGCGCACAATCTTGTCCAGCTGATGCTATTAAATTTGGAGATATTAACGATCCAAATAGCGCAGTTAGTAAAGCAAAAAGCCGTAATCGCGACTATGCTCTATTAGGACAGCTTGGTACTAGCCCAAGAACTACATATCTTGCAAAAATTAGAAATCAGAATCCTAAGCTATCTTCAAATAATCATCAGGGAGCGCATCACTAGATGCTAGAGAATAAAATAAAGTCAAAAGCAGAAATTCGTGCTGAAAAACTACTTCCTGGTAATCAAAATTTTACTACTATTACTGATGATATAGCAGGAGTGCCTGAGAGTAAAAAAACTCCAATTCAATGGTGGCTTTTATTTGGATTTGCTCTTTCTTTGTTGGCAATTTTTGCAGGTAGTGTTGGGTTTCTTATATGGGAAGGTACTGGAATCTGGGGTATTAATAATCCCGTATTCTGGGGTTGGGCTATTATTAATTTTGTTTGGTGGGTAGGTATTGGTCATGCAGGTACTTTAATATCTGCTATCTTGCATTTATTTAGACAAAATTGGAGAAATGCCATTAATAGATTTGCTGAGACTATGACACTTTTTGCTGTTATTTGTGCGCTTGTTTTTCCTGGGATTCATGTCGGTAGAATTTGGGTAGCTTATTGGTTCTTGCCTATACCAAATCAAATGGGAATGTGGCCAAACATGAGAAGTCCATTAATATGGGATTTCTTTGCTGTGTTCACCTATTTTACAGTATCGCTATTATTTTGGTATACAGGACTAATTCCAGACTTAGCAACTTTAAGAGATAGGGCAAAAACAAATTTAAAAAGAAAAATTTATGGATTCTTTGCATTAGGATGGAGAGGCGGAAATAGACAGTGGCAGCATTATGAGCTAGCCTACTTAGTTCTTGCTGGTATATCCACTCCTCTAGTACTATCGGTCCACAGTGTTGTTAGTTCTGACTTTGCTACTAGTATAATACCGGGTTGGCATACAACAATATTTCCCCCTTATTTTGTAGCAGGTGCAATTTACTCTGGGTTTGGAATGGTAATGACACTCTCTATTATAGCAAGAAAAGTATATAATCTAGGACATATTATTACATTAGAGCATCTTGATAAGATGGCACAAATTATGCTATTAACTGGCTGTATGGTTGGTTATGCCTATTCAATGGAATTCTTTGTTGCATGGTATAGTGGTAATGCATATGAATCGTTTGCTTTTGTGAACAGAGCTTTAGGTCCATACTGGTGGGGCTATTGGGCAATGATCTTTTGTAATGTTGTTGTTCCTCAATTTTTTTGGTTTGAACGCTACAGAAGGCATATTCCATTTCTATTTATCACATCTATCCTAGTAAATATTGGAATGTGGTTTGAACGGTTTGTAATTGTAGTTATCACACTTCATAGAGATTTCATGCCAGGTGCTTGGGCTATGTATAATCCAACAATATTTGATGTATCAATTTATATAGGCACATTTGGGCTATTCTTTACAGGATTTCTTCTATTCTTAAGATTCTTACCAATGGTTTCTATTGCTGAAGCAAAATTAGTATTACCAGAGTCTAATCCTCATCACGGACACGAAGAATGAATACATACGGTGTAATAGCGAAGTTTGATACTCCCTTAGCATTAGTTCATGCCGCAGAAAAGGTAAGAGATGCAGGATTTAAAGATTTTGACTGTCATTCTCCTTTTCCAATTCATGGTATGGATGACGCAATGGGACTCAAAAGATCTAAATTAGGTTATGTAATCGGGGCAATGGGATTAACAGGAGCTTTATTTGGTTTTGGACTACAAACTTGGATTCATTCAATTGAATACCCAATGAATATTAGTGGAAAACCATTTTTTGCTTATCCTGCATACGCAATCATTACATTTGAACTCATGGTATTATTTAGTGCTTTCGGAGCAGTTTTTGGAATGATGTATTTTAACAGCATACCTCGATTCCATCATCCTGTATTTTATTCAGATAAATTTTCTAGAGTTACAAGCGATGCATTTTATGTTAGTATTGAAATTTCAGATCCAAAATATAACGAAGAAGAAGTAAAATCATTCTTAGAGAAAATGGGTGGTACAGATATTGAGGTATTAAAAGATGAGAATTAATATATTACTTTTAAGCCTGTTATTTTTAACGGGATGTTTTAGAGGTGCAAAATTTGAAGAACCTCCAATTCATTTAAATCCCAATATGGACAACCAGCAGAAGTATAGATCTTTAGAAGAAAGCTATTTCTTTGAAGATGGCTCCACTATGAGAACTCCAATTGAAGGGACTATTGCTAGAGGGCAGTATGATGAAAATGCATCATTTTTAAATGGTAAAAATGAAGATGGATCATACTTAGTAAATAATCCTATAGCATTATCAGCAGAAGTACTAGATAGAGGTCAGGATAGATTCAATATTTATTGTACTCCATGTCATTCTCAGGTAGGAAATGGTAAAGGTATTGTTACGCAATATGATTACCCTGTTATTCCTGCTAACTTGCATGACGAACGTATTCGTATGCAACCTGATGGTGAGATGTTTAATACAATTAGATATGGATTACGTAGTATGCCTGCATATGGATATCAAATAGAGGCTGATGATATTTGGTCAATTGTCCATTATGTGAGAGCATTGCAAAAAAGTCAGAATGCTACTTTTCAAGATTTACCACAAGATGAACAAGAAAAAATTGCTAAGAAATCATGAAATTAGATTCAAAAACATATAATTATAGCTCAAAAAAATCTACTAATTTTATTTTAATGTTTGCAGGACTAGCACTACTTAGCATTGCTTGGTTTTCTGGTTTTGATTCAAAAGAATTTTATTTTTCCTATCTTACATCTTTCTTTTTCTGGTTAAGCATTATACTTGGAGCAATGTTCTTTATATTTGTTCACTATGCTTTTTCTGCTACATGGAGTGTTGCTATAAAAAGAGTTATGGAGAATACTCTGATGTTAATGCCAATATTTACAATATTATTTTTTCCAATTATTGCAGGTATGGAATTGTTATTTAAATGGCTTCCAGCTCACAGCTATTGGCTTACACATAGCTTTGAAGCTGATCATCTGATACAGCACAAACTACCCTTTCTAAATAAACAATTTTTTATACAAAGAGCAGTAGCATATTTTAGCTTATGGAACGTCATAGCTTTTTATATTTATTTTACATCTACTAAGCATGATATTGATGGAGACCATAACGCATTAATAAAATTAAAGAATTTCACTATGAGCCCTATAGGAGTATTGCTGTTTACAAGTATTACTTTTGCAGGTCTAGACTGGCTAATGAGCTTAGACCCTCATTGGTATTCTACGATGTATGGAGTATATACTTTTGCAGGATCATTTTTAGCATTCTTAGCGTTCTTAACATTTACACTAATCCGCTTGAAAGATCAGGGATATTTAAAAGATATTGTATCCGAGGAACATTTCCATGATCTTGGTAAATACTTATTTGCATTTACAGTTTTTTACTGTTACATCGCTGGAGCACAATTTTATTTTATTTGGTACAGTAATATTCCGGAAGAAACTATTTGGTATCTTCATCGATGGGTAGGTTCTTGGAAAACAATAAGTGTTTTATTGATAGTAGGTAAGTTCTTTATTCCGTTCTTTTCTTTAATTTTTAGAGGGTCAAAAAGAAATATAAGACTACTACAATTTATGAGCATATGGATACTATTTATGCATTATATCGATATTAATTTTATTGTGATGCCAACTATTCACCATCATGATTTTCATATCGGAATATATGATATTGCTAGCATGCTAGGGTTTGCTTCTATATTTATTGGCGGCTTTAGATATATCATGTCTAGAAGTCCTCTAGTATCTATTAATGATCCAGAATTAATACATTCAATCAATCATAGGAATCACTAATTATGGATAATCTAGGTTACGAAAAAGAAGATATACCAGTTAAGCCAGTAATAATTGGAGGATTTATATTTGTTTTAACAATTATAGTCACCCTTTTTCTTTTATTTGAATACTATGTACGTGTTTTAGATGACACTGTTTATGAATTTAAGCTCAGTAAACGATCAAAAAAATTAATTGAATTAAGAAAATCAGAAAGCGAAACTCTCAATAGCTATAAGGTAATCGATAAAGAAAAAGAAATTTATCATATACCTATTGATCGATCAAAAGAGCTATTACTAGATGATCAAAAGAAATAATTTACTTTTAGTATTTCTATTTTCAAGTCACTTCTTGTTTTCGCAAACATTAAAAGAAGAAACTCCAACAGATTTTCCAATAGATGTTATAGAGCAATTAGGAAATTATATTCCTCTAGATACTACATTTATCAATGAATCTGGTGAAACAATTCTCCTAAAAGATTTATTTGAAAAAAATATTCCTACAATTCTCACATTAAATTACTTTGAATGTCCGATGCTCTGTACGCTTGTGCTAAATGGGTTAGCTGAATCGATTGAAAAACTAACATTGAATGCAGGAGAAGAATATCAAATTATTACTATTGATATTAACCCTAATGAGAGCACAGCATTTGCTAATCAAAAGAAAAAAAACTATATAGCAGCATACAATCTTAAGAACGTTAAGAATGATTGGCACTTTTTAACTGGCGATCAAGAGAATATAAAGAAAATTGCCGATAGCATAGGGTTTATATACTATTATGACGAAGATAGAGATGAGTATATGCACCCTGCAGCAATTTCTGTATTAAGTCCAGAAGGAAAAATATCACGATATTTATATGGAATTCAATTTCTAGCAAAAGATTTAAAGCTAAGCTTGTTAGAGGCTGGCGAAGGAAAAATAGGAAGTACTCTTGATAAAATAGTTCTTTATTGCTACCACTATGACCCCTACAAAAATACTTATACACTTTTTGCTACCAATATTATGAGATTAGGGGGTATATTAACTATCATTTTTCTAGGCATTACAATTGTAGGTTACTGGAAAAATGATCATAATTTATTTAGGGGATAATAGTAGAAGACATGGATAGATTAACTGAATATTTGTTTCCAAAACAGGTGTCAACCTTTGCTGCTGACATTGACAACCTATTCTATTTTATTTTTTATTCATCAATAATCCTCTTTGCTATCGTTGTATTTGGTATGGCGTACTTAGCAATCAAATATCGATTCAAAAAAGGTGATGAGGTCAGACTTACGAGTAGTAAAGATCATAGCAATATACTAGAATCATTATTTTTCATTATTCCTCTTATACTAGTAAGTATCACATTTGTATGGGGTATTAGATCATATTTAAAAATGATCATTGTTCCTGATGATGCGATTGAAATTAAAGTTACTGGTCAGAGTTGGTTTTGGACATTTGATTATCCTGACGGAGGTACAACTCTTAACGAGCTTGTAGTACCTTCTAATCAGCCTATTAAAATTGTTCTTTCTTCTAAGGATGTATTGCATAGCTTCTTCATTCCTGTTATGAGAACTAAGATGGACTGTCTACCTAATAGATATAATGTAATGTGGTTTGATGCTCAACAAGAGGGAGTATATGATATATTTTGCACCGAATATTGTGGAACAGGACACTCTCAAATGGGAGCAAAAGTTATTGTTATGAAACCTGCCCAATATGAAGCATGGGTTGCAGAGCTTGGATCAGATGATGAAGATATACCACTAGATGAGCTTGGTGCAAAACTATATACTAAAAAAGCATGCAATACTTGTCATACCTTAGATGGCTCCGCTTTAGTTGGCCCATCATACTTGCAGACAAGTCAAATGTGGGGAGAGGAAAGAGTTTTTGATGATGGTACTAGCACTATAATTGATGATAATTATATAAGAAGCTCTATACTAGAACCACAAACAAAAATAGTAGCAGGCTATCAAGGAGTTATGCCTACCTATCAAGGTCTATTAAATGATAGGGAGCTAGATGCATTGATTGCTTTTTTAAAATCTTTAAAAGAGGATTCTCAAATTTAATTGTAAATTAGGATATACTTATGGCTGAAAATCAAAAACAAAATTATCTTACTCATCCAAAAGGCATAATGTCATGGTTGTTAACATTAGATCATAAGCGTATTGGTCTTATGTATCTTCTTGGTGGAATAATATTTTTCTTTCTAGGCGGATTGTTAGCACTAGGGATGCGACTTGAATTAGCTGCTCCCGGTAATGATTTCATGTCAAATGAAACTTATAACAATGTATACACATTGCATGGTGCAATTATGATTTTCTTATTTATTATTCCTGCGATTCCTGGAGCGTTAGGAAATATGTTACTTCCTCTTATGTTAGGTGCAAAAGATGTAGCATTCCCCCGATTAAATCTTGCTAGTTTCTATATATATACTTTAGGTGCACTATTTGTTGTATATACTATTATTTCGGGTGGAGTAGATACAGGTTGGACATTTTATACACCCTATTCTACTACTAGCACATCAAATGTAATACCTATGACAATGGGAATTTTTATTATTGGATTTTCATCTATTTTAACAGGACTAAATTTTATTGCCACTATTCACAAAATGAGAATTCCTGGATTAACATGGTATAAACTACCATTATTTGTATGGGCTCTCTATGGAACATCTTTGGTACAGATTACAGCAACTCCTGTTATTGCAATTACAATGGTTTTGTTAATTTTGGAGAGATTGCTAGGAATTGGAATTTTTGATCCTGCTCTTGGGGGAGATCCTGTTCTTTATCAGCATTTTTTCTGGTTCTATTCTCATCCTGCTGTATACATTATGATATTGCCTGCATTCGGAATTATTAGTGAAATTATTCCAGTACACTCCAGAAAGAAAATATGGGGATATAAATTTATTGCATTCTCAACACTATCAATTGCATTTATTGGATTCTTAGTTTGGGGTCATCACATGTTTACATCGGGACAATCAGTTTTTTCTCAAATTGTATTTTCTTTTATAACATATTTTGTAGGTATTCCTACAGGAGTAAAAATATTTAGCTGGATATTAACTATGTATAAAGGTCAAGTATCTTTTACGCCTCCTATGCTATATGCTTTATCCTTTTTATTCTTATTTACTATTGGAGGATTAACAGGAATATTTCTTGGTGCAGTAGCCTTAGATATTCATTTACATGATACCTATTTCGTAGTTGCTCACTTTCACTATGTAATGCAAGGTGGTACTATTATTGCTTTTCTTGGAGGGTTACATCATTGGTGGCCTAAAACTATGGGTACAATGTATAATCAAACGGTAGCATCCATTTGTTGTTTAGGAGTATTTCTAGGTTTCAATGGTACATTTTTCCCTCAATTCTTATTAGGATTAAGAGGAATGCCAAGAAGGTATGCTACTTATGATCCTCAATATGCAGAGTTACATAACTATTCTAGTTTTTGGTCAGGAATACTTGGACTATCCATATTTATTGCAATCATGAACTTACTTTGGTCTTTAAGAAAAAGTAATAAGCTAGACCCGGGTACTAATCCATGGGGTGCAATGACATTGGAGTGGACACATACTAGCTCACCTCCTCATCCACATAATTTTGAAAAAGATCCTGTGCTTGAGCATGGTCCATATGATTATGATAAAGTCGTCGTTGAGCCAACATTTAAAAAATGAGTCACGATAATTCATCACCCGATTTTCTGCAACATCACTTTCATGATGTTGATCAGCAGTATGAAACTGCAAAGCTTGGCATGTGGGCTTTTATTCTTACCGAAGTTTTAACTTTTGGGGGTTTATTCGTTGCATATGTTGTATATCGTTCTTGGTATCCTGAAATGTTTGTTGGAGCAAATCTACTTCTAGATGTTAATAAAGGATTATTGAATACAATCGTTCTGATTACTAGTTCATTAACAATGGTTCTTGCTGTATGGGCGATACAGCAGAAGAAACAAAAACTATCTTTATTCATGCTTATAGCAACATTTTTGTTTGCTTTTATGTTCTTAGGTATTAAATATTTAGAGTATTCTCATAAGTTCGAAGTAGGTCAATTACCAGGAGAGTATTATAGCTATATGGGACCTGAAATTGCTCATCTTAATAATCCGCATATCTTCTTCAGTATCTATTTTATTATGACTGGACTACATGGATTGCATGTAGCAATTGGTATGGGATTAATTGCATGGTTAATTTATGCAACAGCTAAAGGAAATTTACATTCTAAATATTATACTCCGATGGAGATGATTGGTATCTTTTGGCACTTAGTTGATTTAATCTGGATTTATTTATTTCCACTATTCTACTTAATATAGGAACATTATGTCTGAACATCATATAACACCGTTGAAAACATACCTAGTAATTGCCGGAGCATTGTTTTGTCTTACAGCAGTTACAGTTTGGGTATCTTATTTTGACTTTGGATCATTTAATATTATCATCGCTATGGGTGTAGCAACATTTAAGGCTACTTTAGTTGCTTTATTTTTCATGCATCTTCTTTGGGATGATAAGAAAAATTTAACAATGTTTATTATGTCCTTAATGTTTCTTGGAATATTTATAACAGTAACTCTTTTGGATACTGGTTTTAGGGGAGGAGTCAACCCTGAAGTGGAATATCCTATTAATAAGCGTGCTGCCTTTTATGATTCCTTGCCTCTTACAGATACTCATGGAAATCCGGTCGATGAGCATGGTATTGATAGTCATGAAGGGGATGAGGATCACCATTAAATGAAAAAACAGCTTTTTTTTCAATCTGCTGTAGTTTCAACAGTCTTATCTTATCTTTTAATTTTTGTCGGTGGATTGGTACGTGTTTCAGGCTCTGGTATGGGTTGTCCAGACTGGCCTAAATGTTTTGGTCGATGGATACCACCAACCAATATTGATCAAATACCTTCCTATATTGATGCTACGTCTTTTAATATTGTACTAGCTTGGATAGAGTATGGTAATCGCTCGCTTGGAGTCTTGGTGGGTTTTTCAATTATCATATTGAATATCATAGCAATATATTATTTTCGCAAAGAAACGAAGCTATTAGTTTCAGCAATTTTATCTCTGATTCTA
This sequence comes from Fidelibacterota bacterium SCGC AAA160-B08, assembly GCA_000402755.1. GTDB lineage: Bacteria > Fidelibacterota > Marinisomatia > Marinisomatales > Marinisomataceae > Marinisoma. The sequence continues at coordinate 2,648 of AQSD01000005.1, read as the reverse complement.
GTGGCAGCAAATGGTGGATTAGGTGCTATTGTAGTTTCTTCAATTTTAAACCCTTTTCTTGTTAGTCTCCATATGATATTAGCTCTTATGTTGGTATCGGTATTAAGCTATGCATGCATTGAATCTTATAAGTTGATAAATATAAAAAAGTTTAAAGATCTAGAGATTAACAAATCACTTTCGAATAGTTTGATTATTTTTTGGATATTAATTGTTATAGAAATTCTTTTAGGAACCGGCATCAGAACTAACCTTGAGCTTGTTTCTATTGAAAATCCCTTGCTATCTAAGGGGGAGCTATTGAATGCCTTAGATTCTTATAAATATTTACACTCTTTCCTAGGATTTACCTTATTATTTTTGAGTATATATATTTATTCTCAATTGAGAGAAAATAAGCTATATATTGCAAGATTTTTAGGCATATTTATACTTGGTATGATTATAGTTCAGATTTTTTTAGGAGAGATGATGGTTTTCTTTGAATTACCTCAATTAACAAGGCTATTCCATACGTGGGGCTCATCTTGGCTTGTCGGTGTAATAATTATATTGTATAATTGCATCGGTAATGAATACTCTAAATAAAAAATTAATAATTGCATTTTTTTCAGTTCTAATCTTAGGTATTATAGGATTATTTACTATAGATAAAGCGACTCAATCTAGAATTAATAATCTATCTATTATATCAGAAGTTCCATCCTTTGAATTAGACAATTTTGATGGTATTCCATTTACAGAAAAAAAATTAGATAATAAAATTACTGTAGCTAGTTTTATTTTTACTCAATGCGAAGGTGCATGCCCAATTATGTCAACAAATATGGGATTGTTACAAAAAAGATTTTCAGATTCAGATATATTGCAGTTTCTATCAATAACAACAGATCCTGACTATGATTCAAGTAATATATTGAAAGAATTTTCTGATAAGTATAGCACTAAAAATAATTGGTTTTTTCTAAGAGGAGATATTAACGATGTTGTTAAATTGTCCGAAGATGGATTCTTTCTATCGGCTAGCTTATTACCAGTTGGACATTCTACTCGACTTATCTTAATTGATAAAGACAGAAATATTAGAAAGTACTATGAAGGTACTGTTGATGCTAATATAGTCGAGTTGCAAAATGATATCGTTACCTTAATTAAGCAGGGTTAGTATGGTTAAAAATTTAATTGAGCTAACAAAGATTAGGATTGGATTTTTAGTACTAACCACAACAATTATTGGATTTTATCTTGGTGCGCAAGGCACATTTTCATCCTCTTTATTATTTTATACTATTATAGGTACTTTATTGTCGTCAACAGGTGGTTCTATCATAAATAATGTCATAGAAATTAATTCAGATAAAAAAATGGATCGAACAAAAAATAGAGTCTTACCCACAAAAAAAATATCTTTTCAATTTGCATTGTTTTTAGGGGTGTCATGTATTCTATTAGGCTTATCAACGCTATACTTCAAAGTAAATCCGCTTACTGCATTACTATCCATATTGACTATTGCGTTATATCTATTGGTCTATACGCCTTTAAAAAGAATATCTTGGATAAATACCTCTATTGGAGCTATACCTGGCGCAATACCCCCATTAGGAGGATGGACAGCAGCAACAAATAGTTTAGATTTAGGAGGAATAGCCTTATTCTTAATTTTATTTTTTTGGCAACACCCTCATTTTTATGCTATCGCATTTATGTACAAAGAAGACTATGCTAAAGCAGGATTAAAGATGTTACCTGTTGTAGAAAATGGAGTAAGAAAAACAGTTATACATACTTTTTTACATGCATTAATATTGATTCCAATTTCTACTTTACCATTTTTCTTTGGAGTCTCAGGAAGGGTATATTTTGTAGGAGCATACTTATTGAGCAATATTTACATGCTCTGTTGTCTTCCATTCATTTTAGAGCAATCTAGAGAAAATGCTGTTTTAATATTTAAGACATCAATTTATTATTTTCCATTATTGTTCTTTTTAATATTAGCAGATTTATTTATATAAGAATTCATAAATATTAAAAATCACTAAGAGTCTAGTTTTGCAATTCTCTCTTGATGTCTACCACCCTCAAACTCTACACTCAGCCATTGCTTAATTAGTTCGATTGCGCGTTCTGATGTAATAAAGCGTGATCCAAGAGATAAAATATTAGCATTATTATGCAATCTTGATAAGTCTATAATTTCGTCTGGACCATCATAAAATACAGCCGCTCTGACACCTTTAAATCTATTAGCCGCCATTGCTTCGCCCTGCCCTGATCCTCCAAAAATAATACCCATTATATTATCATTTTCTGATATAAACTTTGCTGCAGGATTAATGAAATCAGGATAATCATCAGTAGATTCGTATGTAAATGCACCAAAATCTTTTACTTCATAATTTGATTCTAATAGAAATTTTTTAACAGATTCTTTTAGCTCAAATCCTGCATGATCTGTTGCTAATACGATAGCCTTATTAGACATTAAAATACTCTTCAATCTTATTTTGAATAGCCTCTTTTGTAAAATCAAATTGTATTGCTACATCAACACCTGGAGCAGACAATCCAAAATCATCAATTCCAATCTTCAATCCATTTTGACCAACAAATTTTTCCCATCCTAATGTTACTCCAGCTTCAAT
>AQSD01000004.1 GCA_000402755.1 Fidelibacterota bacterium SCGC AAA160-B08 | reverse complement strand
TCTATATTTTCAGATTTTAGCATACTAATTTTTTGTTCGATAGTTGATAATTCTTGTTTAGCTAATGCTAATTTTATATCTATCTCATTGAGCAATTCTTCTGTTATTGCTAATTGCTGTTCAGCTTCTTTTATATCTTTACGATATTGATTTAATATCTGACTCTCCAAGAAATCATTTTGACCTACATAGTTAATTTCATTCAACTTACCCTCTTTTTTCTTTTGAATAAGCTCAAACAATCTTTCTTGAGCATCTAAAACAATTCTAAACTCAACTCTTTTTGATCTATCAAAGTCATATTCTCCTTCGGTTAAAACAGGTTTAGATGAACTGTATCCAACAGCTCTTACGTTATCTCTAATCCATGGTGTTTGATCGTTTAAATCTAGAGATAAGACATATGTTAAGACAGACTGAGATCGATCTGAAGATAACTTCATGTTATATAAAAATCGTTGAGTTTTAGTTATAAACTCTTTTGGAGCTTTTTTGTTAGCATGACCTTCAATTCTTATAGCAGCAATATTATCCTTAGCTTTTACATTATGTGTTATCATTTCGCCTGTAGTTGGATCTGGATAGTCAATTTTATAGAATACATTATCTAGTGAAACAATATATCTTGGAAAAAAATCGGCTAAAATATTTTTATATCTTTGCTGTAATATCGACTCCCCGCTCTTAAAAAGGACGTCCGGAGAAAGAAAAATGAATGATAAGTTTTCTTTGTCTATTATTGCATTCCATTTATATAAGTCGTCTTTAAATTCTTCAAATAGAGCATCATAGATTGCATTCTGAGCTAATTCATATTCTTGCTCAATGTAAATATACATATCATTTTCTTTTTGAGTTTTAACCATGTATGATATAGCGATAAATAAAAACAAAATCATAAGGCCTGCCATTAAATCAGATACGGATATCCAATAGTCTTCAGAGCGATTTGATGCTTTAAATAAGATAGTCTAAACCTACATCATTCTTCTTGTTGTTCAGCATCTTCATAAGCAATTTCTATTTTTCCAGCTATCTCAACAAGTTCTCTTAATTTTTCTGTGAGAGGACTATAATCCTGAACAAATTTATCTGACAAAGTTGATAGGCTTGTACTAAGAGAGTTTAGAGAGTTTTGAAGAACACTACCAATTTGACCGTCAATATCATTAATGTTTTGATTTAGATCATCTGCCATTTTTTCCTGTAACTGTTTTAGTGTTTCAAAAGAGTTTTTGTATAGTTCTTTCAATTGACCATTTACATCATCTGTTGAAGATTTAATGGTCTTTTTAATTTCAGTATTAGCTAACTCAGAAGAATCTTGTATCGTTTTAACAGTCTTTTTAATTTCAGTATTAGTGAAATCAGAAGAATCCTGTATCGTTTTAAGAGAAGTCTTAATGGTGTTTGTCATTCCATCAGAAGATTCTTTCACTGCTTTTGTTAGAATGCTAGAAGATTCTTTTGATGAACTTTTAATATCTCCAAGAGTACTTTCTATTGTTGATGTAAATCCCGAAGTAAGACTAGTTAGTTGTTTTTCAATTAATGGCATTGCTTTATTTGCTTCGTTGCCTAGTTTTGCAAATTTTTCAATACCATCCATCAACTTTTTGTTTTCATTATTTAACATCTTAATAACAGTTTCAAAATCTTCTGTTAATTTGTAAGTATCGGAATATTTCTCACTAATATCTTGAATAATTTGCTTACTATTTTCAACAGCACCGTTTGTCTGCTCAATTGTCTTGACCATATATTCAATCTGCTTATGATAGTTCTCTTGCCATTCAACAAGCTTGAAAACGGCCTTATTCAACTCTTTAAAGTTTTCACCGAACTGTTCCTGCATTCCGTCATTAAAGTCTTTTATTACTTTTTCTAAGGATTTTTGAAGTTGCTCGACATTCATTTTAGCTTGATTTTTTGCAAAATCACTAAAGTCGAGTCTTAATTTCTGTATATGTGAAGTCAAACTGTCTTCAGAGTCACTTGCAATTCCTTCTCTTATGTGTTTAAGAGATGTGTTTTGAGATTTTAAAAGAGCTAATACTTTGTCAGCTTCTTCAATATTGTCTTCTTTGTTTCCATAGACAACATTATATACTCTAATTCCAACAGCTGCACCCATACCAAGAATAGAAGATCCGAATGCGGTTTTCATCCCACCAAGTAGAAATGATACACTTTTTTCAATTTCTCCTGGATCTGCATTGAAATTCATTAAACCAATCGTAATTCCAAAAAATGTTCCAAAAACTCCGATGATTGTAAAGATACTTGGTAGCGATTTTAGTGAAGAAGCGTCATTTCTTTTTAACAATATCAGACCTAAAATTATGAAGAATACAACCCAAAAAATTATATCGTTAGCATATGCAAACTCTGCTTCAGTTAATCCAACAAAGTATCCAAATATAAATTCCATATCTAAAATTTATCCCTTTCTACTCCGGCTACAGCATCAATAATATCACCAAACAGGAGCCAAATTAAAAAACATACAATCCAAAAAAGACCTATAAGTCACCAATATTCTATCATGAAAATTATAGATTTATCCTCTGGAAATAAGAGTAAAATACCTGTAAGCATTAGTAATAAAAATGTTATACAGCCCATATTACTCATAACTAACAAATATAGTCTATAAACTGCACTAGAATAAAGAATAATCTTTAAAACAGTTTTTTAAGTTTAATTATTGTTAGGCATGTGGAATATTTCTTGTAACAAAGTTTGGAAATTTTTCAAAATCTATTGATAAGATTTTAAAATCTACTGTATAAACAGTTTTACAGTATTTACATCCAAGACGATATAGTATCATATCATTATCTGACTCATCTGATGGATCCTCCTCTTGTTTGAGTATGGAAAAATATACGCCATTATCTTTAAGTGGTTGTTCGCATATTAAACATGAATGTTTAAATGAAATGCTCTGTATTTTTTTGAATTCATCTGAATGGGGATCAATAAAATTAATCATATAGGTAAATCTCCTTTTTGGTTAGTTGTTGTGTGCGAGGGATAAAAAGGATTGTTTCAAATCGTAATAATATCTCTAATATATAAACGGCATTTTAGAAATTAAATGCAAGATTTATTTTTACAATGTATTCTTTTTTTTGCAAGGCATACCTTGCATTTTAGGTGTTTTTGCAAGGCAAAACTCCCAATAGATATTCCCTTGCACGTCGACAAATACTTTGCCTTTCAATTACACTGTTTTTGCAAGGCAATTAATTCAGAACCATTCCCTTTCTAAAACATATACTTAATATGAAAGGGGCATTAAGAGGCACAAACAACGGAGTTAAAATTATAATAATTTCTTAATTTGCGTAGCAGCATCAATAATAGCAGACTCTGATGATCTAAACTTCCACCCTAAGATATCACGAGCGTTATTGGAATGGTAAATACGAAGAATGTCTATATCTTTTAAAAAGAACGATAATTGTTTATCAAACCTTCCTAATATTCTTGCTAAGAAGGTTGGCAAATTTCTTTTGGGTGCTTTAAACCCATTATCATTGAGGACTTTAGCAATTTCAGGAAAGAACATATGATTATTGGATGCGATAAAGCGTTTACCCGGAGCTTTGTCATTAATCATGGCTTCAAAGTGTAAGTCAGCTACGTCCTTAATGTGAACAATATTAATACAAATATTTAAGGTGAATGGCATGGATCCATCAATTAAACGCTTAACAAGAATATTAGAAGCACCAATATCATCGGATAACGAATTACCAAAGACCATCGAAGGATTAATAGCTACTGCTTCCATGTCCGTCTTCCCCTCATGTTCTTTCATAAAGTCCCATAAATATTGCTCCGCTTTGGTTTTACTGGTTTGATAAGGACCTACATCCATGGTTAAATCAGTCCAATCGGTATCATCATATTCATTCTTGTGATTTGACCCCCCTACCGATGCTACAGAGGATGTCATGACAAAGCGTTTGATATTGTTCTTTAACGCAGCGTTAAGGCATCGTTTTATGCCATTTACAGCAGGTTTTACTACAATATCATAATCATTAGAGTTCGTGGTAGGAATTGGTGAGGCAATATGTTGTACATAATCACATCCAGCAACTGCTTCATCCCAGCCATCGTCTTTTAATAAATCTAATTCACAGAATTCAAGCATTCCCTCTGTGGATACTTCTTTTTCTACCGCATCAATCACTTCTTGTTTGCGATCTAATGAACGTAGTGATGTTCTAACTTGATACCCTTCTTGAATGAGTTTTGAGATTAAATGCAGAGATATAAACCCTGATCCGCCGCTTACAAATACTTTTTCCATACACCAATTTACAAAAACATTGAAACAAAAATGAAAATTATGTGTACATATAGTATGAAAGCGGCATTAAGAGGCACAAACAACGGAGTTAAAATACATGAATAATATTGAAAAGTTTGTCCTGGGTGCAGTTACCATCTGTATCGGATCACTTATGTTCATCATGAACGAAACAAAACCAGTAGAGCTAAGCTCTGCTATAGAAGAACCTGAAGCTGTAGAAATTGTGATGGCTGAGGTATCAGAAAATATAACAGAAGACACTACAATCCCCTCTGAAGCGATTGAATTAGCATTAGACGAGTATGTAGACGAATCCGACATGATCGTCGATGTATGGGATGAAAATAGAATGCTAGCAAAAAGTGGAGCTATCAGCTTTCAAGAGGCATTTAAGAATGCACGTAAAGAGCTGGGCGCAAATGAAACCTTTGAATGGTATGGTAGAAAGTATACTACCAATTACTATTATGAAATAAAGCAGGTCATTGGCGAAGAAGTCTTTGTTGAAAACACCAATGGAGAGTTAAAGCTTGAAGAGTCAGAATCTCCTGCTGGTTTATCTAAGATTGTTACCTACCGTGACAACGAAGAAGTTAAAGTATCTTATGAACACCTCTTCCCTAACGCAATTGCAGCAGCAAAAGAAAATGGGACGTATGATGATTCAAAGATTATGAGCAATGAAGAGGCTGATAAAGTCCTTAAATAATTAAGTTTTTCTCAGAGTTACCTTCAAACAAGAAAGGCGCTTGGTCGAAAGCGCCTTTTTTATTACCTAGAATATGTTTTTTTTATTTTACGATAATAACGCTTACGTGCTTTATAATTTTCATGGTTAGCCACTGCATTATGTAAAGCCCCTACCCACTGACCTTCATATAACCCCGAGCGTTTGCTATAATAGTTAGCTATCAAGTCAAGTTGTGATGGGTTATGTGTAATTTTGCACAGAAATTTAACACAATAAGATAGGTTCATGGTTCTAAATTTGATACGATTTAAGTCAATAAGAGTAAATTCAAATTGGTCTTTTTTAAGCTTTTTAATCAAAATATTGCCCTTTGTATAATCGCGATGATCGATACCTTTCTCATTTAAGTTGTAAGTAAAATCTAAAAAGGCATTCCACAATGGATTATCAGGGTCAAAATTTTCAAACATTTCACGAGCGTCTAGGTCGTAATCGTAGTGACGACATATGTAAAAACTCTCTTTTAAGGCAAATGATTTATAGAATTCTAAATGGGCAACGGGCTCTGGAACGTTAATTCCCCTTTCTAAAAGAATATTTGAATATTCATATGAGCGTCTGGCTTTAGATTCACGTATGGATCCATAAATATAATTGTTAGGAAAGGAAGGTTTTCCAAAAGATTTCACCACATACTTTTTTCCTTTAATTTTTACAATAACGACAAGGTTGCGTGCATTCTTAATAAGATGAGTGTGCTTGTCAATATTGGTTTTAATATCTAATAGATAATCTTTTAGATGTAAATATTTATCAGAAATTTTATAATGCAAGGACATGAGCTGTATTGTACTACTAGTTTATGCCCAATGATAGTATTTTAATTCTCTACGTATTTTGAACCGACGAATCAAATTCAATGGCTTTGTTTTTAAATGCCCTATCCCGGAATCAATCAGAGAATTAATAGCGCTTAATGCGCGTTCGCTTGATTTGCCGTCTTTATGTGGATGTATGGCATTGCCATACTCAATTACTTTTGATAACTGCTCTCGATTAGGTAATAACGCCCTATCAAGTAATTTCTCTAATAAGTGAGCTTTAGTAAAATTTAACATCCAAGGTTCAGGGCGTCGATTGTTAAATGCAATTGCCAGCTTATCCTGCAAAGCAAACTCCGCTAAAATAGATGAAGTATCTGATAGAATGACATCTGCTGCTTGTAAAATCGGAGTAATCTCTCCTGTTTCGATAAAACGTAAGTTATCGCATGCTAATCCTTTATATAAAATAACCTCTTCCTGCGTTGCTTTGGGATGCAGTTTGACAATCCATTGCCAATCTTTCTCTTTTAGTAATTTTTTTATATGATCATAGAGAGCATATGTACTGGTTAACTTTGGAGAAAAGGTTGGTGCGTAGAGGATTAATGGTGGATCTGTACGAAATTTATCTGTATCTGGATGAGGACTAAATAATGGATCTAGCTTTGACCAGCCGGTTTCAACAATCTCGCAGGTTCCATCTGCTATTCCTTCAAATCCCTTGGTAATATTAGGTCCTTGTGTGCAGTAAAGATCAAACAAGCCACGAATATTGAACTTATTCTTTTTACCAGAATCAAACCCATGAAATACCTGCACCTTGATTCCTGGAAAGAAATCAGGAACGATATTACCGGGCACTAGTGTTGCATGAGCTGCAAAGGCTTTAACCTCTTTAATGCCTGATAAACGATGATCGGTTGGCTGTAGAAATTTTTCTGCCTCACTGCCCTCAGGTATAAACCAAGCAACAGTACCTCCTTGTCTATTAATAGCTATTTCAATTGGTCGCAAAACGCTAAAAGAGTATGAAAGAGTTACGTAGAATAAATATCTCATGAATAAAATTTACGCAATGCTTATTTCTCAGGAGGAAGTAAGAGTAATTTTGATGTTCGTTTTGTGTATGCTAAGTACTCAGGATCTGAACCCCATCGTTCTTTTGCAATCTCATCCAGTAAATTGATACCACTTACCTTCGTTAATAGTAAGTAGACAAAAACGGGTGATATCAATGTAGCCAATTGCCATCCAGAAAGGACTGGAAATGCTAACAAGGCAACACCAAGCCATAAGGTGATTTCACCAAAATAATTAGGATGTTGAGACCAAGCCCACACCCCAGTTGCAATAAATCCGCCTTTATTATTTGGATCTTTTCTAAACTGTCTTTTTTGACTGTCAGCTATGACTTCAATAACAAAACCAAATACCCACAATCCAATTCCAATATATCCTAATAAACCTATCTCTAAAGATGTGTTTGATGTGACAGCAGCAAGACCTGCCCCCATAGTCACTAAGACCCATAAACCACCAAGTGTCCACAGATTTAAAAAGCGAATAAATTTTGTTTTAATTACATCTAATCGCACATCTTTTCCATCTTGTTTAATTCTAGTAAATAAAAACAAACCTAAGCGTGTAGCCCAAAGGACAATCATACTACAGATAATTAAGTCTCTTGTGTCTAAAGATGGACTCAGCATAGCCACTGTAACAACTGTAGCTATATAAGAAGTTGATCCAATGAGGTCAAAATAATGATCTGTTTTAAGTGCATAAGAAGGCAGAAAAGCTGTCCAATGCAATAAGAAGCCAATAGGAGCACAAATAGCAAATAGAGGCCAGCCATTTACGATAACACTTCCTTGACTACCTGCATTAATTAATAACGTTGCAATGATAAGTGAAATTATTATTGCGATAGATGCTGTTTTAGTATTCATTATTTATCCTCAAAAAGTTTAAAAATTATTCTTCTTCAAAAATATCAATTGGACCATCTTCAATCATTTTAATTCCAGGATCTACATCCTTACCTTTTTCAAGTTCTACACCCATATCGCTTAATTTTTCCAATTTAGGCTTTACTTTCACTTCTAATGTTTTTGCTGCAGAGTTAAACGACTTGAATAGACGTTCTGTGTGCATTCCAATAGATTTGAAGTGGCCGTTAAAAACAGACACTACCTTTAAAAGATCGCGAGCAGCTGTAGTAATTTTTCGTGCATCCTCATTTTGCTTAACATGTACATGCCCTTGAGCGATTACTTGCATTGTAGCAAGTAAGTTTAATGGAGAACATATATAGACTTGTTTATCAATACCGTCCTTAAACAAAGAATCATCTGATTGAAAAGCTGCATATAATAATGACTCTGCTGGTAAAACCATCAATACGAACGGAGCTGCATCTTCATATTGATCCCAATAACAGCTTTTTGCTAATTTGTCCATATGTGCACGAGTTTCTGTTGCATGCTTTTTATATAAACGTTTTATCTCATTTGGATCATCGATTTTAGTGGATTCTTCAAATGCGGTAAAAGGAACTTTTGCATCAAGAATAATTTTTTTGCCATCAGCACCATTTACAACAAAATCAGGACGATCAGATCCTAATTGAGATTTCTTATTGTATTGAAAGTGAACATCTTCTTTAAATCCAGCTGCTTCTAAAATTTGACGTACTTGCATTTCGCCCCATTTACCTCTAGGTCCTGGAGAGTTCATAACGCGACTAATATTATCGGTGCTTGATAACATTGTACGAATTAACTCGGTTTGCTTTCCTACCGACTCTGTTCTATCTTGCTCCATCCTTGTGATCAACTCAGTCATATCTTTTGTTTTTGTACTTATAGTATCAAATTTTTCTTTCTGAACTTTTCCGAATCCCTCTAAGATAGTATGAAGCTTGTCTTCGACTTTTCTCTCTGTTGCTTCTGTTTGATTTACCAATAAGTCATCAGCGATTGCTTTGAAATCTTTTTCTAGCTGATCTTTACTAATAGTGCTTTCATCTTTTTTTCGAAAAAAAGACATCGCAGCTAGAGCCGCGATAATAATTAATAAAATTGTATTGAAATATTGCATATGATATTGTTATGTCAACTTACGATAAAATTATCTGTCTTCAAAAAGCTTATCGAGAGGTTTACGTACTTTTGTACGAAACTGATGACGATCGTCTTCTGTGCGATAGCCAACTGGTAGTAATACTGTCGAGGTTAAGTTCTTGTCCCCTAAGTCTAAAATTTTATCATACGCTTCTGTACTAAATCCTTCAAATGGACAGGAATCAATACGCATATCTGCACAAGCTACCATCAACTGAGATATAGCCAAATAGCATTGTTTTTGCATCCAATGAAGTGCTTCTGATTTATCGCGTCGTCCAATATCCGCTTTTGCTATTGTTCCATAGAGCATAATCTTTGCTTTGGATTTCATTTTATCTATATAAGCGCGCTCATGATCCTGTTGTCTTCCCTGCTCCATTAAATCAATAAATTCATCGATATGTTTGGAGTCTACAGTCTTGTAACTACAGAATACAAACAAGTGCGAACAATCACGAATTTGGGACTGATAATACGATTCTTTGTAGAGCTTATCTTTAATTTTTTGATCGGTAACGACAATAACTTTATAGAGCTGAAATCCATAAGAAGATGGGGTAAGACGTACCGCCTCTTTTAGGGTAGCAATATCAGTATCGCTGACCTTTTTATCCGGATCAAATTTTTTGGTGGCATAACGCCATTTTAGGCTGTCTATAATATTCATTTTATAAAAATCTTGTCTGAGTTTAAGGGTAATTCCATTACCATGTTATCTTTAACAATTACTGTTTCATGTGACGAAGCTGATTTAAAGCGTCTTAGTACACGTTTAACAATTGGTTGGTCTTTATCTGGAATGATATGAATCAATGCTAACATTCCTATATCGATACCTTCTAAACGACTTAATAATCCTGGTTGATCTTCATAGTCCATTAAATTGGCATGATAATTTTGAATATCATGGAATACCACTCCCATACGATCATTACCAACGCGATATGCTGCACGACTAATTTCTTCACTTTCTTGTTCTAAAATTGCTTCATGAATTAACACATCTACTCCATTTGCAAAACTATAGTCATCCATGAGGTCTGTATCACCTGAAATAATAACAGAGCGACTACCCGCTACAATACGATATCCAACCGAACCATCTACAGGTCCATGCGGTACATCAAAAGCAAATACTTCGATATTACTATCTTTGAAGACGGATATTTCACTTGCTGGCGTATCAAATATATAAGCCTTTAACAATCCATGTTCTGCATCAAAAAAACCTTCTCCATGATGGGTAACACGATGCATTCTATCTGGTTGGTAGGCTAAGTTAAATCCATCCACAACATTTTGCGTTAATTGCGTTGCACCATAGACTGGCATTGCGCTTGTTCGTCCACGCCCCCAGGATGATAATACTAACTCACCTAAGCTTCCAATATGGTCAGAATGGGTATGCGTTAGAAAGACCGCTTCAATAGAGGCTGCTTCTAAGGTACCTTGTGATATAAAGTTCGCCGTAGAACGTGACCCTGAATCAAAAACATAATTACTACTATTAATCGATATTACAACGCTTTGTTGTGCAATATGTGGTGTTAATGGAGTACTTACACCCGTGTAAACTATACGTAGTACATCAGGTTGATTTGGTGGAATTACAAGTAAGGGTTGAACCGCACGATCATATAATTGCTCTTTAATGCTTCCAGGAGACTTAAAAGCTAAGACAACTGCAGCAGTTAATAGCATTAAAACAGTAAAGAATAATGCTAAATACTTTAAAATTTTTCCCTCTGAAATATTATTTAGATTCATTTTTCTCTTATTACAATTTTGAAATAATATATAGTTGCAGAGTAAGCACAAGCAGTGCCAATATTGTTCTAATAAACTCCATTAAATGGTTATGCCTATCAAAGAACCGCTCAATTCTATACCATATAGATTTTTTATAGTTGTCGTCGTTCATTATTTTTTTTCTAATTCAAGTGATTCATTAATCCATTTTAAATAATCTTTATCTACGTTGCTTGTTGAGATAGTAGAAATCTCAGGAATATCATAGTTGTGCATCTCTTTAATGGTTTGATATACCTTTGCCTCTAAATCTTGCGATGTCTTGATAAGCAACATAACCTCTCTCGACTCAACAATACGTCCATCTAGGACATATTTTGAGCGCATACGAGGAATAATATTAACACATGCAGCATAACGTTTATTAAGTAGCGCATTGGTGATATCTTTCATCGTCTTATGGCTATCGGATGTTGTTTTGATAATAATCATAAAATCTACTGACTACCTACCCATTGATATACAATATCTTGAAGAATATCCATTGGTACGCCTCCATTTTTTAATACAATATCATGAAAGGCTTGAAGAGAAAATTTAGCCCCCAGAGATAATTCAGCATAAGTACGTAATTCTTGAATTTTTAACATACCTATTTTATAAGAAACAGCTTGGCCTGGCCATACAATATGACGTTCTACCATTCCAACACAATCTCCTTCTGGATTGGCTGTATTGCTCATATAATAATCAATTCCTTCTTCTCTAGTCCATCTGTAATGATGAATTCCAGTATCTACTACCAAGCGACAGGCTCTCCAAAGTTCTCCAGATAAACGACCAAAATCAGAATAAGGATCTTCATAAAGACCAATTTCTTTTGGAAGTGTTTCAGAGTACAGTGCCCATCCCTCAGAAAATACACTGTATCCACCATATTTTCTAAAGCTTGGCATTCCTTCTACTTCCAATGCGATCGCAATCTGCATATGATGTCCAGGAATTGCTTCATGATAAGCTAAGTTTTCTAATTTATAAATTGGCATATCTTGCATGTTGTATAGATTAGCATAATAGATTCCAGGACGACTTCCATCAGCTTGTCCTCGACTATAAAATGCAATACCAGCAGAAGCTTCACGGTAAGGTTCGACCGCTTTTACAACAAGTGGAATACTTGGTAATCCATAGAATAACTCTTCAATGCGAGCAGATATTGTGTCAACCACCACATTCACTTGATCTAAATACATTTGACGCCCTTTAGGTCCTTGCGGATAATAAAACTGTGGGTCTGTTCTCATGAAGTCAAAAAATTCCTGTAAATTACCTTCAAAAGAAACCGTCTCCATAATAGTATAAATTTCTTCATGAATACGAGCGACTTCATCTAATCCAACTTGATGTACTTGCTCTGCAGTTAATCCTAATGTTGTATAATTATCTAAGCTGTATTGATAATATTCAGCACCGTTAGGGTACTTCCAAACACCGTCATTATTAGTAGCTTTTAGTTGCTGCTCACCAAGAAAGTCGATTAAAGTCCTATAAGAGTAATTTACTATTGTAACTAAGATAGCTTCGGCTTCACTTTTATAACGTAGTTTAATCGCATCTGTTAGATCTAATGCTTCTATTTTTGTAACAAAATCTTCATAAATAACATTTTGCTCTTTTACCTCTTCAAACGGATAGCCTGATATAATATTTTCACACACAGCAATTGCCTTAGGATAAACAAACATAGGTGCAATAGTTCCAAGCTCATCTCTTAGCTTCAATTCATCGATAAAGTCTTCAAAGAGTGGGCCAATATTACGCAATCTTTCTAAATAATCTTTTACATCTCTTTCATCTTCCATCGACTGATAATTGATTAAAAAAGATGGAATCGAAGAATGCTTTCCTCCGCGATGAGTTACCATATATCCACGGAATAAATATGGATCAGAATCTATGGTTCTTTGTAAAGATTTTTCCATCAATCGATAACTAATTGCAGTTTTATCATCTAGTTTATCGATATTAATATTCTCTCTTAGATATTTTAAATCTTCCTGAGCTTGTCTTATATCTTCTCTTGCTTTAATCCAGGTAATGTCATCCCATTGATCGTAATTAGATTTATATCCTAATCTTGTCTGAAATTCAGGACTATCTAATACCCTGTCCTGGAAAATAGATTCAAAAAATTGATTGGCTTTCTTTATTTCGTCCTGATCAATATTGTTACCTGCGCATCCCATAAACAATAAGGACAGTACTATTAATGCTATTTTTTTCATGTTATAAACCTTCATTTTAATAAAAAATTAATTTAATAATAATAATTCTGCTGACACAATAGTGTTTTCTACTAACATAGCTATTGTCATAGGACCTACTCCTCTAGGTACCGGCGTAAGTGAACTGGCTTTACCTGTTACGCTTGGCTGATTAACATCTCCAACAATAACAGACTTTCCATCACGTTCAATACGATTAATTCCAACGTCAACAAGACAAGCGCCCTCTTTAATAAAGGAAGCGTCTAAAAATTCTGGAGAGCCCATGGCTGCGACTACAACATCGGCTTGTTGTGTAAAATGCTTTAAATCAGATGTACCGCTATGGCAAAGCGTTACGGTTGCGTTTCCTAAAGATTTAAGGCTAGATAAAACAGAAACGGGTCTTCCGACAATATTGCTACGACCTACCACCACTACATGCTTCCCATTTAAATCAACATCGAAGTGTTTTAGCATGAACATAATCCCCTTAGGTGTACAGGGAACAAATCTTGGTCGACCTATTGACAGTAATCCAGCATTTTCTGGATGAAACCCATCAACGTCTTTTTTTGGATCAATAGCATGGATAACCTTGTCGCTATCAATATGCTTTGGCAATGGCAGTTGTACTAAAATACCGTGAAAGCTATCATCTGCATTAATTTTTGCGATTAAATCTAATAATTCTTTCTGTGAAACAGAGTCTTCTAAGCGATAAAGGTCTGATTTGAGTCCCAAAGCATCAAAGCGCTTTGTTTTATTGCGAACGTAAATTTGTGACGCAGGATCTTCTCCGACTAAAATAGCTGCTAATCCAGGAGTAATACCCTTTTCTTTTAAGGTGTGAATGCGATCATGCAGACTATCATATAGAGCGTGACTTGCTTCTATTCCTGATAAAATTTTTGTATCCAACACAAAACCCTTTCTCTGTTATTTTTTAAACTATTTCTTCAATACGTTCAACCAAAGACTTAATCTTTGATTCTACTTCGCCTTTAAAGGAGTATTCTCCTCTTTGTGCGCTCATCAATTCATCAGAGATGTTCATTGCAGCTAAAATAGCTATCTTAGATGCATTTAAGGATGAAGGTGCTGATCTTTGAATTTCAGCCATCTTTCTATCTACCAACGCAGCACATTCTCTTATGTGATCTTCGTTAACGGTAGCTCGGATAGAGTATTCTTGACCAAAAATTCTAACTTTTACAACTTTTTTTTCTGAATCTTCCATAGCTATCTTCCTATTAATTATCCCTTAATTTAGCATTAAATTTCTTTGTAACAATGCTTATAATTTCTGTAATAATTGCATTTACCTCATTATCTTCAAGTGTTTTCTTAATGTTTTGAAATGATAGCTTGAATAGTACATTCTTCTTACTTTTCTCTTCTTTCGATTGATAAATATCAACAGGCCATACATCTTGTAATATTGATTGATTTACCGATTTCATAGCAGAACATACTTCGCCTAGATTAGCACCGCTATCTAGCTTAAAATTTAAATCCCTAGTAACTACAGGGTATAAAATAATATCTTTTACTTTAACGCTATGATTAAAATGCTCCGTAAAGAAGGTTGTATTAATATCCATAACACAAACATCCGTCTTATGTGCAATATCTAGCTTATCAAGAAAAGAACCTGCTATAACCCCTATAGAGCCTACAGTATTCTTTTTGTTATCAACAATACGATAAAATATGTCGCAATACGAACTCTTATCTTCTACAAACTTAACTTTAGCTTTAGTAAGGGTTTGAAATGCGTTCGTTGCTATTCCCTTTAATAAGAAGAAATTATTTTCTACTCCATCAAAGTGAACACTCTTATCATAGAAATTTCCATGTATTAGACAGGAGAAATTACTCACTTGATCAATATCTTTTAAGGTATCTCCTTTTTTCTCAAACACAGTTCCATGCTCATAAATCAATGTATTGGCTGAACCATTCTTGAAATTAAAATCTAAATTCTCTAATAAACCACGATGAAGAGTTGTACGTAATGTATTCATTCTTTCTGAAGATGGGTTCATAACGGATACAGGAGTAATACCGAAAGCCTTAACCTCCTCGATATCTTGCAATGAATTATTATAACATTGGTTGAATCCTAAAGATGATAGGTACTGCTTTAGTTCAAATAATGGCTGTTCTTCATCATTGGCATATTGCATTTGAGATGAAAAACTATACGAAGATTTAATATTTTCATAACCATAGCAACGTAAAACCTCTTCTATAAGATCTGTTTCATGTACTACGTCATGTCTGAAAGATGGAATGGTACAATCCCAACCTGTTTTTGATTTATCGTAACCGATATACAATCCATCAAGTATTGAACCAACAGATTTAGAATCTATTTCCTGCCCTGTATATTTTAAGAGCTTGTCTTCTGATAAAGAAACCTTATGCAAAGTAGTATCGATAGTAGATTCATCTGTAATAAGCGATTCTAACGTACCTCCCGCTACTTCAGTCATAAGACCTACAATCATGTAAAAAGCTTCTAGAGTTGCCTCAGGATCTGCTCCTCTTTCAAAACGTCTAGATGCCTCAGATAATAAATTTAATTTTTTAGACCCTTTTCTTATAACAACCGGATTAAAGTAAGCGCTCTCAATCAAGACTTCAGTTGTTGTCTCTGATACAGCACTATCTTTTCCTCCAATGATTCCTGCTAGAGCAATAGTATTTACAGAGTCCGTGATAATTAGATGATCGGTATCTAATTTGTATGATTCTTCGTCTAATGCATCAAATTTTTCACCTTTTTTAGCCCATTTTACTTCAATAGTAGGTTTTGACAACTTATTTAAATCAAAAATATGTGTTGGATGTCCAATTTCTAATAACATAAAATTTGATATATCAACTAGATTGTTGATACTCTTTTGTCCCACAGACTTTAAGTAGTCTGTAAGCCATTTAGGCGATGGTCCAACCGTAAGGTTTTTCATTGTACCTGCAATATAGCGAGTACATCCACCATCTTTGTCTAATGATACCTTGATAAGATCTTTTCCTTTAGACGTAATCTTTGATACTTCGATTGGAGTTTTAAGCTTAGCGCCTGACATAGCAGCAACTTCTCTTGCAATACCACGATGACTTAATGCGAATGCTTTATCTGGAGTAATTTCTACATCAATAGCGTCATATGCTTCCCCTAAGATTGAATCAATATTTACACCAACCTCGCAAGAATGATCTAAAACCATAATACCGTCATGTTCTTCCGATATCCCCAGCTCTCTTTCAGAGCAAATCATTCCAAAACTTTCAACACCTCTAATTTTTGCTTTTCCAATTTTAAAATCTCCAGGTAATACAGCGCCTACCTTAGCAAATACAATTTTTTGACCTTTGTCAACATTAGGTGCGCCACAAACAACGTTATATGAGTCGTTTCCATCTGTAACCGTGCAAACCTTCAGTTTATCAGCATCTGGATGTTTTTCGGCAGATTTAACCTCTCCTACAACAATATGCTGAAGTGAGCTAAAGTCTGTAACTACTTCAGATTCAAATCCTTGCATAGTTAGTTTATCTGCGAGCTCAGATGAAGAATATTCAAAGTCGACAAATCGCTTAAGCCATGATAGAGAAACTTTCATTAAAATTGCTCCAAAAATCGTTTGTCATTCTGATAGAATAAACGAATATCTTTAATTCCATATTTAATCATTGCAATACGCTCTATGCCCATTCCAAAAGCAAATCCCTGATATTTTTTATT
The DNA here is from genome assembly GCA_000402755.1 of Fidelibacterota bacterium SCGC AAA160-B08. Taxonomy (GTDB): domain Bacteria; phylum Fidelibacterota; class Marinisomatia; order Marinisomatales; family Marinisomataceae; genus Marinisoma. The sequence goes on along the minus strand of AQSD01000004.1, from coordinate 54,332 downwards.
GTCATACCCAACATTTGCAAGAACATTTGGGTTTACCATACCGCAACCTAAGATTTCCATCCATTGATTAAGTTTATCATTCCATATATCTACTTCAGCACTTGGTTCGGTAAATGGAAAATAACTTGGTCTAAATCGCATTTTTGTACCTTTTCCAAACATCTCTTCAACAAAATATTCTAAAGTACCTTTCATTTCTGCGAAAGAAGACGATTCATTTACGACCAAACCTTCAACTTGATTAAATAAGCAAAAGCTTTTATAGCTCACTGCTTCATTTCTAAAGACCCGTCCACAACAAATATGACGAATAGGTGGATCTTGATTCTCCATTAAGTGAATCTGAACATTTGAAGTATGGGTTCTTAATACCGTATTAGGGTCAATAAAGAAAGTATCTTGCATATCTCTTGCAGGATGATGTTTTGGAACGTTCAATGCTTCAAAATTATGATAATCATCATCAATTTCAGGTCCATATGCAACAGAAAACCCAACAGATTGGAAAATTGATTTTATCTCACTCGTAATTTGCTCTAATGGATGCAAACTTCCTTTTGGTAAGTCATATCCAGGTAATGAAAAATCTGCTGAATTGTTATTGGATCCACTACTATTAGGATTCAATTCATTCATTTTTTGATTAAAGGCGATAGTTAAATCCGTCTTTAAGACATTTAATGCTTTTCCGTACTTAGGTTTTTCAGATCCAGGTAGTTTTGCGAAGTCATCAAATAGAATAGTAATCTTACCTTTTCTTCCTAGGTAGGTAATGCGGATATTTTCGAGGTCAGTAGTTGTTTTGCAGTTAGATAAATCTGAGCGGAAAGATGTCTGAATTTCTTTGATAGTGTTATCTAGTGACATCTTTATTTTTATTTTTTCTTTAAATATTTTACAAGGTCTTCAAAGACAGATGGATTATTAACTGCTAAATGAGCTAAAATCTTTCTATCTAAAACGACACCCTTCTCCTTCAATAAATGTACAAAATTTGAATATGATAAACCATTTAATCTTGATGCTGCATTAATACGTACGATCCATAGACGTCTAAATTGACGTTTTTTCTGCCTTCTATCTCTATAAGCATATAATCCAGCTTTAACCACTGCGTCTTTTGCAGATTTATATAATCGGCTTCTTGCTCCGAAATAACCTTTCGCTAACTTAACAGTTTTGCGATGTCTTCTATGTCTTGGGACTGAACTATTGGACCTTGGCATAACTTATATTTTCCCCATCATTTTTTTCATACGCTTCTCAAAAGACGGTGCTACTACTGTCGCTTTTTTAGCTGAACGCTTCACATCTCCATCCCTACGGATTAACATATGTGAGTGTCCTGCTTTATTACGTTTCAGTTTACCTGAAGCAGTAACTTTAAATCTTTTTGATACACTTTTTCTTGTTTTCATCTTTGGCATAATATTTCCTATTTCGGAGCCAATATTATAGATTTCTTTCGTCCCATCAAAGGAGAATCTTTTTCCATCTGTGCATGCTCACTTAATGACGACAAAACTCTGGTTAATAAGTCTTGACCTAAATCTTGACGTGACATCTCTCTACCTCTATACATCAAAGTAAGCTTTAGTTTGTAACCTTCACTTAAAAACTTTTTTCCCATTTTTAGTTTATTTTCTAAGTCATGGTCTCCAATGTTAGGTCTCATTCTTAATTCTTTTACTTTTATAACTTGATGATTTTTTCGACTTTGTTGTGCTTTCTTTTTTTCTTCATACTTGAATTTGCCGAAATCCATAATTTTACATACGGGCGGTTTTGCATTAGGTGAAATTTCTACAAGATCTAAACCTACGTCTTCCGCTCTGTTTAATGCTTCTGGAACCGTTACAATTCCTATTTGTTCTTTGTCGTGACCTATCAATCTGATTTTATCAGCATAAATACGGTTATTTACTCTTATTCTCTTTGTTTTAATTCGGTACTCTCCTATCGTTTATTTCATTTATGATTTCATCAGAAAAATCTTCCAATGAAACAGTTTGTTGTTGTTTAATAAATCTTCTTCTAATGGTAAGGGTGCTATCTTCAACTTCTTTCTCACCTACGATTACCATAATATTCACTTTCTGCATTTCCGCATCTCTAATCTTTGAACCAATTTTTTCTGATCGACTATCTAAATCAACTCTAATCCCATGAGATTTTAATGATTCGCATACACTATGCGCATAATCATTGAATTTGTCAGAAACAGGAAGAATAGTTACTTGTCTTGGAGCAAGCCACAATGGAAAGTTTCCACCAAAATGCTCAATAAGGAATCCAATAAATCGTTCATGTGTACCTAATGGAGCTCTGTGGATACATAGTGGAGTTTTAGAATGACCATCTGCATCTTTATAGGTCAGATTAAAACGCTCAGGGACTGCAAAATCTACTTGATTGGTAGCCAAACTAAACTCTTTACCTATGGCACTCCAAACTTGAACATCTATTTTTGGACCATAAAATGCAGCATCTCCAACAGATTCAGTAAATTTTAACCCAGCATCAACTAAAGCATTCCTTACATCATCTTCTGTTTTTTTCCAAAGCTTAGGATTGTTTATATACTTTTTACCAAGATCTTTAGGATCATGAAGACTTAATCGCATCTCATACTTTTCTATTCCAAAAATTTTAAAATATTCCATATACATATTACATACAGCTATAAATTCCTCTTTAAACTGATCTTCAGTACAATAGATATGCGCATCATTCATTTGCATACTCCTAACTCGCATGAGCCCAAATAATTCACCTGATTTTTCATATCGATAACATGTTCCATATTCTGATAAACGATATGGTAAGTCACGATAACTTTTAGGTGTATTTGCATATATTTTATGATGATGAGGACAATTCATTGGTTTCATGTAATAATCAGTGCCATCTACGTCCATTGCTGGATACATACTTGATCTATAATGTTCTAAGTGACCTGACTTCTCGTACAGGGAACCTTTAGTGATATGGGGAGTTCTTACCCTCTTATAACCCCCTAAGTCTTCTTTTTCTTTTGCGAGAGCCTCTAATTCATCAATCATAACAGCTCCATTTGGAGTCCATAAAGGTAATCCAGGACCTACCTCTTCATCATGAAAGTATAAATCTAATTCTTTTCCAATTTTACGATGATCCCTCTTCTTCTGCTCTTCGAGCATTAGTAAATATTTTTTAAGATCTTTGGCGTTAGTAAAGGAGGTGCCGTATATACGTTGTAAGGTTTGATTATTTTCATCCCCTCTCCAATAAGCTGCTGAAGATGACAATAGTTTAAAATGCTGAATTAGACCGGTAGATGGAACGTGTGGACCTCTACAAAGATCAGTAAAATCTCCCTGAGTATACACCTTAAGAACCTCAGATTCATCTAAATCATTAATAATTTCAACCTTATAATCTTCGCCTATTTCTTTAAAAAAATTCAATGCATCTTTTCTTGATTTCACATGATGTACAATATCTAAATTTTCTTCAGATATTTTTAGCATCTCATGTTCAATTTTTAGTAAATCTTCATCTGTAAAAGGAGTTTCTACATCAAAATCATAATAGAATCTGTTCTCTAAATATGGCCCAATAGTAACTTTAGTCTTAGGATATAATCTTTTAGCTGCCTGAGCCATTAAGTGAGCAGTACTATGCAATAATACATTATGGCCATCTTTGCTTTTCCCATCAAGAAATTGAACAGTGGCGTCACTAGTCAGTGATGCGCTTAAGTCAGTAAGAACTTTATCTACTTTACAAATTAAAGTATCTTTTGATACTCCTTTGGCTGAAGAAAGTATTTCTAATGGAGTTATTCCGCTTGGATAAGTTTCAGTACCAATACCGACGATATTAATAGAAATGTTTGTCACTGAACGTTACTATCTATCACGAACATGACCATTGAAAACAAACTAACCATACTAAAGACACCTAAGCGATGTCGTCTAACTAAAAATTTTTCTTCTTCTGTTAAATCAGAACCATTTAAGTCTGATACAAGATTTTGTTCTTGTTTTGCGTCATAATAATGCGCATAAAATTGATCTAACCAATGCATACCTTTTTCGCAATCTAAATCATCGCTTGAACAATGTGTTAAAAAAACGGACGCATCTGTTCCCGGAATAGGACGTACATACTTTGTTGCTAGTTCCATTCTTGCAAATTGATCTTGTAATAATTCAAATTCTTCAATATCTCTCGAGTCAAAATCAAATGTCTGTAATTCTTGAGTAATTGCTTGAAATTCTGCCTGTGTATATAAACTAATAATATAGCGTTGATTGTCTGTTGGTAAGGCTATTTTAGCTGGAAATGTTCTTTCTGATGATTGCCATGGCAAATTCCAAACATGTACATCGGCAACAGCAATATTGGAATATATATTTACAATTGATTCCGATCTCAGATTTGCCCTACTTCTTTCTTGATAATTATCAGTACCAGGACGATCTGGCTCTATTTCAACGTTTTGAGCAACAAGCAATTGCATGCCAAGACATAGAGTGAAAAAAGTTTGTATTGCTCTCATTGAAGAAAATTTAATATAGAATAGACCAAAAAGGTATGATTTTATCATCTAAAAGACATTACTTCTTGCTCATAAGCAAAACAACTTAACCAGATATCAAAATACTCTTCTGCTCTAGATCTACCATATTCGGCTATCAAGACATCTAAAATATCATAATTTTGGTCTTCAAGATATGGGTTAGCCACATACACAAAAGTGAATGTTCCATCTTCGTTTTCTCCTTCAGGAGCTAAGAATTGTAAACTATTATATACATCAATATTATTGCGTTTGAATGCAGGGAAGATGATAGTTTTGTTCATCATCTCAAATGCAGCACTTTTTGCAGGTAAGATATGATTAATAGCCATCATTGTTGTGTTTTCTGATGCATAGACACTGGCTTCAACCTTGCTTGTATTAGTAGATTTATTAACAGCACGTTTTGATAGTTTATCTCCAATAGACAGGGATACACAGCCATTAATAAATAACGCCATTACTATCAAAATAATTTTATTTATCTTCATAATTCTAAAATAGTGAAAGGGATACACACCCATTAATCATTAGTGAAAGTGCTATTAAAATAATTTTTTTCATGTTTATGCTCCTAAAATAAGTATTGAAATTTAATAAAGAACTGTCTTTGACTCTCTTTTAAGTTTGAGAACATGCTATCATCCGTTGTTAGGAGATCATTTACTCCAAAATATAGCGCACTAAATGCATTGGGTTGATAGGTAACCATTGGCTCAACAAACCATGAATTAGAAAAACCGTTATATTGAACTTTCGTTCTCATTGTCAATTTAGTAGAGAAAGAATGGTTAAATCTTGATTGTAAGATATATCCATCATAATAATCTTTAACATTCTCATACTGGAGACCTAAAGAAAAATTACTAACATCTGATAGCTTATATTCAACATAACCATAAACTCCATGGTCATCTCCGAGTTCAGGAATATCTAAATATCTAATAAGTTCATTTCCAATAAAAGCTCCGCCATGAAGCTTGATATTTTCATTTAATTTTGTTGTATAGTTGGCATGAATGTTTGCCATTCCATCAAATTGAACACCTCTAAAGTTTTCATCCTGCATGCTCACGTCTACTGACATACTAGATCCATCCACAAAAGATATAGAAGTTTTAAATTCTATCTCTTTCTTTTTTACTAATCCATCATAATTGGTTTTATAAACACCCTCAAAAGCATAATCTAACTTTAGTAAAGATGGATGATTCTCATAATAAACAGTCTTTCCTTTTCCGAGTTTCAACCATTTTGTGGAGTTATTTTTTTCAAATCCATTACTGGTTCTAAATCCAGGTGAACGGAGCCTTAGGGTGATACCAGATCTATCAGTTCTATTCATTTTATTTAAACTAAATCCGAGAGCGTTACCTGAAATTGTTTCACCGTCAAATGCTGTGGTATTTCCATCAATCATTTGCAATGCTATATCTTCTTCTTCTGGATTGTATTCAAGATTACTTGATTCATTATGTACCGATGCTGTTCCATGCAATGTCAAATGAAGATTATTACCCGGATGGTAATGAAAGTCAATCCCACCAGTAGTCATGTCTCCAGCATTATCAAATGTTCTATTTGTAATAATACCTCCAATAGAACCACCATTTTTAAGCATACGTTTTAAACGAACAATATTAGAAGAGCTTTTTCCCATACTAATTACAGTACTTGTTTCTTCAAAAGGTAACAATAGAGATGATGACTCGTCTCTAGCACTTATTACGCCGTATGAGGTTTTCCCAACTTTTCCAGTATATTTTGCAACAACCGATGGATCATTAATTGTTCTAGAGTAAAACAGATTTATATATCCTCTTTCAGCTTGAAATTTAAAGAGTTCTGCTCCTTCACTAAAGAAAGGTCTTTTTTCTCTAAAGTAAAGCGCATTAACAGTATTAATATCATTTTGCACATCATCTGATTCTATTTGACTAAAATCTGGATTAAACGCTACTTCTAGTAAATCCACTGATGATATAGGATATTTTATAAACATTGAAACTTCATCATTTGATGAAGATGTATTATCTGTAAAGTCTTCAGAATAGCCACCTACTAAAGAAGGAATATATTCAATATCTCCTCTTTCCTGTTTTGGAGGCTGAATATCATTTAAAAATCCTAACTGACAAGTTTGACATTCAATTCCAGATACCTTTGATGCCCAATATACATAACGAGTTAATTCGTCATCTCCTGTGAATCCTCTACCAAAATTTATGCGCCATGTTTGTGCTGAGGCTAAAGAATATCGAAGACTTGTAAATGGGATAGCCATCTCTACTTCATAACGATCCTCATAGATTTTTACTTTTGTTTCGTATGTTAAATCTAACGATTGGTCAAATCCAAAAGTGGCACGCCCATCTATTTGTGCTCCACCAGCACTCACTCCAATACCATATGTTAGAGATTCATCGCCAAACGCATCAATATTAATCAAAACTCTATCATCTCTGTCGTCAAGATTATCTCTCTTTGTTATACTAAAACGAAGATCAGATCTATCGACATATGCAACAAACCCAACATAAAGATGGGTATCATCATACAAAAGCTTCGCTTCCGTATTCAGTGGTGCAGGTTGACCTTGAAATATTTCTGTTCCTATAAAATTAGTTGCGACTTGCGCTGTTCGCCATTGTTGCTCATCTAACATTCCATCTAATAAAATTGGTGATGTAATTTTTTGTGGATTATAAGTAGGTCTTTCGGTCAAATCTGTAAATGATTGGCCAAATAAATTTGCTAATAAGATATATAGAATAAATTGCTTTTTCATAATAATGCCTCTAATAATAGTGAATATATTGCTAATACAGAACTACTATTTAGACATTTATTTTAGATAAAAGTTGCACAGAAAAAGATACAATTTTAAAGATGAAATTTTTGATTTCTTTTAGCAACATTGAAACCGTTATCTTTTATCGTCTTAATAGCATTTGAATATCTATCTAATGCTGGATTTGTGTGATTTAGATGAATAAAATGCACTCTAGATTTGCTATCAACATCGCCTAATACTTCCATAGATTCAACGATAAATGGATGAGGAATTTTTGACATATCTCTTCCGGGTAATTCATCAATATCATAGAATGTTCCATCTAAAAGACTGAAATCGTTACTACTTACTATATCCTCAATATTCTCACTCCATTTTTCCCACTTATCTATATCTGGAATAAACACCAACGATCTATTTGGGCCGTTAATTTCATATCCTACTGTCTCAGAGAATTCATCGCGATGAGGAACGATGAATGGTGTGATACTTAAATTATCATTCAGTTGAATTTTTGTATTATCTTGAAGGTTTTTAATATCGATATTATTTAAACCGATAAGCTGACTCCAGGGACCATTTTCACTCAAAAATCTTTTCATTTTTGGCATAGCATACACTGGGATCTGTTTTGCGCCCATAACTTCACGTCCTAGATGGATTAATCCCGTATAGTGACCTATGTGAGCATGTGTTAGAAATACTCCCTTAAAGGTGCTTTTTTGATTCATTGTCAGGGTATTTAACTGTGAAGAAAAGTCTGGTGTAGCATCAATCATCCATACTTCATTGGTTGATGGATCAACAATACCCAAGCTGGATACTTTATTGCGTAATTGAGGGTTGTTCCATTTATTAGCACAACATTCTTTTGTACATGCCGCATGAGGAGCGCCACCATCTTGAGCAATACCTAATACAATAATATATGGATTGTCATTTTTAGGCAAGGTCCAACCGGTAAGGAAAACCGATATTACTATCAAAGATATAGAGTACTTATTCAACAATCGACGATTATCCGCCTAAATGACCACTATCATCAGATGATCTTGTTGGTGCATTATTTGGATTGTACATCTCTTCAATTTCGTCTTTATGCTTTGTTGTAACAACTTTACGTTTTATAGACATTTTAGGTGTTAATTCACCGGCATCAACCGTCCACTCTTCATGAATAAGGACAAACTTACGGATTGATTCATATCTAGAGAAATTTGTCATTACATCTCTAACGATTATATCAATCATATCATAAGCATCAGGATGTGCACATAGACTTTTATAATCTAAGGATGCTAAGCCTTTATCTTCTGCCCAGGATATTAAATTCTCTTTATTTGGGACTATGAGAGCTGAAATGAAATTTCTATCATCTCCTACAACATTGCATTGCTCAATATATTTACTGGACGTTAATGAAACTTCCATAGGTTGGGGCGCAACATTCTTACCTCCAGAAGTAACAATTAAGCTCTTCTTTCTATCTGTAATTCGTAAGAGACCATCTTCATCAAATTTACCAATATCTCCGGAGTGAAACCATCCATCGACTATAGCTTCGTTGGTTGCTTCTTCATTTTTATAATATCCTTGCATAACACAATGACCTTTACATAAAATTTCACCATCTTCAGCAATCTTTACTTCAACGCCAGGAATAGCTCTACCAACCGTACCAAACTTAAAGAACTCTGGGTCTCCAAGTGTCATTACTGGACTAGTCTCAGTTAAACCGTATCCTTCAATAATAGATATACCTATTCCACAGAAGAATGATCCAACCTCTTTTGATAATGCTGATCCGCCTGATGAACAAGATCTTACCTTCCCACCTAGGGCAGCTCTAAACTTATTTAAAACTAGTTTATCAGCTATTTTATATTTGAAATCTAGCATAAATGGAAGTTTTTTACTTGCCTGTCTATATGGAACAGTTTGCATACCAACATCAATAGACCATTCGGCGAGTGTTTTTTTAACACCAGTCATTTCTGATACAGCGTCCATTATTTTTCCATGTATTTTCTCAAAAATTCTTGGAACAGCTGTTAAAAATGTAGGTCGAACTTCTCTAATATTTTCAAAAAGTATTTCTGGAGTAAAGTTCATTTCTGCATAATAAATTTGAGTACCTTGGCTAAAAATAGAATAATGACCGCCTACTCTTTCAAAACTATGACTTATTGGTAGAAATGATATAAACCTTTCAATACCATCTTCAGGCTTAAGATGAGGGTTTAACTCCATTGCTTTTTTAATTAAATGATCAATTGATAGTAAGTTATTGCATATGTTTGAATGACTCAACATAACGCCTTTAGGATTTCCTGTTGTACCACTTGTATAAATAAGTGTCAGCAAATCATCTTCCACAACTTTTTTTGAAAGTTCACGAATATCATGTACTTCATTTTTCATTTTAAAAACTTCAGAAAATTTTACAACATTTTCTTTATTACCTTCATAACTATCATCCATAATTATGATAGTACTTAAACTCGCATTTGCATCATTTATTAAAGAATAAACCTTGTCTAACTGTAGCGCGTCTTGTACAATTGCAATCTTACTTTCTGAATGCTCTACTACGTATCGAGATTGAGCTGGAATAAGTGTTGGATAGACTGGAACAGAAACCGCTCTAATATGTGCAATTGCATAATCTGAAATAGCCCATTCACGAGAATTAGCACCAATAATTGCCACCTTATCATGATCATTGACGCCTAAATTTTTTAACCCATTTGCAAAGTCTTCCACTAGCTTTTGTAGATCTGTTAGCTCAACGCCTTCCCATCCATTTTCACCTTTTGTAAAGAAGGTTTTAAGATTTGGTCTTTCGTTTACTAAAAATTGAAACATTCCTGGTACGGTTTTAAATGACACTTTTTTCTCCTTGATTAAATACTCTGCTATTGACAAGCTACATAATTTAGGTGAAATTTGTCAACATTTTTGCCGGGATGGCGGAATTGGTAGACGCGCCGGATTCAAAATCCGGTGAGGGTTTCCTCGTGTCGGTTCGAGCCCGACTCTCGGTACAAAAAAAAGGGCTTATAAAAAGCCCTTTTCTAATAGTAATCAAATTACATGCTATTTCTTTTTATCGCCTTCAACTTCTTCTTCTGGTGGGAATACTGCTGCATCTAATTTTTTAAGTTGTTTCTTAATATCTGAAAGATCTCTTCTTGTTCTACGTTTTTCAGAATCAAAATTGTCTTCTAATCCCTCTAGGTCACGTTGAACATTCTTGATTTTCTTAGTTAAGTCACGATCAACTCTTTTGATTTCATAAGCTAAATCATCAATTAAACTACCAAGAGAATCAGCTTTAGTATAAATTAATTTTGTGTTAGCAGTAATTCTATCTTGACCTCTTTTAATTTCTTTTCCTTGGCCAATATTTTCAAGCTCAACAGCTTTTACTCTCTGTTTAAATTCTTGATTTACCATATCTACATGTTCAACTTGCTCTTGTCTTAATTGAGTCATTTCATCCATTGCAGAATTATATTGTAATAATGAAAAACCTACCGCTACGGTAAGGGCTAAAGCTACAACGCTAAGAATCTTTTCTGTACTAGTTAACATTTATAATACCTCAGTTGTTTTTTTTAAGTCCACCGAAACTAATCAATGAAAACCCAATATGAAAACTTTTTTTTTCTAATTAGGAATTTTTCCAATACGTGAAATTCTTGGAATATAATTATCAAGATTAATTGAGAACCATGTGATAACTGGCTGACCTAATATGTGACTTTCTGGTACAAATCCCCAATATCTAGAATCCTCACTATTATCTCTATTATCTCCCATCATCCAAAAATAGTCTTGCTGAACTTTGTATGAATCTATATCACTAATTGATTTTCCGTTTATATGAAGATGTTGGATATATTCTTTCTTAAACATAGGGGACCATGGATTAATCAATGTTGCTCCTTCGGTAGGAACATAATCTTTAAAAATAACCCTGTCACCTGTTCTTCTAAAAATATCTCTAGGGCTTTTATTCGTGAAAGCAAATCTCGTTTCTTTGTAAATCAACTCTACCTTATTACCCTCATATAATAGAATAGGTATAACCAATTGCCAATCCATAGATTCATCCAATAAGAAAGTGTCTCCCTTTTTAGGAATAGTAATCTCAGGATATTGATCTTTATTTCCACTAAAACCAGAATTATCACCCTTAGCTCCTAAAAAAATATCTTTTTCTATGATATTTTTCTCTGAATAAGAGCTTGAAAGAAATTGACCTCCTTCAGGAAGATCCATTATAATATCATTAACATAAACTTTTCTATCTTCTATTCTAATTGTATCGCCGGCAATACCTATGCATCGCTTTACATACTTATAAACAATATCTCTTGGGTATTCAAAAACAACGACGTCTCCTCTTTCCACCTTCTTAAATGCGGGAAATCTATAATCAGGTAAAAAAGTTGGAATACTAATGGCTGTAAATGGCACCCAAATCTTTTGTGGTAATTTCATACCATAAGCAAAACGACTTCCTACTAACATATCTCCTTTTAATATATTTCTTTCCATACTAGTAGTTGGAACTATGTAAAGCTCAACGACCGTTTCTTTAAGAAATAGTACAATTAAGATAAGCGCTAATAGTGATTTTATCTCTGATATGAATTTATTCATCTATTTACCATACTAGATATGGGCTTAAATGTTTCCCTGTGAATTGATACATAAGAATGCTCCTTTAGAGCATCGTAATGTTGTTTAGTGCCATATCCTTTATTTTTATTAAAACCATACATGGGATAAATATAGTGAAATGAACGCATAATTTCATCTCTAGTAACTTTTGCTATAATAGAAGCTGCCATAATTGATCTAATTTTTTGATCTCCTTTTATAATACCTTCATTTTCAATTGCTATATCTAAAGGAAATCCATCTACCATGACCTTATCTGGCTTAAGACTCAAGCTATTAATCGCATCAATCATTGCATGCTCTGATGCAACTTTTATATTAACATTATCTATATAGTCGTTCCATTTAATACCCACAGCAACAGACAATGCTGTATCGTTGATAATTTGAAAAAGAGTATTACGCTTTTTTTCTGTCAATTTCTTAGAGTCGTTTAAGCCATCTATATCATTATCTAATATGACTGCTGCCGCTACTACTGGACCAGCCAGCGCACCTCTACCTACTTCATCTACTCCTGCAATTAACATGAAAAGTAAATTAATAATAAAATTCATGTTTACTTTTAAAAAAAATTTTTAATATTCATGCATGTCAAAAATTAGACTTTCAGCAATCATATTTAGTATTATAGGTATAGTACTTGTAACTCAAGGAGTTCATTTTTATGATTCAGCTTGGTCTTTTCCTGGAAATTTATTCTCAGATACTTTTAAAGCAGATTACCCTATAAGTAGCATCCCATTTATGGTGGTTGCATTACTTGGAACGGGTATTTATATGACATTTAAATTAGGTTTTCCTCAATTAAGAAGAGTGCTGCATGGAATTCGAGTAACGCGAGGAGATTATGATCACGTTGACGATGAAGGTGATTTAAATCACTTTAAAGCGCTCTCAACTGCATTGGCAGCAACAGTCGGTATTGGAAATATTGCAGGAGTTGCTATTGCTATTTATTATGGTGGTCCAGGAGCATTATTTTGGATGTGGATTACCGCTTTTTTTGGAACAGCACTAAAATATGCTGAATGTACACTCGCATTAGAATATAGAGAAACTGACTCTCTTGGAAATACTGCTGGTGGACCTATGTATACTATTGAAAATGGCTTAGGACCTAAGTGGAGATGGCTAGCTGCTACCTTTGCTTGTTTTGCTATTATCTGCTCATTTTTTACTGGAAATGCAATTCAATCCAATACTTTAACACAACAGTTATATGCTCAAATATTAACTATTACTGGATCTGATAATGCTATCATGGCTACAAACTCAATTACCTTACTTGGTAGTGAATCAAATATTTCTTTAATGCATGTTATAATAGGCTTATCATCCGCTGCTATTGTTGGGGCTGTCATTCTTGGCGGTATTAAGCGTATTGGTAATGTAACAAGCTATCTGGTCCCGATTATGGCAGCAATTTATGTTATGTGTGCATTATTTATTATTCTTACTAACTATGAAAGAGTTGGAGAGTCTTTTAGTACTATTTTTACAATGGCATTCAACCCTCCTTCCATTAAAGATCCAGCTATTGGAATAGCTGCGGGAGCATTCATTTCATTTTTAAATACAATGATGATGGGTGTAAAAAGAGGCTTGTTCTCAAGTGAATCTGGACAAGGATCTGCTGCTATTGCACACTCAACAGCTAAGACACCATATGCTGTAAGAGAAGGCGTTGTTGCTCTATTAGAGCCATATATTGATACTATCATTATTTGTACATTGACAGGACTTGTTATAATGGTAACTAATTCATGGCATTTAACTGAATTTTACAGCCAAAGAATTGACCCTTCTGTAACAGACTTAAAGGCAGGAGTTCTCTTAACAAGCCATGCATTTGGAATTGGAATGCCTTCTATCGGAGCGCAAGTAGTAACAGTAGCTGTTGTATTATTTGCTTTATCTACTGCTATTAGTTGGTCTTTTTATGGAGAAAGAGCTACAGAATATTTATTTGGAACTGGTGCAATTTCTATCTACAGATACTGTTATGTATTTATGGTTTTTGTAGGATCGATGCTAACTCTAGAACAAGTGTGGATATTTGGAGATGCAGCTCTAGCATTCATGACTTTTCCAAACTTACTTGCTATCATACTATTAAGTAATAAGCTAAAAGATTTATCTAGCGATTACTTTGAAAAGTACTAGTTAGTTTTTAAGTACAAACTTGACAACACATTCGATATGATGCGTCATTGGAAATAAATCAACAGCAGTAATCTTATCTAAAGAATACCCAGAATCTTCTAAAAACCTACTATCTCTAGCAAGCGATGCTGGATCACATGAAATATAAACGATAGTTCTAGGCTTTTTAGAGGAAATTTGATCTATAGCTATCTTACCAGCTCCAGTCCTAGGTGGATCTAGCAGAATAACATCAATGTCCTGAATGTAGCGTAATTTTTTATCCACAGAACCTTTATGAATCGAAACATTATTATATCCTTTAAATATCTTTGATGCATCCCTAGTAGCTTGATTACTTAGTTCAATCAAATGAACATGTCCATGATTTCCAATTTTTTCTGTAATTGGCATAGTAAACAATCCAACGCCGCCATACAAATCACAAACAATGTCTCCGGGCTTTAAATTCATAAGATCTAAGGATAGGTCTGTTAATGTTTTTGGTGCACGTATATGACTTTGCCAGAATGAATGCGAAGAAATATTATAAGTATTCTCGCCAATTACTTCACGAAGTTTTGATGGACCTGAAATAGTAAATTTTCCTCTAGATATATTTTTCTGACCTGAGCTAGATACAGCAACTCTAACGCGATCATCTCCATTCCATTTTTTATTAAATATTTCAGGAGTATTAATTTCCTTAAGACCAATGAGACATTCATCAATTTCAATAATTTTTTTTGTTTTTGAGGCATATAAACCGACATGACCATTGTCAGAAACTGCAAAATCAAAACGAGTTCGCCAATGTAAACCATCTTTAGGCTCGACTGCAATCATTTCAGGGTCAACTTCTATTTTTCCGATACGTAAAAACTGGTCTTTCACAACATCTAACTTCATTTTTTGTTGAGCAGATAAAGCGATATGTTGAAAGTCACAACCTCCACATCCACCTGGAATAGCATACTTGCAAGCAGGCTCTATTCTTTCGGTTGATTTTTCTAAAATTTCTACGGCATCTCCGTGAGCTAATTTTGATGATACAGATGTAATCTCTACAATAGCTTTTTCACCTGTAATACCATGTCGAACAAATACAACTTGACCATTATGGCGGGATATGAAATGACCCCCATGAGCAATAGGACCAATCTCAACTTCGATTCGATCCCCTATGTTTAAACTTTTAACCACTAGTATCTAAGTAGAGCTTAAGCTAGCCCTAGATAGTTTTTCACATCAGAAAGTACGCTTTTGAGTAGTTTGTCATCTGATTGTAGAAGTATTTTTACTTTTTCTCTTCCTTGAGCTATTTTATTACCCTTATAAGAGAACCAGGAGCCCATTTTTTCTACTATACCACCTTGTAGTGCGAGATCAAGCAAGTCACCTTCATATGATATACCTTTACCGTACATAATGTCAAATTCAGTCATTTTGAATGGTGGAGCCACTTTATTTTTTACAACCTTCACTCTCGTTCTATTTCCAGTCATATCTGTACCTTCTTTAATAGCGGCAATTCTACGAATATCTAATCTAACTGATGAATAAAACTTTAAAGCTCTTCCACCTGGAGTAGTTTCAGGACTACCAAACATTACTCCAATTTTTTCTCTAATTTGATTAATAAAAACAACACATGTTCTTGACTTGTTAATAGGTCCAGATAGTTTACGCAAAGCCTGAGACATTAAACGTGCTTGCAACCCAACAGTAAGATCTCCAATTTGACCTTCTAATTCTTTTCTAGGAACTAGCGCAGCAACCGAATCAATAACAATTACATCTAGTGCACCTGTCTCAAGTAATTTTTGTAAAATATCTAATGCTTGTTCCGCAGTATCTGGTTGAGAAACTAATAAGTCGTCTGGTTTGCAACCTAGATTTTCTGCATATATAGGGTCTAGAGCATTTTCTACATCGATAAATGCAGCTGAACCTCCATTTTTTTGACACTCAGCAACAATATGCAAAGCTAAAGTTGTTTTTCCGGAAGATTCTGGTCCAAAAACTTCTATAATTCGTCCCTTTGGAACTCCACCGACACCTAAAGCCATATCTAATGATAAACATCCTGTAGAAATAGCCTCAACATCTAAGCTAGCTGTTCCGCCTAATCGCATGATTGAGCCCTCACCATATTCTTTGTTAATATCCTGTTGTACTGTATCTAATACTTTGGTTTTATTTGCTGCTTCTTTTTTTGTTGCCATGACTCTTCCTTTTTTAAATTTATTTTTATTTAGAATTTTCTAAAATTTTTCTTATCTCATTTAAGCATAAAATAACTGTTAATTCGCGATTGATATTACGGTTTGGTGTTAAATTATACTTCTTAATATATACATTATTTTTATAAGATATTCCAACAAATACCAATCCTACTGGTTTTTCTTCAGTTCCACCATCTGGACCTGCTATCCCTGTTATACCTACGCCTATTTCACTATTTAATTTCTTAGCAATATTAACGGCCAATTCATGTGCAATTTCTTCGCTGACAGCCCCATATTTATCTAAGGTTTTTTGCTTAACATTTACTAATTCATTTTTTAGTTGATTGCTATAACAAACAATACCACCATTGAAGTATTTAGAGCTTCCAGGAACATCCGTAAGCCTAGCACTTAACATGCCTGCTGTACAAGATTCAGCTGTAGCAATTGTTGTATTGCTGTCAATCAAAAGATCTGCAACAACCCCCTCTAATTTGTCAGAATCAAAACCATATACATACTTATCAATCCTTTCAACAATAGAGTTGAGCAAATTATCAAGAAGCTCTTTATCTTGAGTTGTTAATCGAATATCAACTCCAAGCATACGATGTGGTAAAAATGCAATATCACACTTTCCTTTATTCAAATCTATCAAGTCGGATATTTTTTCTTGTAGGATAGACTCTGGGACACCTGTGGTTCTAATTGACCTACAAAGCATCTTACTATCTAGTTCATCTTCTAATAAAGGTAGAACATAGTTTGTAAACATTGACTTCATCTCTTGAGGAACACCTGGTAATGCAAAAAAATGGGTATTTTTAGGGCCTCCCTTAGCGATAGTTTTTATATTTTTAAAAAGAGAAGCATGACCTTTTTTGTAGTGCAACCCTCTGGCTGTTCCAACTAAATTTTCAATCATTTTACCTTTTTTTGACCTGTAAGCTTGATTCTTATTTAAGTTTGGCATTTTGAAGTTTAACCTTTCAAAACGCTCTTTGAGCATACTCCAATACTCTTTATCAAATTCATGTTTGTCATCAAAGTATTCGAGAAAAGTAGATACTGTAATATCATCAACAGTTGGACCGAGACCTCCGGTAACAATTATATAGTCACATTCCCATTCTTTCCACATCGACTCAAGAGTGTCGTAGATATCACCTAAATCGTCTTGAATAGTTTGTCTTATGTGTACTTTCATACCAGACTCTAACAACTTTTGTCCAATCCAAGCAGAATTACGATCAATGGTAAATCCGCTCAATAATTCATTTCCAATGGTTATGATTCCAATCTTCATTATATGACCCACAAACAAGTACTTAAAATAGAAATAACAACAATACCAGTTAATAGCGCTGCCATGATATCGTCCCCTATAACATTCATATACGCAGAATCCTTAGCACTACTATCAATATTACTCCACCATACTGGTGCAGTATTTGGGTCATCAATCCAACCAATAGGACCTATTTTGCTTATATCAAAAATTCGAAATACTATAAATGTTGTAAAAAATAAGAGTTCTTGATTATTTATATAATCAGGAAGATTAAAAATAAAACCTCCAAAAATACTAGAAAACGTGTGTACTGCAATAAGAGCGAGAGCCATTCCAATGACTTCATCCAATACAAATTCCTTAGGATCTTTAGAGCTAAATAAAGGTAATGATTTTTTATATATAGCAGGTGCAAAAAGAAGTGTGATAGAAATGAAGAATAGGAGTGTATTAGATGGATCTTTAGATAAGATAGTTACTATCAAAACAAATAAAGAAGCCCAGGTTCCTCCTCCTGGAAGCCTACCTAAACCAAAGAGAGTTGCAAGTTGATAATTCATATTTTTTTAAAATCCATTTTTGAACACATATTCAAATCCTGTTGATGCTGCATAAATTGCATTAAATGAAACAATTAGATTAATAATATCTTGTGTAGGGCTGTTCAATAAAATAACAATAATCATAACATGCTGAAATACAGTTTTCCACTTTCCGTATTGAGATGTCACTAGAGGCTTATCCTTTCCGATAAGGTAGTTTCTATACATCGTAATTAAAACATCGCGACCAACAATAATACAGTAAGCCCAGAGCAGTATTATTCCTTGGTAAGCTAGTATTGTTAATGTTCCTATCATCAGAATTTTATCTGCTAAAGGATCAATATAATTACCTTTTTCTGATACAAGATTATGTTTGCGAGCCAATCTTCCATCAGCAATATCGCTGAAACTGCAATAAGCAAAAACCAATGCAGCTGCTATATGATTATCGCTATAAATAAGATATATAATAAGTGGAGTGAGAATAATGCGAGAATAAGTTAAAAAATTGATAAAGTTTTTCAATTGAGCTTTACCCTTCCTTCAATAGCAGTGGTTACTGTTTTATCATCTATGTACTCTAGATTACTACCAACAGGTAAGCCTACTGCTAATCTAGAAATAATCACTTTTTTATCTTTTAATATTTTTTCTACATACATCGCAGTTGCATTGCCTGACGTACTTGGATTGGTAGCAATAATAACTTCTTCTAATTTGTCATCAATACGATTTAAAAGCTTATCAAAAGATAACTCGGATGGTCCTATGCCATCCAATGGCGATATAGCACCTCCAAGAACATGATACAAACCATCATAACTATTAGTATTTTCAATTTTTACAGCATCTTCAACGTTTTCAACAACGCACAAACATGAGGCGTTTCGATTTGAATTACAGCTACAGTCTTCGTCCTCTTTCAAGAAAATCATTCCACAATTATCACAATTAGATAGTTTTTCACTTATATTATCTAGACCAACTATCAAATCTTTTGCAACGGACTTATTAGAACGAACAATAAAATATGCAATACGCTCAGCTCCCTTTCTACCTACTCCGGGAAATTTTGTTAAAGCCTCTACTAATTGGTCAATATATACTACTACTTTACTCATTACATTCCTGGAATATTATCCATTAATCCGCCTGTTACAGATTTAAGTCTTTTTGCGGAAGTATCTTTTGCTTTTTCTAGCGCATTATTAACAGCAACTTTGATTGCATTTTCAATGATATAAGCATCACTGCTAAGCAATGTTTCTTCAATTTCAACTTTAGTAGTTTTCATATCAGCTGTCATAGTAACAATACATGATTCATTAGAAGAGGATCCTTGGACTTCAATCTTCTCGAGCTCTTTTTTAACTTTGGTCATTTCAGATTTCATATTCTGTGCTTGTTTCATCATTTCTTTCATATTTCCAAACATTAGGCAAAATCCTTTCCGTCAAATAATTTGACAATATCATCTTGATTAATTTCTTCTTTTACGTCTTCTTCAATTTTTGCTACATTGGTATCAACAACAATATTCACCTTCAATGAAGATTTTAGAACTGAGTTTATTGTAGATAAAATAAAAGGATCCTTCAGAAGCTTCTGACTAAACTCATTACTGTCATAGGATATTAACTCTAAAGTATCGTCTTTCAAATCTCCAACAATACATGTTTCTAGTAAAACTCCAATAGAGCCTCTTTCCTTAGATACTTTTTTTAAAATTTCACTCCAAGAATTTTTTACATCTTCTATAGAGATTTTAGAGCGACTGCTTTTCGCTTTTTTTTCCTCTTTAACTTCTTTTTTCTCAACCTCAACTTTAAGTTCTTTGTGATTAGTCTCCACTTTAGGTGTTGACTTTGCCTTTGGAGCACTCTTTTTAATCGTCTCTACAGGCGTAGCACTTTCAACAATATTTGAGTCTAAAAATTTCTCAATATCTACGCTCTTATCAAATTGTAACAACTTGATTAACGTCATTTCAAAAATTAAATATTGATCTGAAAATTGCTTAATTGATGAATATAATTCTGACAGATTCGTTGATAATCTTACTATATCTTTCAGTGTCCATTCATAACGAATACTTGTATACGCTTTAGCTACTTCCGGTGAAACACCAGCTAACCCTAATCCGTTCGTATAATGAAGCAAAGCAAGATTACGAAAATGACCTATTAACCCCTTTAGAAGATCTTCAATAATATAGCCTTTATCTCTAATTTTTTGGATAGCTAAGATAAGACTATCTCCATCTTTATTATGGAGAGCATCTGTAATATTAAAATAAATTTCTGTAGGAACAATACCAAGCAAATCAATTACCATCTCTGTGCTAATCTTTTTATCACTAAACACTAATACTTGATCTAAAAAACCTAAAGCATCTCTCATGCTACCATCAGACTTGCTAGCAATTAATTCCAATGAAGCATCGT
Source organism: Fidelibacterota bacterium SCGC AAA160-B08 (assembly GCA_000402755.1). GTDB lineage: Bacteria > Fidelibacterota > Marinisomatia > Marinisomatales > Marinisomataceae > Marinisoma. Next base: position 33,632 of record AQSD01000004.1, on the reverse strand, counting down.
CAATTTTTACCGACTCTACTTCAAGTATATGCTTTAGCCTATCTTTAATAACAGTGTTTGTCATAGGTAGGAAGTCAAAACGTTGGCATCGAGAAATAATTGTCTGTGGAACTTTATGGATATCTGTAGTAGCCATAATAAATTTTACATGTGTAGGCGGTTCTTCTAATGTCTTAAGTAGTGCATTAAATGCTTGAACTGTCAGCATATGTACTTCATCAATAATAACTACTTTAAATTTACCTGACAAAGGCATGAATTTAATATTTTCTCTCAATTCGCGTATCTCATCGATACCTCTATTTGATGCACCGTCAATTTCAATAACATCCATCGATCTTCCTTCGATGATCTCTTTTACTGCGTCTGAATCGGTATCATAATCTGTTGAAGGAGTATCTGATCCATTTAAAGACATGGCCAACAATCGAGCTGTTGTTGTTTTACCAACTCCTCTAGGACCTGCAAATAAAAAAGCTTGAGCAATACGATTCTTTTCGAATGCTTTTTGTAATGTTTCGGTGATATGGTTCTGACCAACAACATCCTTAAAATGTTTTGGTCTCCATTTTAGTGCTAAAATTTGGTAATTTTTACTCAATTGAATCCTTTGCTTTGGACAATTTAAGGAAAGTTTTAAATTTTGTAATGATAAATAATGAAAGGTTGTAAATAATGTTCATAATTCCAACAGAACAAACGATTGAATATGCTAAAAAAAATCATGACGATGGAAAGCCTCTCGTGCAGATAAATCTATTTTCATACAATAAAAATGCTAATTATAAAGATAGCCAATTAAATAATATATCTGGAAGAAATGCGTATAAAAAATATAGTGACATTGCTACTAAGGCAGTTACAAAGGTTGGTGGGAAGGTATTATGGTGGTCAAAAATAAGATTAACAATGATTGGTCCAGATAAAGATAAGTGGGATGAAGTTGGAGTAATATGGTATCCTAATATGAAAAAATTTCTTGAAATGACAGAAATTGATTGGTACAAATCTTCTCTCATACACAGAGAAGCAGCTTTAGCTGATACGAGATTAATTACGTGTTATGATATGTCCCTATCTATGAAAATAAAACTTCGCTTAGCTTCTTGGTTTGGAAGATTTTTTTTCAAATAAAAAAGCATAAAATCAAATTCTATGCTTTTTTATTCAATTATTAATAATTAAAGATTAGTTATTTTGCATACGTCTCAGCTGTTTCTGATGAAAATTCAAAACATTCTACCTCTTCATCTCCATTAACTTGAGCTGTATGACCTGGTAAAACTTCATATGCATCACCAGGACCAAATGTCTCTTCTGATCCATCGTCACCAAAAATTGTTAAATCACCTTTGGTAACAACTCCTAAATGATGCGCTTGACATGTTTCAGTACCTGCAATTGGACTTACACATTCTGTCCATGTCCAACCAGGCTGTGAAGTTAGTCTAGCAACTTTTCCTGATGGAAATTCTAGAAACTCAACTTTCATTTTATCTGGTTCTCGCAATTCGTCAGGATTGCTAAAGTTCTTTTTTATTACATTTGCCATATTAATTCCTCTCTATTCATTTTCTTTATCTAATTGAGATTTTAAACTGTCAGCTTTATCGACACTTGCTTTAAGTCCCATTTTAGCTGCTTGTTCAAAATATCTTAAGGCATCAACTTGATTATCCATTGCTAGGTAATAATCTGCCATTGAATCGTAAGGATTTGCTGATCCAGACGCTCTTCTTATTTGTTCTTGCAATACTTTACCTGCGCTATCTAAATCATCTTTATCCATATATGCATATCCCATCATATTTAATACTGGAGTAAAGTTTGGATTCATTGCATATAAAGCTTTTGCTCTAACAAGAACTTTATCTGCTCCTGCTTCAGAAATAGTAGCAAATACTGTTTCAAAAGCTAGAAATGAATCATCTAAATATTTGTCAGCCAATCTCTCGCTCAATGCGTTGAAGGTGCTAGTTCCATTTTTCATATCATTAGCAACAGCATTAATGATCGCAGCTTCATCATCTGAAGCATTTAAAGACATACTGACAGCAATATCTATATCATCTGCAATATCGCCTTGATTACCTAAGAAACTACTTGTTCTAGCTCTCATTGCATGTGCAAGTGCAAAAGTAGGATCTTGTTCAATTGCATATGAAAATGACTTATATGCATTTTCCCATTCTAAATTATAAAGCTGCCATCTTCCCATGTCAAATGCACTATCTGCATCTTCATTCTCTGTACTTGTGCGCATAATTTTAGCTTCATCATGTGATAATTTTGCTTCATACTGAGCTAACGCAGTATTTCTTGGGCCCCATGAAAAAGTTGGATCCATTTCTGTTGCTTCCATATAGTATTTTATAGCTAAATCATAGTCTCCCTTATTTAAATAAAACTCTCCAAGAGAGTCCAATGCGTTTGCTTGCTTTGGATCTAATTCCATATATTTTTTAATGTATGGTAATGCCATATCATATTCTTCTGATTTAGGCTCTACATTCCACATATAAGAATAGGCTAATAAATTATATAAGTGTCCTTGGTTTAATCTATCAGCTGCTTCTAATAACATGACTCTTGCCTCTGCTACCTTATCTTCACGTTGAAGACTTCTATAGGCGCCAGCAGCTAAAAATCTGTCATTTGGGTATTTTTTATATAAATCAGAGTATCCTGCAAATCGATCGCCTTCCCCATTTATCCAATCTACTGCTGCTTGAGCAAGTATAGTTTCTGGATGTCCTGGTTTTGATAGCTCTAGAGCAGTCTCAAGTAATTCTCTTTTTAATACTCTATCTTGCTCTACATGCGCCTTATTTAAATAGCATGTTACACAATTAGGATCCTTATCAATTCCTTTCTCAAATTCAGCTCTAGCTAACTCAAACATAACGTGGTGGGCTGCATCTAGACCAGCAGCAGCTTCTTTTGAAGCTTCTCCTGTTTGTCTTGACATTTCACCCTCAGAACTAGCACAGCTAACAACTTGCATAATGCTAATTGAAAATAAAAATACTGCTAATATTGACATGTATTTTTTCATTTTTTTTCCTTTATTTTTTTTATTATTTATCTGGTGAATACAAAAGTTGAATCATCAGAAAGTTTTAAATCAAAATTATAATTATCATAACTGAAATCTTTAATATCATCATTACTGTCAATCTTATTTTTCATAATATATTGAGTCATTAAACCTCTAGCCTTCTTTGCATTGAAAGAGATAAATTTTAATTCATCATTTCGATATTCCTTAAATACTATAGACAAGATTTTTCCATTGAGCTTACTTAAATCAATAGCTGAAAAATATTCAACTGATGCACAGTTTATTATGGTAGGATTTTTGTGCTCCTTGAGCGTATTATTTAAATTTTGAGTTAGGTCTTCCTTCCAGAATTCATACAAGTTTTTTCCTTTATTATTCTTAAAAGATATACCCATTTCTAACCTATAAGGCTGAATAAGATCTAAGGGCTTTAAAATTCCATACAATCCTGATAGAATCCTTAAATGGTTTTGAGCAAAATCAAAATCTTTCTCTTTGAAATCTTCTGCCTTTAATCCTGAGTATACACCTCCATCAAAAGCTAGTATGGCTTGCTTTGCATTTGATGTACTGAAAGGCAAAGACCATCTATCGAATCTATCTCGATTTAACTTTGCAAGTTTATCGCTAATGTTCATCAAATCTTTTAAGTCATTTTCTGTAAGATTTTTAGCTTCATTGGCTAGCAATTCAGCGCTTTGAATGAAATCGCACTGAGTATGACTATGAACAATATCTTGTTCATTGAAATTTAATTTTTTTGATGGAGATAGCAGTGTAATCATTTTATTTCTCTTAGGTTGTTTCTGATAAGATCTCCTACTGGAATTGATTTTTGCTCTACAAAGTTAAACATTACAAATGTGTGAATACTTTGAAATGCGGGATCGTCATCTCCTTTTACAAAAATAGCTTGATGAACATCATAACTCTTAGAACCTACTCTAGTAATCCGATATCCTATATCAAGCTCTGCAGGATGACGAACTTGTTTTATATACATAACTTTCATGGAAGCCAATAACCCTGCCGCCGTACTTTGCAAACCAAACTCATGTTCATTGCTACCATGAAGATGGTCAATAAAGTCCTTATGCTTTGTTTCTAATAATCCTAAATATATTGTATGATTAATATGTCCTAATCCATCCATATCTCTCCATCTAGTTGATGCAGTATTAAAGAAATCATACTCTGAACGCATAAGAATTCTTTGCTTCATTATGATAGTTTCTCCTTATAGGACTGACATAAATTCCATACTTGATCCCACTGTTTTTTATCGTAAGATACTTTTGATGATTTTATTTGTCTGCATTTAAAAAAATATTTTCCAGAAATATTATTTACTTCATCTGAAGTGCTAAGATAAATACTTGAATCTGCTCCATTTTCTACTGTTCTCGCAAAAAGCTTTGATCCAAATTTAACAATTTTCTTAATAGTAGATCCTTCATTACCTCCTATATTTGTATCAACAAATCCTGGATGCAGTGCATTCACTGTCACTTTATTCTGTATTTCTGCTAACCTATATGTAAACATTATATTCATTAGTTTTGAGATACAGTATGCCTTCCAAAAAGAATAACCTTTTTCTCCATTAATATTATGAAAATCAATATCTGCACCAATATGAGCATTAGATGCAACATTAACGACTCTAGACCCTTCAGATGCTGATAACATATCCATAAGGTTCGTAGTAAGTGTAAAATAATTCATTTGATTGGTTGCAAATGTTTTTTCAAGTCCTTCCGAAGTGATAATTTTATTTTTGCTTGCTCCCCCAGCATTATTGAGCAAGACATTTAGCTTAGAATATTTATTTTTAATTTCTTCCGAAAGTTTATTGATCTCAGAAACTGAACTTAAATCGGCTTGAAAGAAATCAAGCTTATCATTTCCAGTTAAGCTTGTAATGCGTTCAATTGCTTTTGCGCCTTTTTCTGGATTTCTACCTACTAAACCTACGCGATTTCCAAGAGCAGCTATCTTAGTGGCTGCCTCTAAACCTATTCCATCGGTTGCACCTGTTACTATAATTGTTTTATTATCCATAAACGCTCTTTGAACGAATCAATATTAGCCATAAATTATTGTCGATGTTACAAATTTATCAAGCGGGAATAAATTATTGGTTCTTATTGGGATTTATAGCCTTTCTTGTCTTGTTAAAAATACCTGCACCTTACGGTAAGTTTTCTAAGTCAAATTGGGGTTCTTGGTTCTTCATTATGATTCCAAGCAAATTAGGATGGTTTACTATGGAAATCATGTCACCTGTTATGGTTGGCTATCTTTTCTTAACTGGACCTATAGAAAAAAGCATCGTATCATACATTTTTCTTATACTGTGGTTAAGTCATTATTTTAATCGTAGCATTATCTACCCTATTAGACAAAAAAATTCATCTAAAATGCCACTCTTAGTTATTGTCTTAGCACTTATGTTCAATACGGTCAATGGCTTTATCAATGGATACTATTTAGGCTTTATACAAGCATATCCACTGGAATATGTTTATGAATGGAATTTCATATTAGGTATCATACTATTTCTAATAGGCGCCACTATCAATATTAAATCAGACAATACCTTATTACGCTTAAGATCTAATAAGGAAGGCTATCATGTTCCTCATGGTTTTATGTATAAATATGTCTCATATCCAAACTATCTAGGTGAAATCATGGAATGGACTGCGTTTGCTTTAATGACATGGTCATTAGCTGGCTTATCATTTGCGATATGGACTATGGCAAATCTCGTTCCAAGAGCTATTGCTGGTCATAAATGGTACAATAAAACATTTGAAAACTATCCGAAAAATAGAAAAGCTATTTTACCTTACCTGCTTTAACTAAAACTCTAAATCTTTCTTCTTTTTTCTTTTCTTGAAAAAATAATCTTGGATCAAAACAAGTGAGTCTCCACCCAAAACATTTCCCCTGACAACACTAGGCGTTTTAAAGGTAGGATTTCCGCAAATATCTAACTTGGAACCGCATGCACCAAAATCTTCATCATAACATCCAAAATATAGAGCATCAATACGACTATTTATAATCGCTCCTGCACACATAGAACAAGGCTCTTTTGTCACATAAAGAGTGCAATCAGTTAATCGCCAATCTCCTATTGTGTTGGATGCTGCTGTAATTGCTAGCATTTCTGCATGAGCAGTAGAATCATTTAAAGATTCACATTGATTATAACCTTGACCTATAATTTTTCCTTTATAGACAACGATGGCACCGATTGGCACTTCATCTTCTCTCATTCCTTTTGATGCAATGCTTAAAGCACGACGCATCCAATCTTCATGGGAGACAGCTCCTAATTGATTTTCAATAGACATGTGTACGCCCGGAAGGATTTGAACCTACAGCCTCCTGGTTCGTAGCCAGACGCTCTATCCAATTGAGCTACGGGCGCATATGTAAATAAGACCGAAACTTATTAATCAAAACTAAGAGCTTCAACCTGGAATATTTTTTTCTGATTAGGTCCAGTGCCGTCAAATTGAACAAAGGCAACAAGAGTTAATTCTTCTACACTCCAAGATACATTTGAGTCGTTTGGCCAATTATCATCTAATGTCCAATTATAGCTTTTGGTATAAGTTTCTCCTACGCCAAGATTTAATGGCTCTCCATAAGAAACTGATCCAGAAGAACTATCAAGTGTTAAAAAATCAATAAATGTTTGATCAAATATTACTTGACCATTTGGTGCTGAGTATTGTGAATTATCATGCGTTACTGCAACATAAAGCTTAAATCCAAGATTGTTTACATCTCCAGCTGAAGCCACTGTGACATTTCCGCTAATATTATATCCATCTCTTGTACCTGTTAATTGAACATTAAAAGGTGAGACACCATCAACAGCTGCTCTTGCATTAGTTCTCCATGTAGGTGCACTACCACCCGAATCAGTCCATCCTTGTGTATACATATGAGGAACATATCCTACATCATAATAAGCTTCACGATTGATTACAGGAGCAGTATTCCAATCATAGTAAGGATCGCCTGCAGATGGCCACCATACATGATATCGTAATACAATCCAATCATCTGCTAAATCTTCTGCATAAACCGAAGATGTAGGATCTAAATATTGGTTTAATTTTGTATTTTGTGGCAAACAAGGTCCGCATGTAGTTGAAGTAAACAACTCCATCAAAACTTTTGATTTAACATTAACTGCGCTACCGTCATTGCCGCCAGTCTCTGAAGTACTATCTGTTGAAGCATTAACACTACTTCCACCGTTAGAACAAGACATAATTAGCATAGAACTGACTATACTTAATACTAGAAATTTTTTATAATTTTTCACTATTTTTCCCTTCCCCAGAAAGTGATTATTTTACAAGTCTAACAAAGTTAATCTAAATTATGGCTGTAGTCAATTCTTATACCATCATCAAATGCCTGTATATATCGACATACGCCATTAGTACAATCAAGCCCGCCGCGTATAGAACCATAAAATAATTCAAGCGTATGGTCAGAATCAAACTTATATGCCATAGACATTGCATTCCATTCATTGGAGCTATCAAATGAATTGCTTTGACCGCTATTGAGCAAAGATTCATCGCTATTTGTCGATTCATGAGCAACATTAAAAGACCATTTTTGATTATAATTTGCTGACAATGCTAAGAATAGATTTTTTTGATAGTCTTCATCCAAAAGTGAATAAAAGGAATAGTTGTCGTCAATTCCATCAACATCTGATATGAAAGTAGTATCAAACCCTGTTTTAAGTTTTTGTAACTCCAACTGAAGCTCAATATTCCATAATGGATTTACAACAACGCTTACTAAAAATGGAACTGTAAAGGATTCAGTTATTTCAAAAGATTTGACTTCTGCTGAATTAGATAAAACATTAAATACTTGCTGTTGAAAATCTATACCAACTTTATAAAAAATATTTCCACCTGGATTATATCCACTAAACTCAATAAATATTTCTTCAAATGGATACGAACTTTGACTACTTGAAGGTAGAAAAGAATTATTGTCGCTAAACCATTCACCTATAAGTATGCCTTGCCCGTTATACCATTGCTTCGAACTGCTTGACTTCATATAATTAATTGAAATATTAGCATTGTGATTAATAGGGCCTAATAATTGGATCTCTACTCCAATCTCATCATTAAGATTCACTTCTTTTGAATTTCTACTTAGCAATTTAAATGTATGCTGATAAAAACCGCTTGGTGAGCGTTGAATATCTAATGCTTGTCCATAATTATCTACTATGTTATCTCGATTCCCTGGATTATTTATATCGATTGAAAACTTTCGATAACTCGAAGTCAATGCCCAATCTTTTAAGTAATTGGTGTTGGATATGTAAAAACCTCCACCATCTTTTTTAGGATAAAAAATTTCTAATGGATATACATCTTTTTCAGAAACCTTATTAATAGCGGACATAAAAAACTCACCATTTTTATACGGTTTATCTATACGCAGATTGGTTAAAGTATGCGAAAGAGATCTTTCATCTTCATCTACCGCCAACAAAGATGCGCCGATATTAGATTCTCCAAGACTAAAGTTAATATCTGCTCCATAAATAAATTGTTCTACAAAATAATTAGGTATTCTAGGATCGTATCCACCTAACACTGTTGTGCTCTTACGACTACTAGTATTCCCAGCGATAATATTCAACTCTCTAAATTCATTACGAAATTGCATACCCAAACCCCTTGAACCTGTATCAAAATCTAAGCTCTGATAATCTAACTGATTTAAAAGAAGTCCTCTTCCCCATGTTTGGTATACATCACCGACTTCCAATGAAAAGTTATCATTATAGATTCCAACTAAGAAATTGCGAAGACCCTGCTCATTTAATCCAATTTCAGGAGGATCGCTTATCTCAAAAGTAAAAATTGATTCTAATCGATAATTTGATCGATCAATAGATAGTCTTGTATTGAGATATATCTCACTATAACTATAATCATTATCGCTATCACCATATCGTGCAGATATTTGATTTGAAGTATCAATAGCTACTCCTTGACTGTAAGCGCATCCAAGTAAAAGGATGTTAATAAATACTCTATTAATCATTCAACGCTTTATCCAATTGTTTTTTCAATTCAACCTCATCACCAAGGTAGAATCCACGCTTACGATAAATAACCTTATTGTTTTTAACAATCAAAGTTAGAGGGATTGGCTGAGCATTAAATTGTCTAGATAACTTACTATTGGTATCAAATACGACGTGATAATTGTCATCAATTGGATATTTTTTTGAACGAATGAATCCCTTTACCTTAGCCTTATCTCCAGGCCTATCTTCATTGATCAATATGACAGATATATCGCTATATTCGTGAATAAATTCATTTAATTTATCAATCTCTTTGATACATGGAAGGCACCATGTTGCCCAAAAACTAACAAACGATACCTCAGCTGTTAAGCTATGGAGATTGATAGTTTTATTATCCATTGAACGTACTGTAGTATTTGGAAAATTAGTTTGAGAATATAAATTAACTGATAAACAAAATATAACAAATAAACGAGTCATCGCTATAACTTAAGTGCTCCCGATAAGCGAAGCAAACATCTATCTTTTCCAAGCAAAAGCATCATATCAAATATTCCGGGTCCATAACCAAGACCTGTTAATGCAAATCGTACTGGTTTAATAAGTTTTCCTAATCCTAATTCATGCTGAGTCATTAGATTGTCAAAAATAGATTCAAGTATATCTTTTTTCCAACCCTCCTCTATTTTTAAAGCTTCATATAGGTCTGTTAGTATTTGTACAGAACTTTCATCTAGTATCTTCAGACTCATATCTTTATCGTATATAATATCGTCCTGAAAGAATACATCTGAAATCTCAATTAAATCATTTAATGTTTTTGATCTATCTTTGATTAAATCAACCACATTATTTTTATACTTAAGGTCTTGATTTAATCCCCATTTATCGCTCAAAGACTCAAGTTCACTTATAGCGACTTTAGTATTCATAGTGGCCATCTGTTGACCAGAAACCCATAATAATTTCTTTTCATCAAAGGTAGCTGGCTTTTTCTGAACTTGATTGAAATTAAAAGCACTTATCAAGTCAGCTACGTTGAATATTTCTTGATCTGAATCTGGATTCCAACCTAATAAAGAAAGGTAGTTAATCATTGCTGTAGCAGTAAATCCTTTTTCTCTATACTCTTGGACATTAGTAGCTGCATGTCTTTTGCTCAATCTTTTCTTATCAGAACCTAAAATCATAGGCATGTGAGCAAATGTAGGTAACGTCAATCCTAATGCATTATAAACTAGTATTTGTTTTGGTGTATTCGCTAAATGATCATCCCCTCTTATCACATGAGAAATGTTCATATCAGAGTCATCTATAGCTACAACAAAATTATAAGTTGGAGATCCATCAGATCTTGCAATAATGAAGTCATCCAATTCTTTATTATTCACTTTAATATTTCCATATACCAAGTCTGTAAATTCGGTTATACCATCCGGTATTTTTAAACGAACTGTAGATGACTTACCTTGATCTATCAATACTTGTTGTTGCTCCAGCGAATAGTCTCTATATGTTTTTGGAACTCGAAATAATTCTTTCTTTTTTTCTGAATCTGTGCGCAATGCATCTAGCTCTTCTTTTGACAAGAAACACCTATAAGCTGTTCCTGATTGAATCATTTGATTTATAACTTCTTGATGACGTGATTTATTATTTGATTGCAGGACAATATTATCATCCCAATCAAATCCTAACCAACTTAAGGCGTCTGTAATTTGATCAATATACTCTGATTTTGATCTTTCTAAATCAGTATCTTCAATCCTAAGAAGGAATTTTCCGCCATTTTTCTTAGCGTACAACCAATTAAAAAGAGCTGTTCTTGCTCCACCAATATGTAGGTACCCTGTCGGGCTTGGAGCAAATCTGACAATAGGCTTATTCATTGCGGAGGCGAGAGGATTCGAACCTCTGAAGGGCTTTCACCCTTGCTAGTTTTCAAGACTAGTGCATTCAACCGCTCTGCCACGCCTCCTGATATTAAATTTAATTGTATGAATTGTATATATATAGTAATTTTTTGCTCACCAATTTATTAGATAAAACTTTAAAAGCAAACAAAGGACTTTAATGAAAAAAATATTATTGATACTATGCCTTACGATTCCACTAATGGCGCAGTCAACAAATAACAGAGAAACTCTTAAAAGTATTGGGCAGCAAAAACAAGTTGAACGCAAAGCTAGTGCTGCCCCAACTATCATTATAAATAGCAGAACTAGTAGCCTGGAATGGAAAGGTGGGCTAAAGGTTGTTAACAAAAATCATAGTGGAAATTTAAAATTAAAGTCTGGAAATATTTATTTAAATGAAGGCAATAAAATATCTGGAAGTATTGTAATTAATATGATATCTATGACAAACATTGATCTTTCGGATAGTAAAAAAGAGTACTTAATTGGGCACCTAAGAAGCCAAGACTTTTTTGATGTTGAGCGCTTTCCTGTAGCTTCTTTGAAGATTAAAAATTCAAAAATCTTAGAAAAACAATCTAATGGAAAATATAATATGGAAATTTCTGGAGACTTAACCATTAAATCTGTTACAAAGCCTGTTATATTTACAGCTCTTGTAGATCTAGGATCTGATATTAAATCTGCATCTGGAACTATGAAATTTAATCGAATAGATTTTGGTGTTCAATACCGTTCTGAAATGAAATTAGATGACGCTCAATCTTTTTGGAATGATATGCAAACTACCAAAAAAACTACAATGGATAAGGTTATTAAAGATCAAATTGAAGTAAAGTTTAATATAGTGTCTATGCCAGGTATTCTTGAAAGATAATATTTAGTCAAAATCAAAGAACAATAACTTCTTAACACTACCAAAGAAATTATTAAACGATCCTAGTTTATATGCATAATAAGACCATAGTACATTAAACAGGATAAAGACTATAAAGAAAGGCCAATTGAGTGGATGTCCTCCATTTAAAAGTGATATCAAAATACCCAACCATGCAGTTCCAGACCAAATGACTGCCCAACGTAATTTTTTAACCATGCTAGGATAATCTAACTCTGAAGCTTGAAGCGAGCTAAATCCTATACCAAACAATGCTGCTGCTACAATTCTCAGCGATACAGTATCTAATGGGTACTCAGGAAAAAAAACGGGGATTTGCTCTGCGCCAATGAATATGGGTATAGCAACCGCATAATCGAAGTAAAAGTGAAATACAAGCCACTTTCTGAGTATTGTAGGTACTTTCATAATATTATCCTGAAAAGAAACCTTTCATGATGAGATACGGTAGAATAATATAAAGAGTTACATCTCGAATTAAGTAGTACATAAAAATAGCCATTCCAACTTTCCAGCCATATTGCTTAAACATCATTTTGATAGCAGCTTTAAGTCCAAGCTTTTTTGTATTAGATCGCAGTTCTGAGAGTACTTTAAACATGACGAAATATAAATACTTTTTAGTAAAGGTCCATATTATTAAACGGAATCAATGCCATGATAATAGCATGGGTATAGTATTTTTCTCTATCAATTAAGTTTCCAGTTAAAATACCTACCGCCCCATTATTTTGTTTTGAATTCTTGCGATTAAATACAATATCATCTGCATCACCTAGCTCCATACCAGAATCAATTAATTCACTAATTTTTTTTGGTAAATTAAAGGTAGCAGTACGTGATTTACTTTCTATCGTACTAGACTGAATAAACATCCAAGCAAATACTTCGGTCTGATGGTCTTTCTTTTCAATACCACCTTCTATACCAACCCAATAGTCTGCATCTGGACATTCTATTTTTACATTATTAGAACGATTCTTAGCACCATCTAAGGTTTCACTGTCCGTAGAAGGTTGATCGTCGACATTGGAGGAAACATTCACTCCATTAAATTCAAAAATCTGTTCTGGAAACATCTGCTCAAATGCTAATTTTGTAGCATTGATCTTAATTGGGTTCTTTGAGCCAATAATTACTTTTTTCATAGGCCTGACATCTTAGAGTCAATAATAATCCCCAATCTCTCAATTTTAAGATTATTCACTAAGAAATATTATCAATTATTGCTTTAGGTGTTCGGAATAATATGATATACCACTTTAAAAAAGGAATAGATCCCAATTGCACATTTCTTTTAACTCTTTTTTTTCTTTCATTTTTAAGCTCTATAGAGTCATTGCTCTTATTAATTTTTCGTATCTTCATAAGAGGTACTATAGTAGAGCCAATTATCCAAGGAATAGGACTCTCTGTTGCATAAGATGCAAAAAAACCTAAGGCGCTACTATATGCTTGAGTTGTTAGTGTGCTATAGTCTTCCTTAGCTAAAATACGCTCTAGTTGTTTATTTTGCTCTACGATTTGTTCATCAAAAATATCCTGTACAGCTTTATTGTGATCTTCAACTATTTTATCGTAAACACTGTCCTGTGCAAAAACTAATGATAGAAATAGGATTGGGATTATATTTTTCATATACAAAACTTAGTAATGATTTTTTTTAATTTCTTTAAAATTAATTATCATTTTTTTTTAAAATATTGTCCTACACCTGCACCGATAGCAAGACCTAAACTTATACCTAGTCCTACATTATCTATCAGTACACCAAATACGACACCGAAAGTTAAGCCAATACCAATACCTAACATTTTTTCTTCGCTGTTAAATTCTTTCATAATTTATATCCTTGGTTTTATTTACTGATTCTTTGATTTAAATCTTGTTGATTTCGATGTTATGAGATGCTTTGTCTTTCTTCCTTTGACTCGTTCTCTCCATAATTTAAAAGAACTTCTCTTGAGAGTATCTCTCATTATCTTGCGAACACCATTTTCCTTTAATCCAAACTGATACTCAATAGCTTCAAATGGCGTTCTATCTTCCCAGGCCATTTCAATAATTCTATCTATATCTTTGATTTGTAAAGTTGTGTTCATATAAATGCTTGCGGAGAGGACAGGATTCGAACCTGCGAAAGCTATTAACCTTACACGCTTTCCAAGCGTGCGCCTTAAACCACTCGGCCACCTCTCCAATAATTAATTATTCTTTGGAGGATTCATCAGCTTGTTTAGCTGAATCTTCTTCAGGTACCGATTCGGAAGATTGTTCTGCTGAAATTTCTTCTTCAGCAGGCGCTTCTTCGGTTGGAGCATCTTCTGCTGGAATTTCTTCTTCAGCAGGCGCTTCTTCGGTTGGAGCATCTTCTACTGGGGTTTCTTTATCAGTAGATGCTTCTTCTTGAGTTTCTTCAGCTGGTGTTTCCTCAGCTGGTGTTTCTTCAGTTACAACTTCTTCAGTATCGGTACTTTCACCGAACGCTAACGTTACAGAAGCTTCTTCTTCCATACGTTTCAAAGCTTGATCAATGTTTTCAGTTTCCTCAAGACGAACCATATTAGCAATAAATTTTATATGTCCAGATTGCTCAGATGTAACTGTCTTGATATGTTTGACAAATTTAAAGCTCTTTTCGTCTTTGCCTAACTTTGAAGTAAATGTTTGTTTTTTAGCCATAACTGGTGAAGAAGTTAACGTACTAAATCAAAAACTCAAATAATTAATTATTATTCTGTGATTTAGCTAAATCTCTCATATCCACTACTGAATCATGCTCGTCCACGATTTCTTCGCCTAGCAATGTTTCGATAGCATCTTCAAGAGTAACTAAACCTGTAAGGGTGTTGTTATTATTAACAACTAAGGCTAAATGATATCTCTTTTGAATAAACAATCGTAACACCTCATCTACTGGGTCATTTTCATTTACTGATGGAACTTCTTTTGATATTTCAGACATTCTTGTGCTGAATTGATCATCTGCTTGACGATTGACGATATCATATCGATTCACTGTACCTACTATATGGTCCAAATCCGTATCAAAAATCGGTATTCTAGTGAAATCTAATATCTTGTGCTCATCGAGTACTTGTCCGACCGTCATGTCCTTATTTAAGGCAAATACAACTGTTCTAGGAGTCATGACATCGTTTACTTTGACATCTTTTAAGCGTAAGGTGTTTTCAATTAAATCTGTTTCTTGTTCTTCAAAAACTCCTTCATCTTCAGCCATTTCTGCCATAGCAATCACTTCTTCTCTTGTTACAGATTTTTCATCTGATCCAAAATTTGATATGAACTCAGCTAATAGAACAAATGGATATGTGAAAACAATTAAAAATTGAATTATGAGTGTTGCCCTTCCAATTAAATCTCTCCAATAAGTACTGCCTAATGTCTTAGGAATAATTTCAGAAAAAACTAGAATCAAGAAAGTTAATATCCCTGATGCTATTGCAACATAAGCTTCCCCAAACAAATGAAAGACTTGTGCACCAACACCTGCTGCTCCTATTGTGTGAGAAAAAGTATTTAAGGTTAAAATGGCTGCTAATGGTCTGTTGATATTCTCCTTATACTCTTCCAATCTTACTCCAGCCTTATAATCTTGTTTTGCAAGAATAGATGCGTATGAATTAGGCGTTGAAAGCAATATGGCTTCCAGCAAAGAACAGATAAATGACAGAACTATTGCCAAACAAAAATAGATGATTAATAATTTCATACTTTAATTGGCAGAACTTTTTTTTCCAAAATAGTAGAATAGAAGAAAATGAGGAATCACTAAGAACTCAAATGTCAAAATATACCATGGCCATACCCTCGTGAATATTAATGGATTTTCAGCCAATGGAGCTTCTGCTAAATACATATAATTTCCACCCACCAACCAATTAACGATCATTATAAAAATAAGTATTGGTTGGGTATACAGAAAGTTAGTCCACCAAGAACCTACTTTTAATCTCATATCCATCATTAACATCAACCACGCTGGTACAACAAAAATTAATGCATGACTAATATAGTAGTTAATAATAGTAAAAGTATTTACTTCGGTTGTCATTTCTGGAGTTAAAACGGAATGTATAAATCCTGCAAGCCCCCAAAAATATAAAAACTCAAAAATAAATTGTTTTCGATAAAATACTATAATACCAGACAGATAAGCTGTGATTCCACACATCTGGAGTGGTAAATGAGAAGATAAAAGAAACGTGCCATTTGCAATACGACCCAAGTCTAATCCTATAGAGGATACTAATTGATATATTCCCATTCCATAGAGCATATAAAGTTGTGTTTTTTTACTACTATTTTTTCCTATAAGAAAGAGTGCTGAGATAAAGAAAATAACGAACAAGATTCCTCTCAACCAGAAGGTTCCAAAAATCTCAGGAGTAAAATGTTCTATATGCATATTGGTACCATAAGTTAAGTCGCAAAAATCTGTTTGTCATCCTTAAAAGCTTTAAACTCAAGCGCATTCCCAGAAGGATCAAGAAAAAACATAGTAGCCTGTTCTCCCGGCTCGCCTTTAAAACGAATTTTTGGCTTAATAATAAATGTAATGTTAAAATTGTTTAAATGGTCGCGTAATTGATTCCATTGATCCATAGTCAAAATAACCCCAAAGTGACTCGCAGGTACATCATCTCCATCTACACTATTTGTTGATGGGTGATCATTTGCATCCACTAGATGAGCTACTACCTGATGACCAAACATGTTAAAGTCAATCCATTTGTCAGAAGATCTGCCAACATTGCATTGTAAAATATCTACATAGAAGGATCGTGTGGCGTCTAAATCAGTAACTGGAAAAGCTAGGTGAAATGGTCTCATTTAATTAATATTACCGATTATAATACCTCAATTCAAGAGTTAATTGAAGTTAAAGTGATAGTTTAGTATATAGCTATATCTTATCATATAGAAGAAAATAGAACTATATCATCTACTAATTTTTTATTAAACTTTTCTGATGTTACTACATCGTTATGCCCGCAACCTTCATACACCTTATAAGATCCATTCAAGTGATCTTTTAAATAAATAGATGCATGTTTTGGAATCAATTTATCTTTGTCGCAAATGATAACTAGAACATTATCTGGTCCGCTAAAATGCACTCTTTTGAAATAATCATTCCATGTTGTTTTTGATTTAAAAGACTCCATTAAGAAACTTTGTTTCTCCCTTACAGCATTCTTCCAAACCTCTCTTTGAACCTCTTTTGGGGTGTTTTTCGTAAAAAACATTGATTGCGCTAACCAGTCGGGTAAATAACCTTTAAACATAATTTGCATTCCAAACCTCTTAATGACTTTATATAGAGCATTAATTTGTTTTTGCGGAATAGTCTTAGCAGAGTTTTTTTTAGGAGGTGCTACCCCACTCGCAATAAGGATTAATTTATGTATATCATCACCCAGAGACTGAGCTACGTAGGTTGCGAATAAACCTCCCAAACTATGTCCAATAATAACAATATCTCTGTCCGGATATTTTTTAATAATACCTTTAACGGAAGCTCTAGATGATTTGAAGGCATTATCAAGAGAAGAAAAATCTAAATCAATCAATGAATAATTAAGAGATTTCTCTTCTAGCTTCGGAACAATACTGTTCCAAAATGGAGATCTGATACCAATCCCGTGAAAAAAGATAAAATGAGTCATATGTAAGTTTCCATGAAGTAGTGGTGCCCGGGGCCGGACTCGAACCGGCACGGAGTTTAATCTCCGAGGGATTTTAAGTCCCTTGTGTCTACCAATTTCACCACCCGGGCAACAAAGTTTTTAAGAGGCGTCGGTCGGATTCGAACCGACGAATAGCGGTTTTGCAAACCGATCCCTTAGACCACTTGGGTACGACGCCAAACTTTTTTAAAAAGTTGAACGTGCCAATATAAATATTTAGAGAGTTAATTCAAAATCATTAACTAATATTCCTG
The DNA here is from genome assembly GCA_000402755.1 of Fidelibacterota bacterium SCGC AAA160-B08. Taxonomy (GTDB): domain Bacteria; phylum Fidelibacterota; class Marinisomatia; order Marinisomatales; family Marinisomataceae; genus Marinisoma. Next base: position 15,692 of record AQSD01000004.1, on the reverse strand, counting down.
GACAGGTAGTTTCTCCTGGATTTCTCCCATCATAAGTCTCAATTACAGGTCTAGACAGTACCTCTTCGCCAACACCCTCTAAATTGCTACCAAAAAAATTATAAAAAGAATCGTCAAATCGCATTGTTTTGATTGGAGCTATCATTTTTCCATCTTCAACCCAATAGCAGGCATATCTAGTTAAGCCTGTAATTCGACCTCCAAGATTATCGCTCCAATTAAGATAGTGGATATTTGAAATAAATATACCTGTACCCAACCTTTTAAGTCTTTCATTGAGCTTAATATTACCTCCATGCATTAATGGAGCTCTTAAGTACTCTCCCATGCCCCATGAATTTGTATCTTCAGCATAATTTGAATCCAACCCATATTCAAGCGCAGTTTTAGAATTAATTAATGTATTTTTCAATTCTCCGTTCTTAATAATACTAACATTACCTGATACCTCAGCGCGAGAATTAAAAGGAGATGTAGATTTTCTATCAAATGATTCATCAAGAGAAAACATCTCTGATAGTTTCACATTATCATTTCTCATTTTCAATAAAGAGCTTGATCCATTTCTTAATGAAGATTCACTGACTCCATTCCAATTTAACATATCAACAAAGTCTGCCACAGCGTGAGGTTCAAACCAAACCCTATATTTACCAGGCTTCAACTCTATCTTCGACTTATCCATTAGCTTAAGCTTGTCAGATGCATCATTAAATACTGCAGTAAATTTATCTTTATTCCAATCTGAGCCCGGGTATAAGATTTTTACCATATTTTCTTTTGCATCAATCAGGGAGAAATCAAAAATAAATGAATCTTTCTCAAACCAGTGACTTACGCCTTCAGAAGTAGATGAGGCTCTAAAAATTTTACCTGAAGTCCATACTCCAGTTAAGTTATCTTTATCGATAACGTCCATTAAACTATCTAATATTTCTTCCCTATTAGGAAGTTTCCCTTTTCGATACATTTCTAGTGAATCAAATTTTGTAGGGAATACTGTAAAATTATTGTCAGGTATCAACGACAATGGATCTCGTAATGAATTAATTTCTGATATTAGGTTTTCAACAGAATAATTTATATCAGAAGAAATTGTTGTTGTTGCTTGAAGTGATTTTTTTCCATGATATAATGAAAGTGTTACTTTATAATCTTCGATAATCCCAGTTTGACGGATTTTTGAATCGTTGAATCTAAAATATTGGGAATTTTCACCTTCCATATAGATTGTTAAGCTTTCGCCTTCTTTTAAAGTAGCGTAAACCTGAGAACATATTGAATTATATATCTCATTTTTCATTTATACTCCTCCAAAAACTTGTGTTTTATCAAACTTGCATAAAGGAGATGCATGTCCAACTCTTTCTACTTGATTTGGCTCTCCTTTACCGCAATTAGGCGTACCAAAAACTTCAAATGTGTCTAAATCACCCACCATAGATAGACTTCTCCAAAATGGATTAGTAATACCTCTATAATTTGGATTTTTAACCACTCTAGTTAATACACCGTCTTCGATAAGACGTCCATATTCGCAACCAAATTGAAACTTGTTTCTATAATCGTCAATCGACCACGAACGATTACTCTCCATATATACACCTCTTTCGACACTACCAATGATTTCATCTCTTGTTGACTGCCCTACCTCGAGGTTAATATTAGCCATTCGATCTATCGGAATTCTATTCCATGAAGATGCTCTTAAATTTGAAACACCGTTTACACCTGATCGAATTTGACTTTCAATTCCCCCAAGTCCTCTGACCAAAACGCCATCTTTAATTAAATGCTCTTTTTCTGCAGGCATTCCTCCATCATCAAAGCTATAAGTAGCCAGTTGATTATGGATGGTCGGATCGAAAACAATATTCATCAGCTCTGAACCATATTGCAAAGAACCAAAATCATCGAGGTTAACAAAACTTGAACCTGCAAAATTTCTTTCATCTCCTAAGATTCTATCAAGTTCAAGTGGATGCCCAACACTTTCATGGATTTGTAACATCATCTGATCTGGAGCTAGTACTAAATCCATCATTTCTGTAGGACATTGTTCAGCATTTAATAGCTCTAATGCTTGGATTGAAATTTGATTAGCTTCATCTTCTATGTTATAATCTTTTAAGAATTCTGCACCTGCTTGGAAGCAGTGCCCTCTCATACCATGATTACTTCTAGTTTGAGAGTCATATTTATTTTGGGCAGTTGAAGATAATTCAACTAATACAATATCCATTTTTTGATGTATATCTGCACCTGATGTACTCACAATATCTGTTGTTCTTTCTACCAGTTCAATTGTTGTAGCTGCATGAACAATTTTATCGTGATTCATTAAAGTTTTAGAGCCTAATAATGCGATATCTTGAATGTCGGTAACAGACAAGTCGCTTAAAGGAGTTTCTAGCTTAGTATTATACTCTCCGGTAAAACCTTGTCGCACTGTAGATTGATCAAATTTAAATACAGAGTACTTTGAAGCTAGCTTTGCGTTATTATATGCAATCTTTATGCATTCCAATATATGAGATTCGTCAAGGAATGGAGTTGCGTAATATGAAAACTGTCCGTCTACAAGCACATCAATCATTACTCCTTTAGTGACATTTCTTTGAACGTTATCTAGGGATAATTTTTTTGTTGATAGGACATTTTGTATTTCTTCGACATATCTAATACCAATCCAATCGGCAGGTACGTTTGTTTTTGATAAAATATTTTTAAAATTCATGGAGCCTATAGTTTTTTTTATAATTTATAACGAAATGAGTTTAATAAAATGCAAACCATTTAACAATGGAATAGATAAATTTGATAATATTTTTGACTAATTTTTTAACGATTTATTCATACAATTAACTTTCTTTAAAAAAGAGGGGGCTTCTTCTTCTCTTTTTTTTTAATATTAAACCATGATTTATAACAATATTCTTGAAACTATTGGCTCTACTCCTGTTGTAAAGCTTAATTCTATTGGCTCAAACCTAGAATGTAATCTCTATGCAAAGCTTGAGATGTTTAATCCTGGTGGGTCTGTGAAAGATCGTACTGCATTTTGTATGATTGATTGTGCTGAAAAATCTGGAAGGATTAAACCTGGAGACACCTTAATTGAAGCAACATCAGGTAATACGGGTATTGGACTTGCACTGGCTGCTGCGGTTAAAGGATATCGATTGATTATATGTATGCCAAAAAAAATGAGCATGGAGAAAGAATTAACGATTAAAGCCTTAGGCGCAGAAATTATACGTACGAGGACAGAAGCTTCTCACGATGAAGATGATAGTAATTTTGGTGTAGCAAGAAAATTAAATAAAGAGATTCCAAATAGTCATGTTCTCGACCAATGGGAAAACCCTTGCAATCCAGATGTTCACTACAATCATACTTCTCAAGAAATATTAGATGACTTTGGAACTGATTTACATATGGTGGTAATGGGCGTAGGAACTGGTGGAACTATTACCGGCGTTGGAAGACGTCTTAAAGAATCAATTCCAGATATTAAAATTATAGGTGCCGACCCCTACGGTTCCATCCTAGGTGGTGAAGATGAATACAAGGGATCTCCATATCATATTGAAGGTATTGGCTATGACTTCTTTCCAAAGACATTCGATCCAACAGTTGTTGATAGATTTGTAAAGGTAAATGACAAAGAAGCATTTAGCACTGCAAGAACACTTATAACCGAAGAAGGTCTATTAATCGGAGGTTCATGCGGCTCTGCAACGTTTGCAGCCCTAGAGGCAGCAAAAGAGCTCAAAAAAGGGCAAAATTGCTTGATAATACTACCTGATAGTATTCGAAATTATATGAGAAAGTTTCTTTCAGACGATTGGATGAAAGAAAAGGATCTTATTTAGATAACATCCTTTTCGTTCTTTTACTTCTTTGAAATGTAATAGCAAATCGATGTGCCTCATCTCTTAATTGCTTTAAAAGATTTAATGCTGGAGAACTTTTTGCAATTCTTAACGACTCTGCTTCACCTGGAATAAATAATTCCTCTAGCCTCTTTGCTAAAGCTACAATCGGAAGATCTAACTTCAATTTATCTAAAGATAGTTTTGCAGATGATAATTGCCCTTTTCCTCCATCGATAAGAATTAAGTCAGGCAATGAGTTTCCTTCATCAAGCTGTCTTTTGTAACGACGAAATACGACCTCTCTCATTGATTCAAAATCATCAATCTGGTCAACACTAATATTATATTTCCTATATCCGCTCTTGTATGGCCTTCCATCTTTAAACACTACCATTGATGCTACTGTATCTGTTCCACCTAAATGAGAAATATCAAACGCCTCAATAAGTCTAGGAGGCTTTGATAAAGCTAAAATATCTTGAAGCTCACTTAATAGCTTCGGAATATAATCTTTTCGTTTTGCTAAATTTAACATCCACTCATTTAATAGAAGTTTTGCATTTCTATTAGCCAATTTTAATTCTTTGAGCTTTACACCTCTCTTAGGAACTGTAAACTCTACTTTGCGATTATTTTTTGTGGATAGCCACTCTTTTAGCTCATCTAGTTCTGTAGGAAATTCTAATAAATAAATATCATTCGGTATATACGCTGCATTCATATAGAAATTGATAATAATAGAGCGAAATATTTCAGCAATAGAATCGTTAGTATCTACAGAAATCTTTTCTCTACTTAATATTCTTCCCTCTCTAATACGTAGAATAACTACCACATGATGATTGTCTTTACTTTCAATACCAATAACATCTCTATTAGTAAAATCAGCTTCTAATTTTCTTTGACCTCTTTTGAATGATCCGATTGCTTTGATTTGGTCTCTTACTCTAGCAGAATCTTCATACATAAGCTTTGATGAAAAATATTCCATTTGTTTCATCAGTTTCTTTTCTAATGCCTTAGTTTCTCCTTTTAAAAATAAAATCATATCATCAATCATATTTTGATAATCTGACTCGGATACAGTCTGAATCCCTAGTCCTTTTTTAATGATTGTCCCGTCTTTTAGTTCGATATAACAATTACGTATTGGAAAGGCTCGATATAATACATCTAGCAATCTTCGCATTGACTTTACGTCTGTATATGGTCCAAAATAACGCGATTTATCATTTTTGACTTTTCGCGTAATATCAATTTGAGGAAATTGTTCATTTGTAATCTTTAAATAAGGAAAAGATTTATCGTCTTTTAATCGAACATTATACTTGGGTTTAAATTTTTTAATTAGTGTTGCTTCAGTAATAAATGCATCGGCTTCATCTTCACAAATAATCCATTCAAAATCTATAATTCTATTGATTAAAGATTGATCTTTAGGCGAGCGATATGACTTTTTTTGAAAGTACGATTTAACTCTCTTTTTGAGGTCTTTTGCTTTGCCAATATAGATAATCTTATCGGTCTTATCTTTGAATTGATAAATACCGGGCAATGCAGGCAAGCCAGCAATTTTAGACTGTAGGTCTATTTTAAGATCTCCAGAATGTCTTCGTAAATAATACTAACACAGCAAAGATTTCTAATCTTCCTAGCAACATACAAAACATCATGATATACTTCCCTATCATTGGCATCAATAAGTAGTTATCCATGGCCCCATAAGCTCCCCAAGATGGACCAATATTACCCATTCCTGATGCGGCAGCACCCATTGCAGATTGAAGATCAATACCCATGACAATAAAGCAGAAAGATGCAAAAAAGAAAAATGATACATAAAATAAAAAGAATGCTATAGTTTTTCTTATTACTTCATCGGGAATTATTTTTTTACCTATGCGAATAGGTATAATTGCTTTTGAATGTAATGATCGCTTTAATTCCATTGTAGCATATTTTGCGACTGCAATAAGTCTAATTAACTTCATACCACCACTAGTAGATCCTCCCATTGCACCGACAAACATTAAACCAAATAATATAAATTGTTTAATGAAAGGTTGCCAAGCGCTATAGTCGGTAGCAGTATATCCTGTTGAAGTTAGTATGGCAACTACCTGAAAAGTAGTATCTAGGGTATTTGATCCTTCGCTATACCAATAGCTAATTAATAAAATAGATATTGATGCTAACGAAACTAATCCTATATAGTATAAGAACTCTCTATCTCTTATATATGATTTTGCTCCAGCTTTAGCTGCTCTGAAATGTAAAGCAAAATTCGTTCCACCGATAATCATAAATAATAAAATGACTGATTTCACGTAATATGACTGAGAATTAATACTATCATTAAATGTAGAAAATCCACCAGTGGGCATTGTTGTCAATGCATGACAAATAGCGTCAAAAGAGGACATATCATAAGATAGCAATACAAATTCTAGTAATGTAAATCCAATATAAAATTTGAGCAATAATCTTGCTGTATCTTTTATTCTTGGTGTAATTTTTTCTGATGACGGACCTGGATACTCTACATTAAAAAGCTTTTCTCCTGAAACACCCAATAGAGGTAATAGAGCAATAGTAAATACAACAACACCCAAACCTCCAATCCATTGAAGGAATGCTCTCCAGAATAAAATACTTTTTGGTAAAATTTCAATATCATCTAAAATGGTAGCTCCTGTAGTAGTCACGCCTGATACGGCCTCAAATAATGCATTCGTATAATTATCAAAAAATCCTGAATAATAGAATGGAAGCGAACCAAAAACTGATGTCATCACCCAACTCAATACAATTACTAAAAATACATTTTTATTAGATAATGATTTTGCCTTTCTGCACACATATAAGACAGGTAGAGAAAGAATAAAAGCAGCTCCTGCTATTTTTAATAAGTATACACCTCCAAGATCTACATAATCGATTAATGCAGGAATAAGCAAAAAAATTGACAAGAACATTGTCAGCATTGCTAAGAATCTAAATATAGGTCTTAAGCTCATTATTCTGATTGAAATATCTTATTCACTTCTCTAACCTTTGAGTGAATACAGAAAATTAATACCGTATCATTTGCTAGGATTTGATAATCCCCAGATGGTATTGTTAAGTGTCCGTTGTGATTAACTAGAGCTACAATACTACCATGAGGTAAATTTAAATTAGATATTGGAATACGTACTGCTTTTGAATTTTTTTCTGCTTCAATCTCTATCGCTTCCATCTCTAGAGTGCTAAATAATTGAATCACATTATCTTTATGATCAATTCTAATTGCTTTAACAATCGCATTAACACTAACTGTATTTTTACTTACAATAGAACCCATTCCAAGATCTGACATATTTTTTACATAATCTGGATTGGTAACATGTATAATAGACTGCTTTACTCTTAATTGTTTTGCAAGAATACCTGCTAACAAATTAAGTTGTTGATCTTCTGTGACAGCAATAAATGAATCTACTTCATTTATATTTTCACCCTTCAAAAATTCAACATCTGTTGCATCGGAATGAATAACGATAGAGTCATTCAATTCATTGGCTACAGCAGTTGCTTTTTCTTTTGAATTATCAATTAGTCTAACTGACATATCTCCTTCTAATTGTCGTGCAATTAGACGTCCAATTTTACTTGCGCCTGCTATCATTACTCGCTTAGTTTTAGAAGAAGAAATTCCTAAAGCATTTAAAAGTATATCTAAATTTTTTGATTTTGTAAAAAAGAATATATAGTCATCCGGCTCAAACTTAAATGAAGATGTTGGAATAGTCATTTTTTCATCTCTTACTACAGCAACAATTAAGCATTTAAAATCTGTATTTTCCTTATGAAACTCTTCTACTGTTTTACCTATAATAATGGAACGATGATTTATCTTCTTTGAAAAAAGCACTGCATTCCCATTTTCAAATTCATAAAATTTATCTGCATAGGGATGCTTAACTAATCGAATAATTTCTTCAGCTACGGCAGCTTCAGGATGAATAACCATATCTATCCCAAATTTCTCAGGAATAAAAGCATGTCCATTCTTACTGTAGTCAAAATCTCTAAGACGTGCTACAATCTTTTTTGCACCTAAATTGTGTGCTTGCATAGAAGAAATAAGATTAGTTTCATCTGAACTAGTTAGAGTAAATACATAATCAGCATCAGCTACATTGGCTTGCTGTAGTATTTTTTCATCAGAACCATTGCCTTTTATAACGATAACATCTAAATGTTCATTCGCTCGTTGACATTTTTTATGATTAATATCTACTACGGCAATGTCATAATCAAGTTCGCTAAGAGACTTAGCAACATGGAAACCTACTTCACCTGCACCGATAATTACAATTCTCATAACTTAATTAGTAATCTATAAAGAATTCATAAAGAAACAACCGAAATTCGGTTATTTCTTCCTTGTTATTTTTGCTCCAACTTTGACTAATTTTTCTTCAATTCTATCATAACCTCTATCGATATGGTAGACCCTACTAATACTAGTCAAACCTTCTGCGCATAAAGCGGCAATAATTAGTGCAGCAGAAGCTCTAATATCAGTAGACATAACATCAGCTCCAATCAAAGATCTATCGCCTTTAATAACTGCATGATCTTTATGGAGACGCACATCACATCCTAATCTGTTTAGCTCTAAAATATGGGTGAAGCGATCAAAATAGATATTTTCTTTTATCGTGGAGTCTCCTATAGATAAGCTCATTAAAAGCATCCATTGTGCTTGCAAGTCTGTAGGGAATCCTGGATATTCATTGGTCTCCATATTGCAAGCCTTCATATCGGATCCAGTTGAAGTAACTAGAATAGAATCTTTTTCTATTTCAATATCAATATTAGACTGTTTCAATAGACTAGTTACACTTTCCATATGTTTCGGCTCTACATTATTTAACCTAACTCTTCCACCTGTTGCGGCGACAGCTATTAAAAAAGTGCCTGCTTCGATTCTATCTGGGATAACTTTAATACTATCTACGCCACCCAAATTCTCTACTCCTTGAATTTTCAATATATTAGTGCCTATTCCTGATATTTTTGCTCCCATCTGATTTAACAATAAACATAATTGTTGAATTTCAGGCTCTGCTGCTGCATTGTGAATTTCAGTATCTCCTTCAGCTAAAACTGCTGCCATCAATACATTTCCAGTAGCTCCAACAGAAATTTTTGGAAATACAATTTTATTTCCAACTATTTTTTTTGACTTTGCAATCACATATCCTGCTTCTAGACTTATATCTATACCTAATTTTTTTAACCCTTCAAGATGAAAATCGACTGGTCTAGGACCCCAGGCACAACCTCCAGGTAATGAAACTTTTGCCTCGCCAAACCTAGCAACTAACGGTCCAAGTACATAAAAAGAAGCTCGCATAGTTTTTACAAGTTTATATGGAGCGTAAGGTATATTCAATTTTTTTGGATCAATAATAATACTAGAATGATCAAAATTAACTTCTCCGCCCATTCCTTTTATTAGATTTCCCATTGTAATTGAGTCAGACAATTTTGGTACATTAGTGATAGTTAGCGCTCTATCATTTAAGATTGCAGCAGCCATCAAAGGCAATACTGCATTTTTTGCTCCACTAATATCAATATCTCCAAAGAGCTTATTCTTTCCTTCTATTTCAAAATAATCCATAACTACTCAATCTATTACGCAGAAAGCGACTGCATAGTTCCCATCGTGTGATATAGAAATATTGATATCTTCACTAGTCTTACTTAGAACATAAGGCTTACCGCTATCGCTATTTAAAATTTCTATAGATTTAAAAGATTGATTAGTTGATTTTTTTTCAGAGGATAGCGCTTTTTTAACTGCTTCTTTTGCTGCAAATCTTCCAGAAAAATATTGTGATGCATTTGCTTTTTCTTTTGATTCTAGGATTTCATTTTCAGAAAATATTTTATTCAAAAATTTCATTTTCTTATCAGAGCTTAAAATAGATTCAATACGATTGATTGCAACAATATCGACACCAATATTAGCCATTATTAATCTCTTCAATAATAGTAACTACTTCCGATATGTCTTCAATATCCCAATTAGCTCCAGAGTCTTTCACTCCAAAGGCGTCTCCATATTTTGCAAAAATAGTCTTTATGCCCATACTATTGGCTCCAACCATATCTCTTTCAGGCCAATCTCCTACCATTAACACTTCATCCTTAGATAGATTTAATTCTTTGAGAGCAAGCTTGAACGGTGCTGGAGAAGGTTTTCTTTCTCCTGAATCATCAAATGTAATCACTGTATCAAAAGAATGATGAAGATTTAAATAATAAATTCTCATCCAAGCTTCTCGACTAGGAGCATCTGACACAATGGCTAGTTTGATGCCATTTTTTAATAAGTGATTCAATGTTTTTTGAACATTTGGATAAGCTTTTAAATTAGCTTCTTTTGCTCTTCTGTAAGCAACGATTCCAGCAGCTAAATATTTATTATCTACATAGCCAATTTTATTTTTTAAAAATTTGTCGAATACTACCTGATTTTCCCACCCGTCAACTTCGTATATATCCATTATATCTTTATAGGATATATCTACATCTAAATCTAAACCAGCTTCTTTCATAGATGAAAGAGCGCTCATTACTGCCTCTTTTTTCATTTTGACAAAATCGAGCAGAGTATTATCTAGGTCAAAAATAACTGCTTTAATCATTCCTCATACTTCTCAGGATTTCTAACGCGATCGATTTCATATTCTGCCATTTTTCTCCATTCTCTATCATTTCTTGCTTTTTCAAAATGATTAATAGATGTATTCTTATTTCCTTTGCCTCCACAATACTCAGCAATACCTAATTCAAACCAACCGCCGCCAAAATTCTTTTTCAAATCTATGGCCTCTAACGCAGCTGTTTTGGCAGCTTCGCAATCATTAAGTTTATTGTGAGCTTCAGATAAGTGAAACCAAGATAGGAATTCTTTAGGCTGTAGATCTACAGCCTTAGTTAAAGATTCTGCTGACCTAGTATAATCTTCCATTTTAGCATATGTAATACCCATAGAATGATATGCTGGAGCATACTTTGATTTAATAGCAATCGCTGACTTAAAACTTGCAATAGCGTCTTCATATTTTTCTGATTCAATAAAAATATCTCCTAAGCTTTTGTGAGCTTTATAATATTTCTTATTTAATCGAATTGTTTCCTCAAAGGAAGATTTTGCATTATCCATATCACCATTATCTCTATATGCTAAACCAAGACTATACCATCCCTTGTCAAATGTTTTTTTAATACTTAAAGCACTTTGATAATTTTGAATTGCTAGAGATAGATTACCCATCTTTTTTTGCAAAACACCCATTTGAAAATAGGCTTGATATAACCTACTATTAATACCTAATACTTGCTCATATTTTGACAATGCAGACTCAAGATTTCCATTTTTATAATCCTTATTTGCGCTATTATATAACTTCTTAGCAACGTTGGATATAGATGTTTTAGCCTTTTTATAATTAGGATCAAGAGCCAAAGATTGTTTATAGTATTTGACAGCTGAAGTAAAATCTTTCTTTCCTTCATAAGCTTTTGCTGTTCCATAGTATGCCTCAACAGAATTTGACACATTAGCTATAACATCTGCAAATCCTGAAATAGCATCATCGAATCTTCCATCTTGAACTGATCTATTAGCATTGATCATTTTATTTCTCAATCCATTTAAGCGATCGAACTCTTTTCTAAATTTATCGTTTCCTTTGTCTAGATTAATAGCTTCTCTAATTTTTTCTCCAGCAAGATCTAAGTTGCCGGAAGATAGAGCTTTTTGAGATTCTTCATAAAGAGATAGAGCTGATCCTTGGGCAAAGATAGTTGTTGAGAATAATAAGATAAAAATAATATTTTTCATTATACCGCCTTTAAAGTATTCATTTTTTTAATTATCACGTAATCTATAAATCTTTTAAAAAAATACTAAATGTTATTTTTGTGCCGAAGGCGGGACTTGAACCCACACAGAGTTTCCTCCACTAACCCCTCAAGCTAGCGTGTCTACCAATTCCACCACTTCGGCTATCTTAATTTGTAGCTTCTTCTGGCAGAAGATCTTCAGAGGGTAAAGCATATTCATTTGGAACGGCCAATTCTACTTGTCTAGATTCAGAATCTTTTTGAATAATAGATTCTCCAGATGACTGAGATTCTCCGCTTATAGCGCCAATTACTAACGCTAAACCAATGAATGTTATCCCAAGAAACGTTGTTAATTTGGTAATGAAATCATTTGCGCCAGAAGATCCTAACATCGAATTAGCGGCACCACCCATCATAGAGTTTAGTCCACCCTGACCTGATTGCATTAAAATTACCCCGATAAGTAACAAACTTACTAATGTATGTACTACTATTAAAAATTGAACCATAACACCTCTTATAATTTTATTTTTCTAACAATTTCTTTAAACTTTTCAAAGTTAGCGCTAGCGCTACCAACGAGAAAACCATCGATTAGCTTCACACTAAGAAGTTCTTCAATATTACTCGCGTCAACAGACCCACCATAAAATAACTTAATATTATGTAAATCTGTATCTGAATATAAACTTTTTAATCTATTTTTTATAGAAGAAAGCATTTCATTGATATATTCATTTGAAGGCACATCTCCAGATCCAATAGCCCATACAGGCTCATACGCAATAGTCAATTGCTTTCCATCGAGATCTTGAGGTAAGATAGACAATTGTTTATCCAGAACACTTATTGCTAAATTTTCATTTTTTTCTTTCAATGTTTCTCCTATACATAAGATAGGATTGGCGTTGCTAGATAAAATAGTATTTAACTTATCCGAAATAATGCTATTTGTTTCTTTGTATACGATCCTTCTTTCTGAATGACCAACAATACAGGAGTCTATATCAATAGAATTAATTGATGTTGATCCAGTATAAGCTCCTTGAGTATGCATATCACAATCTTGCATACCAATTTTTAAACTTATATCTAGATGGTCTTTTACCGCTCTTATACAGGCGTGTGATGGAAATAGTATAATATCTTTATCAGAAAATAAATCTTTGTCTGCATTGAGTTTGTGAATAAAAGAGATTGAATTGCTCTCATCTAAATACATCTTCCAATTTGCTGCTAGAGTTATTTTTCTCATTATTTTTCCAATGCCTGTATAGCTGAAAGCTTATTACCGGATAATAATTCTAAGCAAGAACCTCCACCAGTAGAGGCGTGAGAAAAGTCTTCAATTATTCCTTTTTTATAATTTCTAATTGCTGCAATAGTATCCCCTCCACCAACAATAGAAGTGCATCTACTTTCTGTAATTGCATCAATTATTTTATTAGTACCTATAGCAAAATCTTTATTTTCTGCTACGCCAACTGTACCATTCCAAAAAACTGTCTTTGATTGTTTAATAATGTCTGTAAATAGATTAATGCTCAGCTCTCCGATATCTTCACAAATCATTGTTTTCTTAATATCATCTCTACTGGTATAGCGTAATTTACCACTTCCAAACTTGCCCATCTCTCCATTAAAGTCGATAGGAAGAATAATGTTTGTTTTATATTTAGAGGCCATTAGCATAAGCTTTCTCGCTGTATCTATTTCGCTTTTTTCTACTAAAGATTTTCCCATATCATATTTATTTGCAGCTAAAAAAGTATTTGCCATTGCGCCGCCAATAATAATGTTGTCTGCTATATCAAAAAAATGTTTGATCACATTTATCTTGGTATCAATTTTTGCTCCACCAATAATCAAAGATACTGGATCAATTGCGTTAGAAACACCATCAGAAAGAAACTCCATCTCTTTCTCCATCAATAAACCCATTCCTTTTGTTGTAAAATAATCAGCAACACCTACATTCGAAGCATGTTTACGATGAGCTGTACCAAATGCATCATTTAAATAGATAGCTCCATGTTTAGCTAATTTAGAAGCAAATGATGGGTCATTGATTGTTTCTCCCTCATGAAATCTCAAGTTTTCTAGTAAGTGAATTTCTCCTCTTTTTAAATTTCTTGATACATCTATAGCGTCTTCTGATATACAATCATGGGAAAATTTTATAGGCATTTCTAATAATTGAGCGAGTCTTTCCCCTGCAGGCATTAACGAAAGGCTTGAATCAACTTTACCATTTGGCCTTCCTCTATGGGACATTAGAACAACTTTTGCTCCTTGGTCAAGACAATATTGGATTGTAGGTAATGATTTAAGTATTCTATAATCATCTACAACTAGATCGTCTTCCACCGGTACATTAAAATCAACTCGAATAAGTACAAACTGACTTGTATTATTATTAGACTGAAAGTCTATTGATGTAATCTTACGTAGCATAACAGTCTAAATAATACTAAAGAATTTAGACAATACCTTGGTCAATCATTGAATCTGCAACTCTTACAAATCCTCCGATATTGGCACCGTCTACATAGTTAATAAAGTCATCTTTAGAGCCATACTTAACACATGTAGTATGAATACGCTGCATAATCTCTTTCAATAGCCCATCAACCTTATCTCTTTTAAGTGGAATTCTTGTACTATTTTGACTCATTTCAATACCAGATATAGCTACCCCACCAGCGTTAGCTGCTTTACCAGGACCATATAAGATTTTTTTATCAATAAAATGACGTACGGCATTTGTAGTAGATGGCATATTTGCGCCTTCAGCAACTACAAAACATCCGTTTTCTAACAACTCTTTAGCGTCATCAAAATTCAATTCATTTTGAGTGGCACATGGTAATGCAATATCGCACTTTATGGACCATGGACGCTTTCCTTCAAAATATTCAACATTGTATTTTTTAGCATAATCAGATATCCTAGCAGACCTTACACCTTTGAGCTCTTTGACATACTCTAATTTTTCTTGAGTAATCCCATCTGGATCATAAATAAATCCACCCGAGTCAGACAAGGTTACTGGTTTTGCTCCTAATTCAATTAATTTTTCACACGCAAATTGTGCTACATTTCCAGATCCAGAAACAGTAGCAATTTTTCCATCTAAAGAATCATCTCTTATTTTAAGCATTTCAACAACGAAATAAACTAATCCGTAGCCTGTAGCCTCAGGACGAATTACACTTCCGCCCCAATTTGTACCTTTTCCAGTTAGCACACCAGTGAATGCATTTCTTATTTTTTTGTACTGACCGAACATATATCCAATCTCTCTGCCTCCAACGCCAATATCACCGGCTGGTATATCAGTACGTCTACCTATATGCCTATAAAGTTCATTCATAAAAGCATAACAAAAATTCATAATCTCTTTATCAGATTTTCCTTTTGGATCAAAGTTTGATCCACCTTTACCTCCTCCAAGATTTAATCCTGTAAGGCTATTTTTAAGCACTTGTTCAAAGGCAAGGAATTTCAAAATTCCTAAATCAACACTTGGATGAAATCTCAATCCACCTTTATAAGGCCCAATTGCAGAATTGAATTGAATTCTATAGCCTAAATTTACATGAACCTCATTGTTATCATCCATCCATGGTACTCTAAAAATAATTGTTCTATCTGGAACAACGATTCTATCGAGGATATTAAATTTACCATATTCTGGATTTGCTACTGCTGTATCCCATATAGAATGGACAACTTCCTCGACAGCTTGATGAAATTCTTTTTGATCTTTATAATTATCTACTACTGTATCTAAAAATTCTTCTTTTGTTTTATACTTCATGAGTTGTTTTAGCCTCTATGTTATATTGTCAATGCTTGAAATTACACAATAAGATAAAAAATGGAACGTTTTTCTTGTAAAAA